>JALOAM010000082.1 GCA_023228765.1 Dehalococcoidia bacterium
TCCACCTCGGTCACCGCATCCGACGGCGAGGACTTCGCCTCCACCGTGCGCGGCATGTGCAGCCGCTCCTGGTGGATGCGCCCCACCTCCTCCGCCATGCTCAGCGCCAGGTGGTAGATCTCGCGAAGGTCGGGCGTGGTCATCGTGCCTCCCGTGGTGCAGGGAGAGGATTGCACGAGCAACGAGCAGGGGCACATCCGGCAGGTTCACTGGCTCCCCCTCCTCCGCCTCTGGCTCCGACTTCCGGCCCCCTCTCCCGGTTTCGGGAGAGGGTTGGGGTGAGGGTCACATCTGCATCCCAATACCCCTCGGACGGTCGCGAAGCAGATCCAGAAGGGCCCCTCACCCCCGCCCTCTCCCGAAACCGGGAGAGGGGGTCAGAACCGAAGTCGGAGGGGGTTGGGGTGAGGGCGACTGCCTGGTCTCGCAAGAGAGGCGTCAGTGAGCCATCCGGAGCCGCAGCCGGCGCAGACCCTCACCCCCGCCCTCTCCCGCCGCGCGGGCGAGGGGGCCGGAGTGCGAGGCCAGAGGGAGAGAGCTACTGGACGCGCACGATCTCCTGGGCGCGGTGCCACAGGCCCTCGAGGTCGTAGAAGACGCGGGCTTCGAGGGAGAAGAGGTGGACGAAGACGCCCTCGCCGGCGTCGACCAGGATCCAGCCGTCTTCGGGAGCGCCCTCGATCTTGGCTTTGTGGCCGTGCTTCGCAGCCTCGTTGCTGACTGCGTCCTCGATCGCCCGGGCCTGCCGGATGTTGTCCACGGTGGCGATGACGAAGTAGTCCGTGAACGCCGTGAGCTGCGAGAGGTCGAGCAGGACGACGTCCGAGGCCTGACGGTCCACCAGCACATCCAGCAACGCCTGCGCGTACTCGAGGTCCCCCGGAGGGTTCAGTCGCGGCTCAACCGCCGTCACGTCGCGAGCGTCGTCGTCTGCTACCAGTGTGGCCTCCGATGGCGCGCCCTCGCGTCGGGAGGGCTAACAGGTGGTGAGTATAGAGGGTGGGACAGAGGGCCCGTGCGTCGCGAGTCAGGCGGCGGCAGGTTCGCCCGCTCCGCCGCTGCTACGCAACGGAACTGCGAGGCGAACGCCGAGGTACGTCGCGGCGGAGCGTGCCACCTCCGACGACCTCCGTGCCCCGGTAGAGCACGATCGCCTGGCCCGGCGCCGGGGCGCGCACCGGCTCCTCGAACTCCACGGTGAAGCCCGCCTCGTCGAGGGCAACGAGGCGCATCGACGCCTCCGCCGCGTGGTAGCGGATGCGCGCGAGCAGCGGCTCGCCGACCTCGGGCGGGTCGCTGACCCAGTGCGGGTCGGTCGCGGTGGCGGTGCGGCGGTACAGGTCGCCCTCACCGCCGATGACGATGACGTTGCGCTCCGGGATGATCTCCGTCACGAAGCGCCGTTCGCCCTCGGTCACGCCGAGGCCCCGACGCTGGCCGACGGTGTAGTGCGCGATGCCCGCGTGCTCCCCGACGACTGAGCCGTCGGGGCGCTCGATCGTGCCGGGGACACCTCGGACGCCGCGCTGTTCGAGGATCTCGCGGTAGTCACCGCCCGGGACGAAGCAGATGTCGACGCTGTCCGGCTTGTCGGCCAGCGGCAGTCCTGCCTCGCGCGCCACGGCACGAGTCTCGGCCTTCGTCATCCCACCGAGCGGGAACAGGGTGCGCCGCAGCGCCTCCTGCCCGAGCGTGTAGAGGACGTACGACTGGTCCTTCTCGTCGTCCACGGCGCGGTGCAGCCGGTGCACGTCACCATCCCGCTCGATGCGCGCGTAGTGCCCGGTCGCGAGCCGGTCCACGCCCATCGCGAGGGCGCGCTGGAGCAGCGTGTCGAACTTCACGTACTGGTTGCAGTTCAGGCACGGGTTCGGCGTCTCGCCTCGGGCGTAGGCGTTCACGAACTCATCGAGGACATCGCGCTCGAACTCGCGCTCCATGTTCAGCACGTAGTGCGGGATGCCGATCGCCTGCGCCGCAGCACGCGCGTCGCCGATGTCCTCGATCCCGCAGCAGGTGCGCCCGGAGCGCAGCGCCGCCTCGTCCGGCTCCGTGTAGAGCCGGAGCGTGACGCCGATGACGTCGTACCCCTGCCGGTGCAGCAGAGCCGCCGCCACGGCAGAGTCGACGCCGCCAGACATGGCGACCAGGACGCGCTCGGTCATGATTTCAGTGTACGGGCGACAAGGCCTTGGGCCTCAACGACCCCACCCCCTCCCGCCCTCTTCCGCCGCGCCTGCCCCCCTCCGTTTCTGCCCTCCGTTTCTGATCCCCTCCGTTTCTGACCCCCCCTCCGTTTCTGACCCCCTCTCCCGGTTTCGGGAGAGGGTTGGGGTGAGGGACACATCTGCGCCTCGACACCCCGCACGCAGGTCGCAAAGCAGATCCGGAAGGGCCCCTCACCCCGGCCCTCTCCCGAAACCGGGAGAGGGGGTCAGAGACGGAGGGAGAGATAGGGCGAAACTGGGCAACGACGACCGCCTTGTGTCGCAGGAGCACAACGCCGTACGCGATCGCCACGGCTCCAGAGCGGAACCCTCACCCCCACCCTCTCCCGCTACGCGGGCGAGGGGGCCAGAATCGGAAGGCACGGCACGCAAGAAGGGCGCCGAACGGCGCCCTTCCTCGTCTTCGCCGAAGCGGAGCGTTAGCCCTCGAACACCCAGGCGTCCGTGGCGCGCTTCCAGTCGATCGGGGCCTGGCCCTCGAACCAGATGCCGATCTCGCGGGCGGCATCATCGAGGTTGGCGGAGCCGTGGACGAGGTTGCGACCGATCTCGAGGCCGAAGTCGTGGCGGATGGTGCCGGGGGCGGCCTCGGTGGGACGGGTGGCGCCCAGGGTCTGGCGGGCGGCGGCTACGGCGTCCGTGCCCTCGAACACCGCGGCGATGATCGGGGCGCTGGTGATGTACTCGATCAGGCCGGCGTAGAACGGCTTGCCCACGTGCTCCGCGTAGTGCTTGCTCGAGATCGCCTCGTCGGCCTGCAGCATCCGCACGGCCACCGGCTTCAGGCCACGCGCCTCCAGCCGGCGGAGGACTTCGAAGGCGAGCCCGCGCTGCATGGCGTCCGGCTTCACGAGGATGAGCGTGCGTTCCATTGGTACCTCTCGAATGTGGTCGTTGTGCTCGGTCGGTCTGTTCTGGGCTGTTCTCGGACTGGCTCGGCCCGCTACATGCGCGGCTTCGGTGGCGTGATCGGCGGCGGACGGAGGTAGACCGCGTCCACCGCCGCCGGATCTCCGAACGCGCCCCGCGCCCGCGCGATCCGCACGATCGCCACCGCCCGAGGCGTCTGCGACGTTTGGGACACGGGTGTGATAGTGTCCCCCGCCTCGCCCTCAGCGTCTCGGGGTCGAGCATCCCGCACCCGGAGGGCCTCACGCAGCCCATCGCTGACCTCGCCGGTCCACGTCGCGGGGCGCGGCGCACGTTCCACTGCTTCCTCGACCGGGCTCACCGAGGGCGCGACCACCTGCCGAGGCAGGCCGTCTTCGACCTCGTACGCGGCCCAGGCGGGGCCGGTGCGCGTGTCGTGAACGGCGACCACGGTTGCGACGCCCTCGGGCGCTACGAGGGAGGCATCGGCCTCGAGGCGTCCCACCCCGGCGAGGGGTACCTCCAGCGCGAGGGCCATCCCCTGCGCGACGGCGATACCGGTGCGGAGCGGGCCATACTGGCCGGGGCCCGTGGTCACGGCGATCCGCGCGATCTCCGTGCGGTCGACGCCCGCGTCTGCGAGGAACTCCGCGAGGACGCCCAGGAGTTCGCGGCTCATGGTGACCTCCGGGCGGAAGCGCTTCACGGCCAACGGCTCGGGACCGTCGAGGACGAAGAGCGCCAGCGAGGCATCGTCGCTCGCGGTGTCGATGCCGAGGTCGAACTGGCGATCAGACATGGGTCGGTCAGCCACGAGCACCCAGCCCATCCAGGATGCGCCGGTAGCGCTCCCCGTTCGCCACGATGGTGATACGCCGCTCCTTCGGGTTGGCCTCGGACGGTTCGAGGACGACGAGGAGGTGGTCCTCCGGGAGGACTTCCAGCCCGCGTTCGGGCCACTCGATGAGCAGGACCCCGTCGGCAGCCTGTGCCTCCAGCGCGAGGTCTGCCACCTCGTCGGGGTCGGTGAGGCGGTAGAGGTCGGCGTGGTAGAGCGCCGGGGACGCCTCGGTGGCCTCGTGCTTTGCCATGAGGACGAACGTGGGGCTGGCGACCGTGGTGGCGAGCTTCAGACCCTGGCCGATGCCCTGCGCGAGCGCGGTCTTCCCGGCGCCCAGCGGCCCCTGGAGGAACACGATGTCCCCCACGCGCAGGAAGCGCGCGATCCGCCGGCCCAGCGCTCGCGTCTGCCCGACCGAGGAGGTGGCCACCACTGCCCGATTCGCCGTGCTCATCACCTCGGGTGTACGAGGCCGCGAGGGCTAGGCGCAACCATCACCCCGCGACGACCTCGAGCCAGTGGTCAAGGAACGCCTCCGCATCGACCTCCGTGACGACGCGGAACGTACCGGCCGCGGCGTCCTCATCCTCGACAAGGCGAAGCAGGTCATCGTGCCGTTCGAGGCGGAGCGGAAGCTCATCGATCCTCGCGCCGGGCCACCCGAGGCCGACGGTGCACGCGCGCGGGTCGTGCATGAAGTTCGCGAGGTCATCCGGTAGCGCGGGGAGGTGCCCGTATCGCGCCGCGAAGCCGTTGTCCTCGGCAAAGGCGGCAGCCTGGTGAGCAACGAGCGCGCCGAGGTGATCGCCCGCCCGGAGCCGCCCGAGGTCACGCTGCCGCAGGTAGGTCTGCACGGTCACCTCGATCGGGACGAGCGTGCAACGAGCGGGGTTCACGGCGCGGAGGACGGCCTCGGCCGCGTCGGCGTCCGCCTGCACGTTGAAGTCGTGCGTCCACTCGAATTGCGGATAGCCCGCCGGGATCTCGCGCACGAAGCCACCCATCAGCACCACGTCCACCGCTGCGAGGATCCCCGGCCGCTGCTCCTCGAGTAGCGCGAGGTTCGTGTACGGCCCGATAGCGAAGACCACCGCGCCACCGGCGATGCTCGCTTCGAGGAGATCGAGGGCCGCCTCGGACGGACCGGGTAGTCGCGCCACCGGCGCGGGCCAGTAGCGCGGCTCCTCCGGGAGGCCGAACTGCTGGCCGTGGTAGCGAGGCGCGTCCTCGCGGGCGCCCTCGGCGATCGGGACGCCCCCGAGGCCGGCGATGCGCAGCAGTTCGCGCGCGTATCCGGCACGTCGCCCACCGTCGTCGAGGACGCTCGTGACGCCGGTCAGCTCGACGTCGGGGTGACATGCGAGGTAGGCGAGCGCGCACACGTCATCGACGTCACCGCCGATGTCCGTGTCCAGGTGGACCTTCACAGCGTTACCGGAGCTGGTCCCACCCCCGGCGAGTGGGCTCGTAGGGTTGGCCCTCGTCCGAGAACACGATCACCTCGCCCGGGTGTTCGGCGACGACGCGTCCGATGAGTGAGACCGGCGTCCCCCCCGTGGCCGCCTGGTCCAGCCGCTTGAGGACGTCGCCCGGCCCGGTGAGGACGAGCTCGAAGTCCTCCCCCCCACCGAGGGCGTAGTCGAGCGCGATGTCCGCGCCGAGGAGGTCGACCGCCGCCTGCTCGATCGGCACCGCCGCCGCGGCGACCTCGATCCCGACGCCCGACGCGCGCGCGATGTGCCCGAGGTCCTGCATCAGCCCGTCGGAGACGTCCATCCCGCACGTCAGGCCGGCGCGCAGCGCTTCCTGCCCCAGCTGCACCCGCGCCCGAGGGCGACGATGCGCGCGCGTGAGGACCTCGGCGCCGGGTTCGCCCTCGCGCAGTGCTTCGATGATCTCCAGGCCGGCGCGGGAAGCGCCGACGGTGCCAGAGACGGCGACACGGTCGCCGGGCTTCGCCTCGCTGCGCCGGAGGAATGGCTGGGGCACCTCGGACAGGGGAGCCGAGTGGCCGTACGCGGCGATCGAGATCGTGGTGGTGTTGCTGCGCACGATGTCGCCGCCGGCGATGCGGACGTGGTGCGCGAGGCACGCCTGCAGCATCCCCTCGGCGAGGTCGTCCACCTCGTCCAGCGTCACGTCGATGCCGAGGGCGATCCCGACGAGGAGGTAGTCCGGAGTCGCGCCCATCGCCGCGAGGTCGGAGACGTTCGCGGCCACGGCGCGCCACCCCGCGTCGCCGAGGGTCATCGTGTCCAACCGCCAGTGGTTGCCCTCGGTCAGCATGTCGATCGTCGCTACGGCGGCGCAGCCGTCCTCGACGCGCCATGCCGCTCCATCGTCCCCCGGTGGCACGAGGATGTTGCGCGCCGCCGCGACGCCGAGGCGCTGCACGATGCGGTCAATCAGCGAGAACTCACCGAGTTCCTCGAGAGGGGTGGGCATGCCGCGATTCTAGGCGCGACGCGCCGTAACGCGGAGCAGCGTGCGATCAAACGCGCTTCGCGGACCGGGGAGCCGACCCGTCGGCGCCGGTATGACTGCGAATGGCATCAATGAGCGCGGCCTTGGTCATGCGGCTGCGGCCGTTGATGCCGAGTTCAGCGGCGCGGAAGTAGAGCTGGTCGCGAGTCTGCTCCTCGGAGGGCGTCGCGCTGGAAGCTCGGGCGGCGGCGGGCGAGCCCGTAGAGGTGAGTTTGCTCTGACTCGTCTGATCGAGAGTGGTACTGAGGCCCCGCGTGTTCTCGCGCTTCGCGGCGGGTTCCTGGTGGATCACGGCCCGGCGGTTGCCGGGACGTGCCTGGTTCATGCTGGTGGTCTTCGGCTGCCTCGGCATCGCGCGCTCCTCGGTGGCTGCGTACTGGGTGCCCGGTCGCGGGCCACGTACTCGTCGAGGCAGCGTCGGGCGAGGGCCGTCGAGGCGGCGTTGCCGCGGATGGCTGTCGGTTGCAGTAGGGTTGCGGGGCGTCGTTTCGACGGCTGGGGTGCGCTCCCTGCGATGCATTCTTGCTTTGCCACGGTGATACGCGTCCCTCTACGATGAGGAGAGCCTGAGGAGCGCTTCTTGATGTTTCTCGTGACCCTCGCTGAGGTCCGTGATGTGGTCGTCATCGTCTACGGGGCGATGGGCGTCATTCTGATGCTGGCGCTGGCCATTGCCGCGTTCGGTATCTGGTTCGCCGTGCGTGCCCTGACGCGCAAGGTGAACGCGCTCCTCGACGACCCCGTGAAGCCCGCCCTCGAAGAGGTGCGGAAGTCCGCCGAGAACATTCGCGGCACTACGGAGTTCGTCTCAGACACGGCCGTGCATCCCTTGATCCGCACCGTGGCCGTCGCGCGCGGAGTCCGCCGAGGGACCGCGGTCTTCACCGGGATCCGCAACCTCCGCCCGAAGAAATAGCGAGAGCACCTGATGGCCTCGTTCCCCGCCCTCCTCACTGCCACCGTCGCCGCAGCCGCCGGCTACGTCGCCGCCCGCCAGCTCATGTCGGACGACGCCCCGCGTCGCATCGAACAGCTGCCCGAGCACGCACAGGCGCCGGTCGCGAAGGTGCGCGGCAAGCTCCTCCGTGGCCGCGACCGCGCCCGCGAGGCGGTCCGCGCCGGCAAGGCCGAGCGCGACGCCGCCGAGCAGGAACTCACCGCCGAGTACCGCCGCAAGACCCACCGCCCCTAGCGACGACTGCTCGGGCTGCCCTCCCACTCCGACTCGACCACTGACCGCCTCTCCGGCCCCTGACGCCCCCTATCGCTTCTGCCCCCTCTCCGACTTCTGACCCCCTCTCCCGGCTCGGCGGGAGAGGGTTGGGGTGAGGGCGACTGCTCTGCGCTTCCATGAGAAGCGTCGAAGGAGGGCGGTCGCACCCTGCCCGGAGCAGACCCTCACCCCCGCCCTCTCCCGCTTCGCGGGCGAGGGGGTCAGAAGTCAGAGTCGGTCAGTCCTCGGCGGGCGCGTCCTCGGGGACCGGGACCACGCGGTACAAACGCCAGTGCTTGTTGCCGGTGAACTCGTGGTCCAGCTCCAGCCACGGCGCACCGTCGTACAGGTCCGGGTAGACCATGTACACGCTGTCGTGCGCGAACACCGCCTCGGTGTCCTCGGAGGGGTCGGGAAGCAGCACCCAGTCCGCGACGTTGGGGGCATCGGCAATGTCGTCGAGGAACGTGCGGTCGGAGTCGATGATCAGGCGCGAGGGGTCGTCGATGCTCAGGATGAAAAGCGGCGCGCGCTGCTTGTCCAGGAGCACGGTGCCCTCCGTGGTGTTGAGGTAGGCCGCGATCTCCTCGGCGCTGTCCTTGCTCGGGATCTTCGCGCGGACCCGCTCGGCCGACTCCATGTCACCGAGGAGGGAGTGGGCGAAGATCTGCTCGTCGTAGCCCACCTCGGCGCTGCGCATGGAGAGGAACGCGGTCA
The DNA here is from genome assembly GCA_023228765.1 of Dehalococcoidia bacterium. Classification (GTDB taxonomy): domain Bacteria; phylum Chloroflexota; class Dehalococcoidia; order UBA2979; family UBA2979; genus W-Chloroflexi-9. The sequence goes on from JALOAM010000082.1 coordinate 8,354, forward strand.
CGTTCGTCAGCATGAACAGCGCCGGCACGAGTCCGAACAGCACCGCCGAGCGCCCTCGAGGCCCGAGGATGCTCCCCCACCCGGGCTGCGCCATGACGTACCCGAGGAGGATGGGCGTGAGCAGTGGGAGGTACACCCAGTACCGCAGCCACGGCGCGATGGACCCCGTGAACGCCTGGTACGCCTGCATCGCGTGGATCGAGAGCGACACCATCAGGATCAGCAGGGCGATCGGGTCGCGCTTCCGCCAGGCCGCCCAGCCGAGGTAGGCGACAGCGGGGATGAAGAGCGCGGACACCTGCAGCGTGCGCTCCGTCACGTAACGCATCGTGCCGGGGATGCTGTGGACCGCGTACTCCAACACATGCCCCGGCGCGTTCCTCGCCACGTCCGCCGCGCCGCGGATCGAGTAGACGCTGCGGTAGAAGAACAGCGGGTCGCCCTGGATGCTCCAGTTGAAGTAGAGCCACATCAGCCCGACGAACACGATCGGGAACAGCAGCGCGACGAGCAGCGCCTCCGTCCGCTGCCGCGCCGGGCCTCGGGAGGTGCGCCGCGAGATCTCGGCGTAGAGCAGCACCCCCACGGCGGTCGTCCCGCCGATGGCGAGGGCTTCGTACCGCACGAGGAGCGCGGCGGCGATGGCGAGCCCCATCCCGGAGATCGCGGGGAGCGGGGCCACCGGCAGCCTCAGCGCGGCGTGGAACAGGATCAAGAGCAACAGCGTGAACGCGCTCTCGGCGGTGCCGTTCGCGAAGTGCAGCACGACCACCGGGTTCAGCATTGCCACGCCGAGCCACACGATGCGCACGTTCTTCGGCAGCTCCAGCCGGCACAGGATCCGGTAGAGCACGACCACGCACCCCGCCGCGAACAGCGCCGACGTGATCTGGCCCGTGAACTCCGCGATGCCGAGGTTCTGCGTCAGCGGGAGGATCGCGATGCGTGACAGCGTCGGCAGCGGCGGCCACACGAACCCGATCGCGCCGAGGTGCGGATCCCGCGAGTAGAGGACGGCCTGCGCGTCGATCGTGCGGGAGAGAGAGTCGGCGTTCCAGATGTCCAGTCCGTAGTAGATGGCGACCGCGATCCCGAGCGCGACCAGGAACGAGACGCCGAAGATCAGCAGGTCGTCGCGATTGACGGCCGTCCTCCGCGTCATCTGCGCGCGCGTCCGGATCGGTGTCAGCCCCGTCGAGGAGTCGCCGATCCGCCGGAAGGACGGCGTCGCGACACCCGCGGCGGGCGCGAGGACGTCGGACGGCGGGAGCGCGACCGGACGGTCGACGACGGCGCGGTCCGAGGGTGGCGGCAGGCCGACACGACGGGCGGGGCGAGGAGCGTCGCCAGGCTCCGCGGGCAGAGGCCCGTCGGCGTCGGAGTCCTCGGACGGTGGGGGGCCGAACCTGGGTGGCATCCTGCCGCCCACGATATCCGCAGCAGGCCCTCCGCGGTGCGGCCTCGAGCGGTGCGGCCTCGAACCGCGCGATGGCGGACGCGCTCCGGGTTCTCCCGGAGGCAGGCGTCTGTCCCGTTGCGCCAGTGCTCCCCTAAACTCACGAGTGGAGAGGTGGCCGAGCGGTTGAAGGCGCTCGTCTCGAAAACGAGTAGGCTCGCAAGGGTCTCGCGGGTTCGAATCCCGCCCTCTCCGCCACCAACGTACCGGCGTTCCCGTCTCGCCCCGCTCAACCACCGGGGCTGACCTTCGCCCTCACCACCGTCCGAGGCCCCGCCTCGGCGTCCCGAGGGCGTCGCCACCGAGCCCGGCGCGACCTCGCGGAGAGGTGCTGGAGTGGTTGAACAGGCTCGCCTGGAAAGCGGGTGATGGGGGCAACCTCATCCGTGGGTTCGAATCCCACCCTCTCCGCCATCTGGTCTGTGACGCCCCGAGGGAGACCTCGGGGCGTTGTCGTCTACGCTCGGACCCGGACTGAAGGAGCACCCATGAAGCCGCGCATCTCCGTCCTCACCCTCGCGGTGAGAGACCTCGACGAGTCGCTCGCGTTCTACCGCGACGGCCTGGGCCTCCCGACCGACGGCATCGTGGGCCGCGAGTTCGAGCACGGCGCCGTCGCGTTCTTCGAGCTCGCCGGTGGCCTGAAGCTCGCCATCTGGTCGCAGGACGACCTCGCCCACGACGCCGGCCTCCCCAAGACCGAGCTCGCGACCACCTCGTTCACCATCGGCCACAACGTCGCCCGCCGCGACGAGGTGGACGAGGTGATGACGCAGGCCCGCAAGGCCGGCGCGGAGGTCCTGAAGGAAGCGCAGGAGACGTTCTGGGGCGGCTACGCCGGCTACTTCCGCGACCCGAACGGCCACCTCTGGGAGGTCGTCTGGAACCCGGCGTTCCTCCCGCCCGAGGAGTAGGGGACGGCATCCGTCTCTGCCCGCCGCTACGGGAAGGAGCCAACCCCTCGGGCGCTTGGAACTGATCGACCCTCACCACACCATCGGACCCCCTCGCCCGCACAGCGGGAGAGGGCTGGGGTAAGGGTCTCCTCCGGCTCCGCCGTCTGTGGGCGCGAGCGCAGGGCACCTACCCTCGAGGCAGCCCGAGGCCCTTCTGGGCGATGAGGTTGCGCTGCACCTCGGAGGTGCCGGCGGTGATGGTGGCCGCGGTCGCCTCGAGATAGAGGCGGCTGAAGGCGCCGCCCATCTTCGCGTAGGCCGAACCGGCGTCGAGCTGGCCGGCGGGCCCGAGGAGGCGCATGCCGGTCTGTGCGATGCGCTGCGTCAGCTCGGAGCCGTAGAGCTTGGAGACGGACGCCTCGTGGTTCGGGGTGAGGCCGTCCTGCTGGAGTAGCGGCACCCGGTACGCCACGTTGTAGCCCACCTGCATCTCGATCCAGCGGTCCGCCAGCTCGTAGCGGGCGGTCGGGTTCCTCGAGATCATCGAGGCCTCGTCGCGCGCGGCGGCGACCAGCCGCTCGAGGTTGCGCTTGCCCGCGGCCATCGGTCCGATCCCGGAGCGTTCGAGGTTGAGCGTCTCGGCGACCTGGTACCAGCCGCGGTTCTCCGCGCCCACCAGGTTGCGGGCGGGGATGCGGACGTTCTCCAGCGAGACCTCGTTCAGGTTGCCCTGGCCGGCCATGTCCTCCAGCGGACGCACGGTGACGCCGGGCGCGTCCATCGGGAGGACGAAGGTGGAGATGCCTCGGTGCTTCGGGGCGGACGGGTCGGTGCGGGCGGCAAGCCAGCCCATGTTCGCGTCCTGCGCGCCGGCTGCGAAGATCTTCGTGCCGTTGACGACGTACTCGTCGCCCTGGCGCTCCGCGCGCGTCTGGATGCTGGCGAGGTCGGAGCCGGCGCCGGGCTCCGTGTACAGCGTGGACCACGTGTCCTCGCCTCGGGCGATCCGAGGCAGCCAGAGCGCCTGCTGCTCCTGCGAGCCGAACTGCTGGATGGCGGGCCCGACCCACGCGACACCCTGCCCGCCGCCGCCGGGCATCCGGGCGTACGTGCTCTCCTCGTTGAAGATCGCCTGCTGGAGCTGGCCAGCCGCGAGGCCGCCGTACTCCTCGGCCCACGGGAGGGCCAGCCAGCGCCGGTCCGCGAGGCCGCCGTTCACGACCCGTGCGAGCTCCGCGCGCTCATCCTTGCCGACCTCCCCGACGAAGTCGCGGAAGTCCCAGTCCTCCGGCAGCTGGCCGGCCAGGAAGGCCTTGAGCTCCTCGCGGAAGCGTTCCTCGTCCGGGGTGAAAGAGAAGTCCATCTGGCGTCCTGGGGTACGCGTGTTGGAGTGCTGGTGTGCAACGGGCCGCTCGAGCGCCCTCGTCCCCGCCGGTCGTGCCGCCACCACCCGAGGGGGCGCGACGTGTCGGTCGGGGCGTTTGCGCGTCGGTCGTCGCGAGATGAGAGTGTAACAAGCGGTGGTCACGACCCGGAACCGACCAGATCTGTCCGGAACTACTCCCGAACGGTCGGAACTCCTCCGGGACAGAGAGCGTTAGTCCCTCTATGAGTACTTCACAGCCAGAGGGCCAGCACCTGGCCCGCACCCGCACCACTCGACGCACGTTTCTGCTCGGCGTAGGCGCCGCGGCCTCCGCCGCCGCGCTCCTCCTCGCCGGCTGCGGTGGCGACGAGGACGAACCCACGACGACGCCCACGGCCACCTCCACCGCCGACGGCAGCGCCACCGCGACCGAGTCCCCCACGGGTACGGCGACCGAGACATCGACCTCCACCGCGGAGGCCTCCCCCACGCTGGACCCCGACGGTTCCGACTCCGAGACCCCGGATGACGGCGCCGAAGCAACGCCGGAGGATGCCGTCTCCGTCCTCGACCAGTACTTCTCGGCGATCGGCCTCCGCGACTTCGAGACGGCGTACAGCCTGTGGCGGAACGACGGCGAGGCCAGCGGCCAGACCTACGAGGAGTTCGTCGAGGGCTACGCGGACACGGCCTCGATCTCCTGGGAGATCGGCGAGCCGGGCCGCATCGATGCGGGCGCCGGCCAGCGCTACATCGAGATCCCGGTGCGCATCACCGCCCGTCTCTCCTCGGGCGACGCGCAGGTCTTCGAGGGCACCTACGTCCTCCACCACACCGCGAACATCGACGGCGCCACGCCCGAGCAGCTGCTCTGGCGGCTCCACTCCGCCGACGTCACCGAGGTCGAGGAGTAGAGCTCCATCCTCTCCCCTGTCGGGATTCCGGCCCCTGCCGGGGTTCCGGCACCTGTCGGAGTTCCGGCACCTGTCCGGATTCCGGCCCCCTCTCCCGGTTCCGGGAGAGGGTTGGGGTGAGGGCCCAAGTGCCTGGCTCGCGAGACGGCGGTCGTCCGGACCCCGTCCCGCGCAAGCGCCGATAACAGGTCAGTCCGGCGGTGCTTGCGACCGCCCCTGCCCTCCCCCCTTCCGGGGGAGGGCAGGAATCGGCGACATGACAATCGGCGAGAGATCGTCGATTTCCGTAGAACCGTGGACAGCGAATGTCGTACGTTTGTCACGCGCACGGTTCGCTCCCCACGTGAC
>JALOAM010000083.1 GCA_023228765.1 Dehalococcoidia bacterium
CATCTCGGGCTCCCGGGGCCCGGTCGCTAGACCGAACCCCGGGAGCACCGGATACTGATCGAGTTCGACCGCAGCCCGAGGGATCCTCGGACGGTGGTCACGCCAGAGACCATGGGTCCCGCGGTCCCCGGACAGGGGCAGGGATAACGGCTGAGTCCAGCCACCCATGCAGGCGAGGGCAACGCACTCCTCGGTCGCGCGAGCGGCCGTCGTCGCGTCCTCACCTCTGGCGGTGCAGGGCGCGTTTCTGTCTCCGGACGGGGGCAGCGCGCCAGCCCTCCCCGGAGACGGGAGCAGGGCGCGGAAACGAGGAGGAGAGCGGATGCCCACACCTCGCAAGGTGGAGCAGGTCGCTGCGCTGGTGGACGTCATCAGCCGCGCCGAGATCGCGATCTCGGCGCAGTACCAGGGCGTCGCCATGTCTCAGCAGGTCGAGCTGCGGAACCGCCTGCGTGAAGCCGGCGCCGAGATGCACGTGGTGAAGAACACCCTGCTCCGGATCGCCGCCGAACAGGCCGGCAAGCCCAACTTCGTGGAACTGGCCGAAGGCCCCACCGCGATCATCGTGGGCTTCGACGAGCCGGTCGCGCCTTCCAAGGCGCTGGTCGGCTACCTGCGGGAGCACGCGGACAGCAAGGTCCAGATCCGCCGCGCCGTCGTGGATGGCGAACTGGTGGGCGAGGACTACGTCCGCCAGCTGGCCACGCTGCCGTCCAAGGAAGAGCTGGTCGCGAAGCTGGCCGGCAACCTGGTCGGCAAGATCGCGGAGTTCAACGGGCTGCTGGTCGCCACGCAGCGCAAGTTCGTGGGCCTCGTGGAGGCTCGCGCGAAGCAACTGGAAGAGAACGAAGCCGCGTAGCGCGGTTCGGTCATAGGGACGTTCTGCCGGCCAGGACACGGCCGGCGAGGAGGCAATGATGAGCAAGGTTGAGGAAGTCCTCGAAGTCATCAAGGGCATGACCCTGATCGAGCTGCGGGACCTGAACAAGGCGATCGAGGAAGAGTTCGGCGTGACCGCTGCCGCCCCGGTGGCCATGGCCGCCGCCCCGGCCGCCGGTGGCGACGGCGCTGGCGCCGCCGCGGAGGAGCAGGACTCCTTCACCATCGTCCTGAGCGACTTCGGCTCCAACAAGATCGGCGTCATCAAGGTGGTCCGCGAGCTCACCAGCCTGGGCCTCAAGGAGGCCAAGGACCTGGTCGAGGCGGCCCCCAAGCCGATCAAGGAAGGCGCCACCAAGGACGAGGCCCAGAAGGCCAAGGCCGCCCTCGAGGAGGCCGGCGCCAAGGTGGAGCTCCAGTAGCTCTCGCCCGCGCAGTCTGATGTGCGAAGCGCCGGCATCCGCCGGCGCTTCGTCGTTGGTGCGGGCGGGCCGGAAGGCCCTCACCCCCGGCCCCTCTCCCGAAACCGGGAGAGGGGAGTCAGAGCGGATGGGATCCGGCGGGGAGTGCCTGACCTCTTCATCCGGATCCGACCCCCTCTCCCGGCTCGGCGGGAGAGGGTTGGGGTGAGGGCCTGATCTTCCTCGTCTGTTCTTCTCCTCTCCTCGTACCCCCTCGGGGGCAACGATGAACGGTGCTAGGCTGTAGTCGTGCGATGCTTTCAGTGTGACGAAGACGCCACGCAAGAGTGCCCCCGGTGTGGGGCGCTTTACTGTGACGACCACGGCGACGCCCTCTGTGCGCGTTGCATGGATCCCGCGCTCGCGTTGCCCTCGTACCGGGTCTACCGAGGATCGCTGTTGGCGCTGCTCGTCGGCTCGATCGTCGCGGTGTGGCTGCTCGTCCTGCCGCCGGCCTCCGCGGACCAGGACGGCCCGCCGGACTCCATCGCGGATCTCGTGAACACCGCCACCGCGGTCGCGACCGGCACCGCCGAGGGCGAGGCGACCGTTCCTGCGGACGGCACGCCGGGTGAAGGCGAAGCCTCGCCGAGCGCGACGCCCGAGGAGACCGAGACCCCGTCTCCCTCGCCGACCCCGACGCCCACGCCGGAAGAGCAGCGCTACATCGTCGAGCCCGGCGACACCATGTTCCTGATCGCGGACCAGTACGCGCCCGAAGGCACGGACCCGACAGAGTTCGCGAACGCGATCGCCGCTGCCAACGGCATCACGGACCTCTCCTCCCTCCAGGTGGGGCAAGAGCTGATCATCCCAGCCCAGTAGCCCTCGGACGCCGGTCAGACGGGCGGCGAGGCGTTAGCCTGTGAGGGCATCCCGTCACCGAGCAGGCACCGACTAGGCCGGACGAGTAGCCCCCGATGAGCACAGACGGACCCCGCGACCGCCGCAAGGAGATGGAGCTGGAGGCTCAGCGCCTCCGCGCCCAGGAACTCGGGCTGGACCGGTACCTCGAATACAGTGACAACGCCCGCTTCAAGATCTGGCGGCAGGCCGCTATCTATGTCCCGTCCGGGTTGGTGCTGACGGGGCTACTCATCGTCGCCCTGGTGAACCTGCCGAACTCCATCGTCGCGGTCGTCGTCCTCACGATCTTCACGATCCCGGTGGACATGGAGGCCGTGCAGTCCGTGCGGGACCTCCTGCGCGGCGGGCCGGTCACCTCCCGTGGGGAGATCGACCGGCAGTGGTCGAAGGCGCGGTTCATGTTCCTCGGCCGGGTGCGCTACCTGCTGGTGGACGCGCGGCGCGTGGAGGACGGCAGGATCGACCCGGACCGCAAAGCGAAGGGCGCGCTCTTCGAGGTCGGCGAGCTGGCGGACCATCAGCTCGCCCCGGGTGACGAGATCGAGGTCGTCCATTGGCCGCATACGAACACGATCGTCTCGCTGGAGCTGTTGTCGACCGCCGGCCGCTACACCCAGTCCAAGGGCGAGGATCGACACGAGGGCTGGGACGAGCTGGACAACTACCCGATGGTCAACACCCCGCTGGGCCCGATGAACACCCCGTCGACGTCTCGCCGCCGGGGGCGCCGCTAGCCGCGTCCCCTCGCGCTGCCGCGTACGCCCAGCGCGATCCGTCGGAGGGCTACCGCACCCGTATCGCGGAGATGCCGGACGACGAGCGCCCGCGCGAGCGCCTCGAACGGCTGGGCGCGCAGGCCCTCAAGACCGAGGAGCTCCTCGCGATCCTGTTGCGGACCGGCACCACGCGGGACGACGCCCTCGGCGTCGCGCAGCGGCTGCTCCGTGAGCACGGAGGGGTGCGCGGCCTCGGCGGAGCGGACCTGCCGACGCTCGCGTCCTCCCACGGTGTCGGCAACGCCAAGGCCAGCACGATCGCCGCGGCGTTCGAGCTCGGCCGGCGGCTGAGCCTCGACGGCGGGGACGCCCGTCCCTCCGCCCACAGTCCAGAGGGCATCGTCGCGCTGCTCCACGACGAGATGCAGTTCCTGCCGCAGGAGGAGCTGCGCGTGCTGGTCCTGGACACGAAGCACGGCGTGCTCTCCGTGCCCACGATCTACCGCGGCACCATCTCCTCGGCGCCGGGACGCCTCGCGGAGGTGTACCGGGATGCCGTGCGCCGGGGTGCGGCGAAGATCGCGCTCGTCCACAACCACCCGAGCGGCGACCCGGTGCCGAGCAGCGCGGACGTCAGCTTCACGGCCGAGGCGGTGGAGGCTGGCCGGCTCCTCGGCATCGAGCTGCTGGACCACGTGGTCCTCGGCCATGGCCGCAACCGCTGGGTCTCCATGCGCCGCCGTCGCCTCGGCTTCGACGACGAGTAGGGCGCGGGCCATCCGCGAGCGGCCAACCCAGCATGGCGGCAGAAGGCGACCTCGCGCCGGAGGGCGCCGCGCTGGTACGCTTTTCGTGGCGGGCAGTAACGGGGTCGCATGAACTGGGTCGACCTGCTGATCGCGGCGGCGATCGCCTGGACCACGTTTCGAGGGCTACGCACCGGCCTCATCCGGCAGGTCGTGTGGCTCGTCGCCGTCCTCGCCGGCCTGCTCCTCGCGGGCGCGCTGTACGACGACCTCTCCGCCAACCTGGACTTCGTCATCGACGACCAGACCACGAGGGACCTCGTGGCGTTCGTCGCGATCATCCTCGGCTCGGTCATCGCGGGCATCGTGCTCGGGGAGGTGCTCCGCACCACGGCGACGCTGCTGATGCTGGGCCCGATGGACTCGATCGGCGGGGGCGTGGTCGGGTTCATCCGCGGGCTCGTGTATGTACAGCTCGCGCTCCTCGCCTTCGCCGTGTTCCCGGCCAACGAGACCCTCGCGAAGGGCATCGACGAGTCGACGCTCGCGCCGTTCTTCCTGGACGAGATCGGGTTCGTGGAGGCGATCCTCCCGGACGAGTTCGAAGACCCGATGGGCCAGCTGGAGCGATGGCGAGGCGCGCTCGGGCTGCTGCTCCCGCAGCTCCCCGGCGGCGAGCTCCCGGCCTCCGGGAGCACCTCCGAGGGCACTGCGACGGCGGGCGAGTAGTCCGATCGGGCGCCCCCAGACGGCCCGTCACGCGGGGGCGTTGCGCGATCCGGTACACTTCGGCCATCCGAACCCATCCCCCGCGCCGCACTGCCAGGGCGGAACGGGTTGTAGCCGGGGCGCGCTGGCTACAGGGATCGAGGGGCTACGTGGCGATCCAGCGACGGGCGCTGGTCCTCAACCAGAACTACGAACCACTCAACGTCTGCTCGGTCAGGCGCGCATTCGTGCTCGTCTACCGGGGGAAGGCGGAGGTCCTCGAACAGGGGGACGAACCCATAGCCGGGGCGGATGACACCCACTTCCCGACTCCCTCCGTCATCCGCCTCTCGCACTTCGTCCGCCGACCTCATCCCCGTCCCCGCCTGACCCGTCGAGAAGTCTTCGCCCGCGACGGAGAGCGCTGCCAGTACTGCGGCCAGCGCGGCGGCCAACTGACCATTGACCACGTCCTCCCCAAGCACCGCGGCGGCAAGCACGAGTGGGAGAACCTCGTCACTGCCTGCCGGTCCTGCAACCACCGCAAGGGCGGACGCACCCCCGAGGAAGCCCGCATGGACCTCCTCAGTGAACCCAGGCGCCCCTCCACCCACCCCTCCGTGATGTACGCCCCCTACCTCACCCGCTACGGCGAGTGGCGCCCGTTCCTCCTCGGCTGGTCCCGCGACCAGGACCTCGGCGAACTCGGCCTCGCGGCCGGCGCGTAGCACTTCCTCCGGCCCCGCTTCCGCCTTCCGCCTCCGACCTTCCGCCTCCGACCCCCTCTCCCGGTTCCGGGAGAGGGCTGGGGTGAGGGCCGACTGAGGATCGCGAGCCCGTCGGCGCTGGTCCGGCACGAGGTACGCAGTCCCCACCCCCACCCCTCCCCCGTGAAGGGGAGGAGCCAGGCGCGAGGTGCGCCCGATCCCGAAACCTAATCCGCTGCCTTGCGGATGACGCTCGTCCCGATCCACAGGCCGAGGGCCGCGAACCCGAGCGCGGCCAGCGACCCGATGAGCACCGCGGTGTCACCGAACTCGCCGGAGAAGAGGAGCCGCTCCGCTTCCACGATGTGCGTGACCGGGTTCACCTTCGCCGCGGCCTGCATCCAGCCGGGGCCGCCCTCCACGGGGAGGAAGACGCCGGAGAGGACGGTCAGCGGGAAGACGACCGTCTGCTGCACGGTCCAGAAGATCCAGTCCTGCCCGCGCACCACCAGCGCGAGGGCGAATGAGAGCGCGCCGAGGCCCACGCCGAGCAGACAGAGCAGGACGAGCCCGGCCAGCGCGCCGATCGGGTAGAGGTTGAACCCGAAGGGGATCATCACCAGCACGATGATCACAGCCTGCGCGAACAGGGGCGCGACCTGGCTCAACGAGCGGCCGACGATCTGAGCGGAGCGGCTCATGGGCGTGACCATCAGGCGTTCGTGCGATCCGGTCTGCATCTCCATGAGCATCCCGAACCCGGTCATGGAGGTGGAGAACAGCACGAGCATCACCAGGATGCCTGGGACGAACCATTGCCAGACGGAGTCCTCGCCCGGCACTGTCGGCACGTCCGCGATCAGCGGGCCGAACAGGGAGAGGAAGATCACCGGCTGGATCATCGTGAAGAACAGGCCCCACGGCTCGTGCAGCGTCGGGAGGAGCTCCCGCCAGAGGACGACGCGGGTGTCGCGTGCGGCGGTCATGGCTGACATCTAGGCCACCTCGACTTCCACGGGCGCGGACGGGCCCGACGACTCAGCCGACTCGGCGGTGGGAGCGCCCTCGCGGAGGCTGCGACCGGTGAGGGCGAGGAAGACGTCGTCCAGCGTCGGCCGGCGTACCTCGGCGGCCTGGGCCGGGAGGCCCTGCGCGTCGAGGGCGCGGAGGTACTCCGGGAGGACGACGGGGCCGCGGTCCACCCGAAGGCGTACCGTGACGCCCTCGACGGTGACGTCGTGCGCGCCCGTGATCCCCTGTCCGGCGGTCGCGGCGAGGCCGGCCTCCGCCGCCGTGCGCGCGGTGATCGTGATCAGGTCGCCTGCGAGTTGCTCTTTCAGGCCCTCGGACGTGCCGTCCGCGATCAGGCGGCCGTGGTCCACCACCATCACGCGCTCCGCCATCGAGTCCGCCTCTTCGAGGTAGTGCGTGGTGAGCACGATGGTCATGCCGGTGTCGTGGCGCAGCCTCTGGATGTGCTCCCACAGGTTCGCCCGGCTCTGCGGGTCGAGGCCCGTGGAGGGCTCATCGAGGAACAGGAGTGGCGGCTGGTGCATCAGCCCGAGGGCGACGTCCATGCGCCGCTTCTGCCCGCCGGAGAGCGTCATCACGTTCCGCCCTGCCTGCTCCGTCAGCTCGAAGACCTCGAGGAGGGCGTCCGCCCGCTGCTTTGCCAGCGTGCCGTCCTGCCCGTAGGCGCGGCCCTGGTTCACCAGCTCGTCGCGCACGCGGTGGTAGTGCCCGCCGCCGTTGCCCTGGCCCACGTAGCCGATGCGCTGGCGGACGCCGGTGGCGTCGCGGCGGATGTCGCAACCCGCCACGGTCGCCTCGCCCGAGGTCGGCGTGAGGAGGGTGGTGAGCATGCGCAGGCTCGTGGACTTTCCGGCGCCGTTGGGGCCGAGGAAGGCGACCAGCTCACCCTCGTGGACCTCCATCGTGAGGTCCTTGACCGCCTCCACGGGGCCGGCCTTCGACTTGAACGTGCGAGAGAGTCCTCGCGTCTCGATGATGGGTGGGGTCATGCATTACTCCTCGTCCCGGCGCGGAAGCCGGCGCCTCCTCGAGGCGCCCCTGCGGAGTTAGACCGCGTCGGTCGGTCAAACTCATCGGTTCGAGCCGGGTGCCTGCCGTTCATTGTTCAATTTTGAGTATTCAAGGTTGAGCAGTGTGCGCCCGGCCGCCCCGGCGCGTCAAGCGCGTGGCGACACTCGGATGGAGGGTGGGGTTGCTTCGGGCGCTCGGAGGTGAACGCGCGCTCGCGGCGGAAGGTTGCCCTCAGGAGTGACGACGCTGCTGCGAGCCTGAGATCGAGTCCGCGGGGTGGTGGTACTCGCGCTGGCGGCGGGCCATCTCGGTCTGGTCCTCGTCCGCCATCACGTAGGCGCCCGCCCGGAGGCGCGCGACGAGGCCCTCCGTCCACGCGATCGAGGACTGCGTCGAGGCGGTCCAGAAGTGGAAGAGCTCCATGACGTGCTCGATGCCGTGGGCCAGCAGGTCCTCGCGTTGCGCGACGTGCGGCTCCACTTCGTCACATTCCACGGTGAGGCGGCGGATGCGCTCCTCGAGGAGGTCGATCGCCTCCTGCCGCCCGAGGGCGGGGAGCATCGCGAGGCCGGCGGAGATCGTATCCGGGCGGTGGTCCGGCTGGCCGATGGCGTCCCGCAGCAGGCGCAGGAATTCCTGTCGCCCGGCCTCGTTGATGCGGTAGTCGACGCGGCCCGGCCAGTCCTCGGCGGGGATGGCCTCGAGCAGGCCTTCCTTCGTCGCCTGCTTCAGCGCGTGGTAGATGGAGCCGGGCTTCACATTCGCCCACTCCTGCGCGCCCCACGAGGTCAGCTCGTTGATGATGCGGTAGCCGTGCGCCTCGCCCCAGTCCGCGAGGCACCCGAGGACGAGCAGGCGCGTCGCGCTCACGATGCCGCCTCGCTCTCGTTGCTGTCGGCACCGTCCTCGGTCCTCGACTCGCCGGGGCGGGCCGTCGTGACGTCGGTGGGCAGTCGCTCCTCGCCGCGGTCGATCTCGATGAGCAGCGGCGCGTGGTCGGAGGGCTTCGGGCCCTTCCGGAAGTCGCGGTCGATGCCGCAATGCACCAACCCCGGGGCGAGGTCCTCGCTGACCAGCGCGAGGTCGATGCGCATGCCGAGCCCGCGGTGGAAGTGCCCCTGCCGGTAGTCCCACCACGTGTAGTGCACGCCCTCCGGCTCCAGGTGGCGGTAGGCGTCCACCGAGCCGGCGGCGAGCAGACGCTCGAGGAGCGCGCGCTCCTCCGGCGTCACATGGGTGCCCCCGACGAAGTGGGCCGGGTCCCACACGTCGAGGTCGCCGGGGGCGATGTTGAAGTCCCCGCAGACGACGTAGGGCGTCCCGCGCAGCGTGGCGAGGTGTTGCTCCATCGCTTCGAGGAACGTGAGCTTGTGCGCGAACATCGGGTCGTCCAGCGTGCGCCCGTTGATCACGTAGACCGAGGCGAGGCGGACGCCCTCGATGGTGGCTTCGACCCAGCGGGCGTCGCCGGTCGGCGGTTCGCCCGGCAGCCCCTGCACGATGTCATCACCGACGGCGACGCCGTCACGTACGAGGATGGCGACACCGGCCCATTGCCCGCCCGAGTAGTCGATGGCGCGGTAGCCGGCGGCGCGCAGCTCCAGGTGCGGGAATTTGTCGGGCGCGACCTTGGTCTCCTGCAGGCACACCGCGTCCGGCTGGTGCTTCTCCAGAAACTCCAGCACACGCTCGATCCGAGCCCTGAGCGAATTGACATTCCACGTAGCGATCAGCACTTCGGGGGTCGCGTTCTAGAACAGCACCATCGTGAGCGACGTGCGGTAGTCGCGGGTCAGCGGGTGCTCGTCACCGAGCAGGCGGAAGAGGTCCAGCATCGCGACCTTGCCGGCATCGTCCTGGAACTTCCGGTCCGTCCGTACGATGTCGAGGAAGCGCTCCAGCGACTCCTCCCACTTCCCCTCCTGCGCGTCGAGGCAGCCGAGGGCGTACTGCGCGGCGAGGTCGCCGGCGTCCGCCTCCAGCCGCGCGAGGAGGGCGTCGCGGTCCTGCCCCTCCGCTCCGCGGGCGAAGCGGATCAGCGTCGCGAGGCGCTTCACGTCCGGGTCGTCCGGGAACTCCCGCGCGATCTCCTCGGCGGCGTCGAGGTCGCCGACGTCGGTGAGGATGGCGAGCAGCCCTCCGGCGGAGCGGCCGTGTTTCGGGTCCACCTCGAGGGCGGCCTGGAAGAACTGCGCCGCCTGCTGCAGGTTCCCCTGCGCGAGGGCGGCATCGCCGTTGTTCGCCAGCAGGTCAGCCTCGGTGGGGTTGAGGTTGGCGAAGAACTGGCGGACGGCGGACTCCGGCTGCGCGCCGAGGAACTCCCCGATCATCTGGCCGTCTTTGAAGGCCTTCACGTTGGGGATGCTCTGGATCTGGAACGCCTGCGCGACGCGCGGGTTCTCGTCCGTGTTCACCTTGACCAGGGTGACGTTCTCGGTCTCCTGCGTGACGCGCTCCAGCGTGGGCGTGAGCTCCTTGCAGGGTCCGCACCAGGGAGCCCAGAAGTCGACCACGACCGGCGCCTGCCGGGACGCCTCGATCACGTCGAGCATGAACGTCTCGTCGGTGGCCTCTTTGATGGTACCCATGGTCAACCGCCTCCCCACCTATCATGGCTATCCACAAGGCTAACGCGAGCGGAGTCCGCTGCGGGAGCGTATGCGAGGACTCCCGCACAGGGACTCCCGCACCCGCATGAGGACTGGGGACCGAGGGCAACCGAGCCGATGCCGGATCCGCTGGACACTGCCTTCGATGCGGAAGTCGCGATTATCGGTGGCGGTGTCGTCGGCCTCGCGGTCGCGCAGGCACTCGCGCCGGATCACTCCGTCGTCGCCCTCGAACGGCACGAGGGCATCGCGCGAGAGACGTCCGCGCACAACAGCGGCGTGATCCACGCTTCGATCTACTACCCCACGGGATCGCTGAAGCACCGGCTCTGCTGGGAGGGCAACGCGCTCCTCTACGAGTGGGCGGAGGCGCACCACGTCCCCCACCTGCGCTGCGGCAAGCTCATCGTCGCGATGACGGAGGAGGAGCGCGACGGCCTCGATGAGGTCGAGCAGCAGGCGCGCCAGAACGGCGCGCGCGGCATCGAGCGCTTGACGGGCGCGCAGGCGCGCGAGCTGGAGTCGCACGTCCCCATCGTGGAGGCGGTGTGGTCGCCCTCGACGGGCGTCATCGACCAGGCGGCCCTCGCGAAGTCGTACGAGTCTGCCGCCGTGAGCGACGGCGCCATGGTCGTCACGCACCACGAGGTCCGCGCGATCGAGCGCGTCCCCGGAGGCTTCCGCCTCGACCTCCGCGACTCTGAGGGCCACGAGTCCAGCCTCCGCGCCGCCGCCGTCGTGAACGCGGCGGGCCTCCGAGCGCCGGAGGTCGCGGCCTGCCTCGGCTATCCCCTGGATGGTGGCGTTGCCGGTGAGGTGGAGGTGCCGGTGTTCCGCCAGCGCGTGAACCGCGGCGTCTACTACGACGTGATCGACCCGGATATGGCGCGCCTCGTGCATCGCCCGGTGTACCCGCTACCGGAGCACGCGGCCGGCGGCCTCGGCCTCCATCTCACCGTGGACACGGACGGCGGCGTCCACCTCGGCCCGAACACGGAGTGGCTGGAGGAGGACTCCCTCCTCGACTACCGCAACCCCGGCTCCCCCGAGGTCCGCGCGACGTTCCTCGTGGCGGGCCAGCGCTTCCTCCCCGGCCTCCGTGACGAGCACATCGCGCCGGGCCAGGTGGGCTACCGCCCGAAGCTCCAGCAGCCCGGCGGCGCGCAGGCCGACTTCCTCATCTGGGAGGACCGCGGCTACGTCCACCTCGGCGGCATCGAGTCGCCCGGCTTGACCTCCAGTCTCGCGATCGCCCGCGAGGTGGTGGGATTGCTGCGGTAGTTGGAGTCGGAGGGAGAGGAGACCCTCACCCCCGGCCCCTCTCCCGGTTTCGGGAGAGGGGGGCGGAACCGGAATCGGCTCCAAGCTCTGACTTGCCTCTCCTTCTCCCTCTGACTCCCCTCTCCCGGTTTCGGGAGAGGGGCCGGGGGTGAGGGCCCCTTCCGCCTCCCACCGTCACAGATAGCCAGCCTGCACCCCACCGTGCTATTACGCGCCCGACTGCCGAGGTCCCTCGGCATGGCGGGGCGAGCGAGGGGGTGCGCGATGCCGATGGCTGACCTGGGCGATGTCCAGATCCACTACGAGATGCGCGGCGACGGGCCGCTGACCTATGCGTTCTGTCACGGCCTCGGCGGCTCGGGGGAGGGCTTCGAGCGCGAGGACATGGACTGGTACGCGCAGCACTTTCGCACGATCTCGTGGGACAACCGCGGGCTCGGGCGCTCCGGTCAGGCGGCGAAGTACAACCTCGGGCTGTACGCCGGTGACCTCGCGAGGTTGCTCGACCAGCTCGGCATCGAGCGGGCGGTGATCTTCGGCGTGTCGTGGGGCGGGGTGACCGCGCTCAAGTTCGCGCTGGACCACCCGGAGAAGGTCGCGGCGCTCGTCCTCGACTCCACGTCCAGCGAGAGCAACGTCCGCGCGAGCGAGAACTGGTACATGCGTGGCGAGCTCGCGCGTGTCGGCGAGGCTGCCCTCGTGGGGCGTGAGCTGAAGCCCGCGTTCGAGGGCCACGCGACGGTGGATGCCGGCGGGCGCGTGCCGCAGGTGAAGCCCGAGCACATCGAGTCCTACGTCGCGGAGTGCCGGACGGTCGCCGGGTTGCGGGAGCACCCGCTGACGCCGGAGCTGCACCGCATCACCGCGCCGACGCTCGTCGTCGGGGGCGGGAAGGACGAGGTGGCCGGGGCGGCGGGCTCCGTCATCATCTCGCGCCAGATCCCGAACGCGCGGCTGGAGATCCTGCCGGAGGCGGGCCACGGCACGTACCGCCTCGCGCGGGACGAGTATCGAGGGCTCCTGCTGGGCTTCCTCCGCGACCAGGGGCTCATGTAGCCCGGCGCGCTCGTGCGGTGGCCCCGTTGCGTGGGGGCGCGTGCGGTCGCGAGGCCTCATGTGAGGCCTCACGCGCGCCCGTTGAGCCTCATGTCCGGACGCATATAGTGCGGAGCAATATCCACGCGCCTGTGACCCGCCGGTTCTGCTGCGACCGTGCGGCCCACCGTCCTTCGGAGAGGACGCAGGTCGGCTGATGTCTCAGCGGAACCGTCTCTTCGTGCTCCTGGTCGCCGTCACGCTCCCCATGTTCGCCCTCGCGGCGTTGTTTGTTGTCACCTCGGTGCGGGAGTCCCGCGCCAGCACGGAGCGCGACACCGTCGCCCTCGCGCGGGCGGGGGTGCTCGCGACGGAGTCCTTCTTCGACGGCCACCGCCGCACGCTGAGCGCCATTGCGCTCGGTTTCCGTGACGCACGTCGCCTGACCGAGCCGGAACTCCGCGCGCGCCTCATCGACGCCGCGGAGGCGAACCCGGAGTGGGATGGGATGAGCGTGGTCGGGCCGGATGGCATCGCGATTGCCGGGTCGCGCGCCACCTCGGCGGGCGCGGACCTCAGCGAGCGCCCGTACCTCCAGCAGATGTTCGCCACCGGGCGTCCCGTGGTGAGCGATGGCCTCCGGACGCTGCGGGAGGGTGTCCCGGCGGTCCTCATCGCCTCGCCGATCGCGTTCGAGGATGGCACCACCGGGGGCTTCGTTGGCTCCGTCTCGCTCTCGACGCTCGCGAGCGCGCTGACCCAGCAGCTCACCACGGACGCCCGCGTGGGCCTCATCGATCGCGCTGGCCAGACGCTGGTGCACCCGGACGCGGAGCGCGTCGCCGTGCTCCTCAACGTGGGGGACCGCCCGGAGGTGCGCGCGGCGTTCGAGGGCGAGACCGGGTTCATCGAGGCGGAGCGCGACGGCGAGGGCACCCTGGTCGCGTTCGCGCCGGTCGAGAGCCTCGGCTGGGCCGTGACGGTCGCCGAGGACAGCAGTGCCGCCTATGCCGGAGCGGATGCGATCGCCTGGCGCGGGATGATCTTCGTCAGCCTCGCGGTCCTCGCGGTCGCTATCGGTGGGTGGTACCTGGGCGGGCGCCTCAACCGCTCCTACGTCGAGATGCAGGCGGCGCGCCTCGCGGAAGCCGAGGCGCGCGAACGCGCGGAGGCGGTCCTCCGCAGCCGTGACGAGTTCATCTCGATCGCCTCGCACGAGCTCCGGAACCCCGTCGCCGCCGTCCGCGGCTTCGGCC
>JALOAM010000084.1 GCA_023228765.1 Dehalococcoidia bacterium
GACGTCGCCCGTGCCGGCTTCGGCCAGCAGGCGACCGAGTTCGCCGAGGGCGCGCGCGGGGACGATGGCGGTGCGTTCCACCTCGGCGGCGAGGGGCATCGTGTGGACGGAGAGGCGGAAGCCGTCGGCGGCCGCGAGGCGGAGCTCGCCGGGCTTGAAGTGGAAGTGGACGCCGGTCAGCACGGGGCGTGAGTCGTCGGTGGCGGCGGCGAAGACGGTCTGCGTGATCGCGGCGCGCAGGCGCGCGGCCTCGATGTGGATCTCGTCGGAACCGCTGACCGAGGGGATCGGCGGGAAGTCGTCGGGGTCCATGCCGCCGATCGACGCGGTGTTCCTCGCGCAGGCGAGGCTCACCTGACGGGAGCGCTCGGCGAGGGTCATCGAGATCGGCTGGTGTGGCAGCGTCGCGACGAAGTCGGCGAGGAGCCGCGAGGGCATCGTGATCGAGCCGGGCTCGGTGATGTCGGCGTCGATCTTGTAGGTGATGGCGATGGTCTCGGCGTCGGTGGCCGAGAGGGTGATCGAGGACTCGTCAGCCTCGACGAGGACGTGCTGAGTGATCGGCAGCGTCGAGCGCGCGGGGATGGCTCGCGATACCGCGGAGAGGCCGCGGTGCAGGTCTTCCTGCTGGCAGGAGAGCCGCATCGATCATCCGATCATTCAGGTAAGCGGTTTCGTTCAGGCGCAAGTATACGTTCCGTGAGTGGCGCGGGGCAATGGTCGTTTGCCGTCGTTCTGACGGGCTCGTGGTCTCGACCGGTCAGCTCGTGCGGGACCACCGTCGGCGGGGTCGTGGTCCTCACTCGGCCCTCACCCCAACCCTCTCCCGGAACCGGGAGAGGGGGCCGGAGTCGGAGTCGGGGTCGGGGTCGGGGAGGTGTCCGCGCGGCCGTTCTGACGGTCTCGGGGTCTCGACCGGTCGGGTCGTGTGGGACCACCGTCGGCGGGGTCGTGGTCCTCAGTCGGCCCTCACCCCAACCCTCTCCCGGAACCGGGAGAGGGGGCCGGAGTCGGAGTCGGAGTCGGGGTCGGGGAGGTGTCCGCGCGGCCTGCCTCCGTTCTGACTCCCCTCTCCCGGTTCCGGGAGAGGGGCTGGGGGTGAGGGCCTTCCGGCCTCACGCCCCCGGAAGCACCTCGAGGAGGTCGATGAGGGCGGTGAGGGTCACGTCGGGCGGGGCGATGTGGTCGGGGAAGGCGGTCTCTTCGCGGCGGATCCAGGCGGTGCGGAGGCCGGCGTTGGCGGCGCCGGCGACGTCCGCGAAGGGGGAGTCGCCGACGTAGAGGATCTCGTCGGGGGCGACGGCGAAGCGCCCGGAGAGCGCCTGGTAGATGGCGCGGTGGGGCTTGTACGCGCGGAGCGATTCCGAGGACTGGATGACGGAGAAGCGGAGGCGGGCGCGAGAGAGGGCGGCCTGCAGGAAGTCCTCGTCGGCGTTGGAGAGCAGGCCGAGCAGGTAGCCCCGTCCGGCGAGCCTCTCCACGGTGTCGTGGGCGTCGGGGTAGGCGGGGGCGACGGAGAGGGCGGCCCGGAAGCGGTCGGCAGCAGATGCGGCGTCGGAGGTGAGTCCGTGGTGGTCGACGGCGGCCTGGTACTGGCGACGCCAGATCTCCCACTGCGAGTGCCAGTCCGGGAGCGGGCCGTTGAGGGCTCGCTCCGTGGGCCAGCCGCGGATGCCCTGCTCCACGCGGTCGCTCTGGTCCCAGACGTCGCCCGCGCGGTAGGAGCGCTGCCAGGTGAGAAAGAAGGCGTCGAAGTCCTCGACGGTGACGCCCTGGTGCTCCAGCTCCGCGGCCACGTCCACGCGGAAGTGGGGCATGCCGTAGTCGAACAGCGTGCCGTAGCCGTCGAACGCGACGGCGCGGATGCGCGCGGGGTCGAAGGGGGTGCCGGGTTCACCGATCACGGGCTGCCTGTGTCCTGACCAGGCGCGCCGGAACTTCCTCGGTGGGGAGGAGGCGGCACGCCGGTACGGTTATAGCGGGAGAGGCCCGCGTCTGCCTCTACTGGTCGTAGATCGCCGTGAGGGAGAGCAGGACGCGGTCCGCGAGGCCCGCGATCTGTTCGCGCGCGGCGGCGGCTTCCTCGGGTGTCATGCGGTTGCGTTCCGCCAACTGCTTCGCGGTCTCGTCCAGCGAGCGGCGGAAGAACGTGAACGCCTGGATCGCCTGCGAGAGCGGCATCCCGCGCCGCTGGAGCTCCGCACCGTACGCCTCGCCGATGGCGGAGACTTCCTCCTCCAGCTCGCTCCGGCGCCCGCGCTTCGCGAGGTAGTCGTCCACGATCTCGACGAGCCGGCGGCCCAGGGGGCGGAGGGCGTCCCGTTCGTCCTCGTCGGTGTCGCGGTACCAGCGCGCGTCAGCCTTGTTGGAGTGCAGCTGGCGGCGGATGCGCGAGAGGGCGGCAGACTCCAGCGCCCGCTCCGGGCGTCGCCCGCCGGTCTCCACGAGGTCCTGGAGTTCCGCTTCGTCGAAGCGGCGATGGCCGCCCGGGGTGCGGAACACCTGGATCTCGCCGGAGTCGGCCCACCGACGCACAGTGGACTCGTTCACGCCGAGGATCTCGCACGCCCTCGCGAGGCTGACCCACCGGGATCGGCGGCGGGGGCGGTCGTTGGTTGAGGTCATCGCAGTCTCCGAATCTACCGATTCGGTGGGAAGACT
Organism: Dehalococcoidia bacterium; assembly: GCA_023228765.1. Taxonomy (GTDB): domain Bacteria; phylum Chloroflexota; class Dehalococcoidia; order UBA2979; family UBA2979; genus W-Chloroflexi-9. Next base: position 2,662 of record JALOAM010000084.1, read on the forward strand.
TCGTAGATTTGAAACTCTAGGCCGAGATGCCCAGAGTCCGCAAGCGAAGTCCACATATGCGACCCCACCACCATGCTACAGCCCTCGGCTGACTGACCCGTCACCGAACCGTGATCGCAGCTCGTCGATGGTGCGGTCGAGTTGTTCGTTGCGTAGCACGCGAGGCGCGGCGGCGCCTCCCGGCGGGCCTCCGGAAGCCCCTCCGAGGTCGTCGAGCGTCAGCTGCATCTCGTCGTCGACGAGGTTCGTGACCGCGACGCCGATGAGCCGGACCGGGTGCCGGCCCTCGGTGCGGAAGACCTCATCGAGGAGTTCCTGCGCCGCCTGCGCGATATCCGCCGTGGCCTGCACGGGGCGTCCGGGGGTGACGCTGCGGGCGAAGGTGGTGAAGTCCGGCCAGCGCACCTTCAGCGAGATCGTCCGGGCGCGCTTTCCCTGCCGCCGCAGGTCCGCGCCGACGCGGTCCGAGTGGCGCCGGATCACCTTCCGCATCTCCTCCAGGTCGGTGAGGTCCTCCATGAAGGTGTTCTCGCGCGAGATCTGGACGCGGGCGCGCCCGCCTGCGACGACGACCGAGGGGTCGATGCCCCGTGCGCGGTCGGCGAGGGCTTCGCCGGCCTTGCCGTACTGCCGAGCGAGCCAGCGGGCGTCGAGGCGAGTCGCGTCGCCGATGGTGCGCACGCCGACCTTCGCGAGGGCCTCCCCGAACTTCGGGCCGACCAGCGGCAGCAGGCGGATCGCGAGCGGGGCGAGGAACGCCGCGTCACCGCCCACGGGGATCTCCAGCAGCCCGTCCGGCTTTGCCTGGTCTGAGCCCACCTTCGCCGTCGTCTTCGACCCGGCGATGCAGACCGAGACGGGGAGACCTAGCTCGCCACGCACGCGCCGGCGCACCTCGGCGGCGGCGTCGCGCGCGCCGGTCGTGGGGTCGCCGATGCCCGTGAGGTCCACGTACGCCTCGTCGAGGCCGACGGACTCCACCACCGGCGAGGTCTCGTTGAGGACGGCGTGGAACTGCTCCGAGTATTCGCCGTACACGCCCTGCGAGGGCGGCACGACGATCGCCTGTGGGCAGAGGCGGAGTGCCTGTGACATCGGTTGCGCCGAGTGGCAGCCGAACACGCGCGCTTCGTACGAGGCGGTTGCGACGACGCCGCGGCCGCCCGGGTGCCCCACGAGCACGGGCTTCCCGACGAGGTCCGGGTTCCGCAGCCGTTCCACCGCGACGAAGAACGAGTCCAGGTCGAAGTGCGCGATCCGCCTCGGTCGGCGCGGGCCGTGGTCACGGGTGGTGCGAGGGCTGGCGAGGTCGGTCATCGGAGTCCCGCGCGGGGAGAGCGCAGGTCGAGGATAGACGACGGCGAGGCGAAGTCGGTGACGCGGGCTACGAGCCGGCGGCGATGCTCCCGGCGGCGGGCTCGTCGCTGACCACGGCTGTGATCTCCTCGACGCCCTCGGCTTCGGTGTCGCCCTCGGAGGCGTCGGTCGCTTCGTCGGAGGTGTCCTCCGCGCTCGCGCCGTTCGGACGGTAGGGGGTGCGCTTCACGAGGCGCAGGCCCTCGATCTCTTCTTCGGTCACCGCCTGGACGGCGTCCTCGGGCTTCGCGCCCGCGCGGACGCGGCGCATGACCGCGACGCCGGCGGCGATGACGAGCGCCGAGGAGATCGCGGCGCCGCTGGCGATGAACATGTGCTTGCGCTTCATCTCGGGGAAGCGGTCGATCGCCTCGTGGGCGAGCTTGATCGCACCGAACGCGAGTTCGTCGACGTGTTCGCCGCCGCTGGGATGCCGGAGTTCGTCGGGCTTCATCTATGTATCTTGAACATGAACTGGCCTACTGCGCCAGTCCTATAGGCCCCTGGGGGCCGTCTTACTCGTCGCCACTCGCCAGCTCGCGCAGCACCGCCGCCGAGTGCAGGGCGGCATACATCGCCTCGCTGCCCTTGTTGCCCACCGCGCCGCCGGCGCGGGCCTCGGCCTGCGCGATCGTGTCGGTCGTCGTGACGCCGAGGGCGATCGGGACGCCGGACTCCAGCGTCGCCTGCATCAGGCCGCGGGCGGCTTCGCCCGCCACGAAGTCGAAGTGAGGGGTCTCGCCGCGGATGATGCAGCCGATCGCGGCGACGGCATCGACCGCCGTGTCCTCGGCGAGTTCCTGCGCGATGAGGGCCAGCTCGAACGCGCCCGCCACCCAGCAGACCGTGATGTCATCCTCGGCGACGCCCATGCCGCGCGCCGTCTCCAGCGCGCCGTCCAGCATCTTCTTCGTGATCTGGTCGTTGAACATCGACACGACGATGCCGACCTTCAGTCCGGTCGCATCGATGTCGCCCTGCCCGATGACGCGCGCCAAGTCCTGCCTCCGACCCCTGATCCCCGTGTGCCGTGGTGTACGAACAGACCGCCCGAGGCGTCACCTCGGGCGGTGCTCCGATGCTAGGCCTCCAGGCCCGGCATCGGCTGGTCCAGGATGTGGCCCATCTTGTCCCGCTTCGTCTGCAGGTAGCGGATGTTGTGCGTGTTCGCGGCGACCTCCAGCGGCACACGCTCGATGACGCGCAGGCCGTACCCGTCGAGGCCCGCGCCACGCAGCTCGCCGAACTCGTCCAGCTCCTGGATCTTGATCGGGTTGTTGGTCATGAGGCGCATGTTGCGCACGCCCAGGTCCACCAGGATCTGCGCGCCGATGCCGTAGTCACGGTCCTCCGCCGGCAGCCCCAGCGCCACGTTCGCCTCGACGGTGTCGAGGCCCTCCTCCTGGAGCTTGTAGGCGCGGAGCTTGTTGTGCAGGCCGATGCCGCGGCCCTCCTGGTCCATGTAGACCACGATGCCGCGGCCTTCCTCCGCGATGAGCTTCATCGCGGCCTCCAGCTGCTCACCGCAGTCGCAGCGCAGCGAGCCGAAGACGTCGCCCGTGACGCACTTGTCGTGCACCCGGACAAGGACAGCGTCCGCCTTCGTCACGTCGCCCATGACCAGCGCGACGTGCTCCTTCTTGTCCAGGTAGGTGCGGTAGCCGATCGCGCGGAACTCGCCGAACTTCGTCGGCATCTGGGCTTCCTCGACGCGCTCGACCAGGCGCTCGTGCGCCATGCGGTAGGAGATGAGGTCCGCGACCGTGAGGATCTTGAGCTTGTGCTTGCGGGCGAACTTCTCCAGGTCCGGCATCCGGGCCATGGTGCCGTCGTCCTTGATGATCTCGCAGACCACCGCGACCGGTTCGAGGCCCGCGAGGCGGCAGAGGTCCACGGAGGCCTCCGTCTGCCCGGCGCGCACTAGCACCCCGCCCGGCTTCGCGCGGAGCGGGAAGACGTGGCCGGGGCGGGTGAAGGAGCGCGGCTGCGACTCCGGGTGTGCCAGCATCTGGATCGTGGTGGCGCGGTCCGCGGCGGAGATGCCGGTGGTGACGCCTCGGGCGGCCTCCACGGAGACGGTGAACGCCGTGCCCAGGGGGGCGGTGTTCACGTCCGTCATCGGCATCAGGTTCAGCTCGTCGGCGCGTTCCTCCGGCAGGGGGACGCAGATCAGGCCGCGCGCGTGCGTGGCCATAAAGTTCACGAGGTCCGGCGTGCAGAACTGCGCGGCGATGACGATGTCGCCCTCGTTCTCGCGGTCCTCGTCGTCCGTGACGATGACCATGCGGCCGTTGCGGATCTCCTCCACCGCCTCTTCGACGGTGGCGCGGAGCGGGGAGCGCTTCTTCGCGGCCGGCTTGGCCGTCGCGGGCTTCGCTGCCGTGGTCTTCGCCGCCGTGGTCCGGGTGGTCGCCGCCTTCTTCGCCGGCATCGCGTTCCTCCTGCTGTGGTCGACGCCTCTCGCGAGGTCGCCGCGTGTGGTACGTGCTGGATCGACGCCTCCGAGGGGCGTCGTTACGCCTTCGCGGCCTCGCGCGCCTCGAGCAGTTGGTCGATGTAGCGCGCGAAGATGTCCGTCTCCAGGTTGATGCGGTCGCCGGGCTTTCGGTGCATCAGGTTCGTGTGCTCCTGCGTGTACTGCACCAGCGAGACCGAGAAGGAGGTCTCGTCGCGGCCCATGACCGTGAGCGAGATCCCGTCCACGCAGACGGGGCCCTTCATCACGATGTACTTCAGGTACTCCGGGTCCGCCTCGAAGCGCGCGATGATCGCGTCGCCCTCGGGCGTGAAGCTGTGCAGCGTGCAGGTCGTCTCGACGACGCCGCGGACGACGTGGCCGGACATCCGCGTGGCGCCGGTCACGGACCGCTCGAGGTTCACGAGGTCGCCGGGGCCGAACTCCACGAGGTTGGAGCGGCGGAAGGTTTCTGGCATCACGTCGAAGGTCATGGAGTCGGTGTCCATCGCGCGGACCGTGAGGTCCACGCCGTTCACGGCGATCGAGTCGCCGAGTTGCGACCCTTCGAGGACGGTGTCGCATTCGATCACGAGGATGCCGCCGTCGCGTGCGCGCACGCGGCCCACTTCTTCGACGATACCCGTGAACATGCCTACTCCCTCGCTGGACCCTCTGCGTTGGTGGCGTCCGGCCAGACCGGTACGCCCGAGATGAGAGTGTCCTCCCCCAGTCGCTCGACCGTACTGTCTCGCAACCGGGGAGCGTCCGCCATCACATGCGCGCCTTGGCCGCTGACCGCGGAGGGTGCGTCCGCAGCGCCAATGATGACGGGCGCAATGACAGCATACAGGCGGTCGACCAGCCGCTGGTCGAACAGCGCGCCCAGCAGGGCGCCTCCGCCTTCGACCAGCAGCGTCAGCACCCCGCGCTCGCCGAGGGCGTCGAGCAGGGCGGGCAATGAGACATAACTCTCGTCGGCCGGCAGCACGAGCACCTCGGCGCCCGTCGCCGCGATCGCCTCGCGCCACTCGGCAGGGGAGGCGTCCGTCGTCGCGATGATCGCGCCGGGGCCGAGGACGCGAGCGCCCGAGGAGAGCCGTCCCTGCGAGTCCACGACGATGCGGTACGGCTGGTGGGGATCCTCGATGTCCTCTGGGCGCGCCGTGAGCTCCGGGTCGTCCACCAGGGCGGTGGTGGAGCCCACCATCACGGCGTCGATCTTCGTACGGAGGACGTGGAGCCAGGCGCGCGCCTCCGGCCCGGAGACCCAGCGGGCGTTCCCGGACGCCGAGGCGATGCGGCCGTCCATGCTGGCCGCGTACTTCACGATCACCAGCGGCCGCCCGGTCGCGCGGTGGTGGAGGTAACCCTCCATCACCCGCTCCGCCTCGGCGGCGCCATCGCCCGAGGTCACCTCGATGCCGGCCTCGCGGAGACGTTGCGCGCCACTGCCCGCGACGAGGGGGTTGGGGTCGTCGATCGCGTAGTGGACGATGGCGACACCGGCTTCGATCAGCGCCTCGGTGCAGGGAGGGGTGCGTCCCTGGTGGTTGTGCGGCTCCAGCGTCACGTACAGGGTGGCGCCACGCGCGGCGTCGCCTGCCTCGCGCAGCGCCATCACCTCCGCGTGCGGACCGCTCGGGGGCTGCGTGCGCCCGCGTCCCACGATGCGCCCGTCCCGCACGAGGACGGCACCGACCGCCGGGTTCGGCGAGGTCGTCCCGAGGGCTGCCTCCGCCTCCTCGAGCGCGGCGCGCATGAACTCGGACGGTGCGGGGTCAGGAGCGGTCATCGTGCCGCGACTCTAGCGCCGGCGCCCTACCCACGGAGCGACCGCCCTCGGCGCCCGGTCAGCGTGAGCCCTGGTAGTCGCGGTAGATGCGGCTCGCGGTCGGCATGTCCTGCCCCTGGTAGCGGGAGCGGAGGTCGGGGTGGCCGTACGGCCGGTCCGCCGGGGTGGTGAGGTTCTGGAAGGAGAGCTGACCGATCTTCATGTTGTAGTAGAGCCGGATCGGCAGGGTCGCCACGTTGGAGAGCTCCATCGTCAGGTGGCCCTGGAATCCGGGATCCACGAACCCGGCGGTCGCGTGCACGAGCAGTCCGAGGCGCCCGAGCGAGGACTTCCCCTCCACCCGCGCGACCAGGTCGTCGCCCAGCTTCACGTGCTCGACCGTGGAGCCGAGGACGAACTCGCCGGGGTGCAGGATGAACGGCTCGTCATCCTCGATGCGCTCGGGCTCGGTGAGCTCCGGCATCTCCTCGCGGATGTCGATGTACGGCTGCCGGTGGTTGCGGAAGACCCGGAAGTGGCGGTCCAGGCGGATGTCCAGCGAGGCGGGTTGAATGGCGTTGTCGCCCAGGGGATCAACGATGAGGCGGCCTGACTCCAGGGCCTCTCGGATCGATCGGTCGCTCAGTACCAACTCGGAAACCTCGTCTGTGGGGGAGTGGCGGGAGCGTACCACCGCGCCCGCCTCTGGTCGCCGCTCTCGACGGAGCCGCGCTACCCGATCCCGCACCACGCGAGGGCGTTCCGCACGCCCTTGACGCCTGCGGCGGCCGCCCCGCCCGAGGGCATGACCGCGAGCGCGAGGGCGACGGCGTTCGCCGCGGCGAACCACAGCACGAGTCGCCCGAGCGAGGCACGAGCCGCCACTATGCGGCCCGCCGCTCGGCGTACTCCGTCGTGTCCTCGGCGTAGCGGGTCTCCCACTGCTCGACGACCTTCAGGAACGCGTCCACGCAGTCCGGGTCGAAGTGCGAGCCGGCGCCGTCCAGGATGATCGGCACCGCGTCGTCTCGGATGAACGCCGGACGGTACGCCCGGTTGGAGCGGAGCGCGTCGTACACATCCGCCACGGCCGCGATACGCGCCTCGAGCGGGATGTCGATGCCGTGGAGCCCCTCGGGGTAGCCGAGGCCGTCCCACCGCTCGTGGTGGTACCGGATGACGTTCGCCTCGGTCTGCTGATCAAAGTGGTTGCGGAGCATGTCTGCTCCGCGGGAGGGGTGCTCCTTGATGACGTCGTACTCATGCGAGGTCAGCGACCCGCGCTTGTGCAGGACGGCGTCCGGGACACCGATCTTCCCCACGTCATGCAGGAGGCTCCCCGCGGCGATCGCCCTCAGGCGTCGCGGGTTCAGCCGCATCTCCTGCCCGATGAGCACGGACAGCGCCGCGACACGCTCCCCGTGGCCCAGCGTGTAGCCATCGCGCGCCTCGAGCGCGGACGAGAGCGCGACCACCGGCTCGGTGAAGCCGGAGCGGAGCTGTTCCATGACGTCGGAGACGGTGAGGGCCTCCAGCGCCCGGACCGTCTGGCCTCGGGAGTACTCGATCACGATCCCCCAGAAGATCGCCGCGAACCCGGCGAGCAGCTGGACGTGGTAGAGCCAGAAGGTCCCGCTCCAGATCCCGCCCAGCTCGAGCGACAGTTTCGCCTCGACGAGCAGGAGCGCACCCACGGCGGTGGCGCCGTGGAGCTGGATCGCGGAGAGCCGGTAGCTGTGGGCGAACCGTGCCGCCGTGAGCAGTCCGAGCACGACCACCACCGCCGTGACGCCGATCGCCGCCGCGTCGCTCTCCACGAGCGCGGTCGGCACGAACCACGGCGCGAGGAACCCGAGCGTGGCATAGGTCACCACTGTCACGATCCCCGCCGCGAGCAGCGCGCGCCTTCGGCGCGTCAGCCACGCCTCCACCGAGGCCGGCCACCGCATCGCCGCCACGGCGAGGAGGGAGACCGATGTGAGGATCGCAAGCCTCGAGGAGAGTCCGGTGACGTTGTAGAAGCGGCTGGTCGGTTCCCCCGGGGCCGCGGCGGCCTCGACGGGTGCGGCGGCGCCGTAGCCCTCGTACGCCGCGAGGTCGTAGCCCTCGACGGTGGCGACGGCCGGGGCGCGGGTGGGACCGGTGACGATGAAGCCGGGCGTGGTGAGCCCGTGCACCGCGAAGATGCCGGCCATTGCGATAAACGCGAGCGCGATCATCGTGACGCGCCAGTTCGCCGCCCGACTCGCCGCGATGCCCGAGGCGATCGCGAGGAACGCGCACATCAACGCTGCCGCGCTGACGATCCAGAAGTGCCCGGCCGGGCTGTTCCACGACCATCCCTCCCCGGCACCCTCGCGGGTGCGGAGGACGAAGAAGGCAGCGGTGGACGCCCCGACGAGGACGAGCCACGGCAGCACGTTGGGCAGCGCTCGACGCATAGTCCCCCCGAGAACCGACAGGGGAATCATCGGCGGATGTCGCGGAACCCTTAGGGGTGTCGGAACAGACCCTCACCCCCAACCCTCTCCCGCCGAGCCGGGCGAGGAAGCAGAAGCCGGAAGGGGTCTGACCTCGGACGTCGCGTTGCCGATCCGTCGAGGACAAGTCGAGGGCAAAGCGAAGGCCGCCCGGGCGAGGGCGGCCTTCTTGTGTGGGCGTGGGCGGGCGCCCACACGGACTGGCGGGCGAGGGCTAGTTGGCGCCCTCGATGGCGTAGACGACGTAGACGTTGACGATGAGCTCCTGCTCGCCGGGGTTCACCGGGGATGCGCCACCGGCGTCCTGAGCGGAGGCGCGGGTCTCCATGGCCGGGTAGTAGCCGCCGCCCGAGTTCGTGGACTCGTTGATGCTGATCGCCTTGCCCAGCGAGACGCCGGCGGCGTCCGCGAGGATCTCCGCGTTGGCGCGGGCCTTCGCGACGGCCTCGCGGCGAGCGTCGGCGAGGAACTCGTCCGGGTTCTCCACGGTGAAGGAGATGCCGTTCACGCGGACGGCGTCGCCGCCGGCAGCGATCGAGGCGTCCAGCACGTTGGAGACGCTATCCAGGTTGCGGACCTTCACCTGCACCTGGTTGGAGACGATGTAGCCAATGATCGTCGGCGGGGAGCTCTCCGAGTAGTTGTACTGGGGGTAGATGTTGAAGAACTGGGTCTGGATGTCCTCGTCCGCGACGCCTTCGTCGTTCATCGCGGTCTGCATGGCGTCCATGGCCGTCGCGGCCTGATCGCGCGCCTCCGCGACCGTGGGGGCCGTGACCTCCACGCCGAGGTTCAACTGTCCGATGTCCGGGCGGACCGAGACCTTGCCTTCGCCGTTCACGGCGATGCCCTGTGTTGCGGTGCCTTCACTGGCCACGGTGACCTCCGTCGTTGGGGTGCAAGCGACGCCGAGCGCGAGGAGCGCAGCGGCCCCCGCGAGGATCGCACTGCGGCGGATCCGAGAACTCAACTGGATGGGGTTCACTCTGGTGCCTCTTTCTTCGAGCCGGGCTGGTCGGCCGGCGAGGCACCGTGCCTCGCTACGTCGCCGAATCCCCCGAGCGTCGAGTCCAGGCGGTGAGTGCCGACAGTGCCGTCAGCAGTCCGGTAAGGACTCCCAGCGCGGGGGCCATGCCTCCCAAACCTTGAGACGAATCCGTGAGGAATTCGGTTCCCGTGGGTGCCGTCTCCAGCTGGGCGGTCGGCATCTCCTCGCCGGGTCCGGTGGCCGCCGGCGCCGGAGGCATGTCCGCGCTGTTGGCCGCGCCTGCCCCCGCGCCATCGTCGGGCAGCCCGCCGCCTGCACCACCGCTTGCGGCGTCGTCACCGGTCGCGCCGTTCTCGCGTTCGGATGAGAAGCCGGCACTGGGTACCTCGGGTCCCGGGGTGGCCTCGGTCGCCTCGCCGGTCGCTCCGGCTGCGCCGGCCTCAGCCGATTCCTCGGTGGGCGCGGGCGCCATCAGCGTGCCGGCTGACTCGCCACCGCCTGCCGGGGCGGCCTCGGACTGGGCGCGGAGGGTCTCCCCACCGAGGGCCGACCCGGGAGCGGTCTGGCCGCCGGACTGCGCTGCCGTGTCGAACGCGACGGTGCCCACGCTGGCCGTCGGGTTGTTCACCAGCGCGACGACGAAGAGCAGCGCCGCCACGGCGGCGGAGCCGCGCACGAACAGCTCGGTACGGCGGAACAGTGCGAAGGGGGTGCTCCGCTGGCCGGAGCCGGAGGCAGTCGCCGGGATCGCGAAGGAGCGAGGCGCGCGCAACTCGCCGAGGGCGCCCAGCGCGCCGCGCATCGAGCGCAGGTCCGCGAGCAGCGCCGCGGTCTCCTCGTCGCGCTCGACGAGCGACTCCACCGCCGCCATCTCGGCGTTGGTGAGCTCACCGTCGAGGTACGCCGAGACCTGCTCGAGCACGACGTCCTCGTGGGAGGGATCGGTCTCGGCCTCGGGGTTGCGTCGTCTCCAGAACATCAGGTTCACCGCCTGACTCCTAGACGATCCACGGCTTCTGAAAGTTCCCGTGATTGGAGGATCACCTCGCGCAGGCGGCCACGCGCGCGGCTGAGGCGAGACTTCACGGTGCCGAGGGCGAGGCCCGTCGCCTCCGCGATCTCGCGGTAGTCCAGGCCGTGGATATCGGAGAGCACCACCACCTCGCGCCAGTCGTCCGGCAGCGTGAGGAGCGCCTGCTCCAGGGCGACACGCATCTCGCCCCGCTCGGCTTCGTCCTCCGGCGAGGGTTCGTCGCCGGGCGGATCCAGGTCCGGGCGGTCCGGGTCGTCGCGTGCTTCGTCCAGGCTGCGGGTCGGGCGGCGGGCACGGCGACGGAGCTCGTCGCGGGCCTGGTTTGCTGCGATCGTGAACACCCAGGACCGGAACGAGCCGCCTCGGAAGGTGTCGATGCGCTGCCACGCCTTGACGAACGCCTCCTGTGTGGCATCCTCCGCGGCCTGCGAGGATCCGAGCATCCGGTAGGTGAGGCTGAACACCCCGTCCTGGAACCGCGCGACCAGGAGGTTGAACGCCTGCAACTCACCCGCACGTGCCCGCTCGACGAGGCCATCGAGGACGTCGTCGGGAGCC
>JALOAM010000085.1 GCA_023228765.1 Dehalococcoidia bacterium
AGTTGAACAGGGCGGACACCCCGTCCACGTCGCTCGTCGCGCGTGCGATCACCTCGCCCGGTGGGAACGCGACGCGCTGCTCGTCGTCCAGCGCCAGGGCCGCCGCCACCACGTCGTCACGCAGGCTCGCCGCCACGCGCGCTGACCCCGAGTTCTCCGCCTGGTGCCGCGCCGCGTCGAAGAACGCCTCCGCCGCGCCAAGGAGCAACACGGCTCCGCCCCCGACCCACACCACCCGGCGCGACTCGCCCTCGATCCCGGCCTCGATCGTCCACCCCAGGACCAGCGGGACGAGGAGGACCACCCCCTGCCACGCCAGCGCCGCCAGGATGCTGGCCCCCAGCAGCAGCCGGTGCCTGCGCACGATCCGACGGAGGACGGCCCAACCGGGGTGGCCGGAGCGTTGGTTCGAAGACGGCAAGAGACCTCACTACAACGCCGGGCGAACGACGCCAACGTCGCTGCCTGGCGGAATGCCTCGGACAGTGGAATGGAGCCCCGCAGGCCGATCGCGGCCGGTCGACCTCGTGTGCCTCTTTGATAGGACGAAGAGCCTGCTACGTCCAGCAGTTAGTGCGACCTAACCCTGCCTGCGATCCTCTGGCCTCTGATCTCCGCTCGCGGGGCGATCAGGCTGCATCAGAGCCTCTCGATCAGAGAACCTGAACCCCTCCCGCCAACACAGGCGATCGCGGACTGCGGCGTAAGCAACTTGATCGGCATGATGGGCACCATCAACCGCGGTGATCACCCGGCACTCGAAGCACACGAAGTCCAGGATGTGACGGCCCATGACGTACTGGCGGCGGAATCTGTCCTCCTCGAACTGTCGGCCTCGAACCAGCTTCCAGACCGCTCACTGGGTCCGATCCTTCCGGATCCCCGCATGACCACCAACCCTCCCGCGTCACCCGTTCCCGCCCTGTCGACCATGTGGGCGGTCCAACCACGCTTCGAGGGCGACCTCCCCGCGTTCCTCGAACGGGCGGGGGAGCTGGGGTTCGCAGGGGTCGAGGTGAACCACTCGATGGATGCGGCGCAGGTGGGCGCGATCCTCGGGCGGGTGGCGCTCGGCGGGGTGCGGGTGACGGGGGTGCATGCGCCCGCGCCGCTGAGGAGCGTGCCGGGGCGCGGGGAGAACCGGGCGCTCAATCTCGCCTCGACGGACGAGGAGGAGCGCGCGCTGGCGGTGGCGGACCACCTCGTCTCGGTGGACCTCGCGGCGGAGGCGGGGGCGCAGGTGGTGGTCGTCCACCTCGGCGGGGTGGGGGCGACGATGCTGGCGGGCGAGCGCCGGCTGCGAGGGATGTACGAGCGGCGTGAGCTCCTCGCGTCGGAGTGGGACGCGGCCATCGACGAGACCGTGCGCGACCGCGCCGCGCAGGCGGGGCCCTGGCTGGAGGCGGCCCGGCGGAGCGTCGAGGAGTTGGCGGAGCGCGCGAGCGCCCGAGGCGTCACGATCGGCCTCGAGACGCGACTCGGCTACCACGAGATCCCGCTGCCGGGAGAGCTGCGGGACCTCCTCGCGCCGTACCCCTCGGAGATTGCGGGATACGTGCACGACGTCGGACACGCCGAGGTGCAACACCGGCTGGGGCTGACCGACCGCTCCGCGTGGTGGGACGAGGTGGGGCCGCGGCTGGTGGGCCTCCACCTCCACGACGTCCGAGGGCTGACCGACCACCGCGCGCCCGGCAACGGCGACGTCGACTTCCGCTGGCTCGCCGACCGCATCGCCGCCGCGAACCCCTCGGCCGCCCGCACGTTCGAGGTGGACCAGCACGAGACCGACGAGGACCTCGCCGCAGGGCTACGGCTGCTGATCGAGGCCGGTGTCGTGCCGGACTCGCGGGGCTAGGCCAGCGGCACGGACTCCGCGACGAGGTCCGGCAGCGGGTCGATGTGCGACTCGTAGCGCTTCGCGAGGGCAATGAGGCGATCGAGGCGGGCGCGGAAGGTGGCGGCGTCGATGCCTCGGTGGGTCGGGCCGCGGTCCTCGATGCGGGAGGCGGCGCGACCGAGGAGCGCGACGACGCCGCGGGGGTTGCCACGCATCCAGTGGGTGTATCCGGCGCCAAGCTGGGCGAGACCCTTGAAGAACGTCTCCTCGTCGGTGCCCTTCGCGTAGGCCCAGCAGGTCTCCCACGCCTCGTGTGCACCGAAGTAGTTGCCGGCGTCGAACAGGCGGATCGCCTCGGCGTGGCACTCCTCCAGCGTCATCTCGTCGAAGTACGGCAGTTCGAGGCGGTTCGGTTCGCCGGCCGGGAGCGGACGCCCGAGCTCGTCACGCGGCCGCTCCGGCTTCATCGCGGGCGGGAGCGGGCCCTCGTCGGGTGCGAGTTCGTTCGGTAGATCGTCGCGCGATGCAGCGTCGTCAGGGGAGGTCATGCAGGTATCGTACCGGTCTCATCGAGGGAGCCCACCGTGCCTGACGCCCCATCGCCCGTGCTTGAAGCAGCCGTGCTCAACGTCATCGCCGGTCAGGGACGCGGCGTTCGAGGCAGCGTTCCGAGAGGCCTCGAGCATCATCGCGTCGATGCCGGGCTACCGCTGGCATCGCCTCCATCGCTGCATCGAAGACGAGTCGAAGTACCTGCTGACCGTGGAGTGGGAGCGACTGGAGGACCACACCGTGGGCTTCCGGGGCTCCGAGGAGTACCAGCGGTGGCGAGCCCTCCTCCATCACTTCTACGACCCGTTCCCCGTGGTGGAGCACTTCGGAGAGGTGGCGCTGTAGCCGCCTCCCGCCTCCCCTCGTAGGATCGCGGCATGCGAATGTCCCGTCTGTTTGGCCACACCCTCCGCGAGTTCCCGAACGAGGCGGAGACGCCAAGCCACGCGCTGCTGCTGCGCGGGGGCTTCGTCGATCAGCTCATGGCGGGGGTGTACTCCTTCCTGCCGCTGGGCAACCGCGTACGGCTCAAGATCGAGCGCGTGATCCGCGAAGAGATGGACCGCGCCGGCGGGCAGGAGGTCCGCCTCCCCACGCTACAGCCGATCGAGCTGTGGGAGGAGTCGGGCCGCAAGGCAGGCATGGGGGACGTGCTCTTTCAGCTCCGCGACCGCAAGGAGCGCGGCCTCGCCCTCGGCCCCACGCACGAGGAAGTCGTGACGCGGCTGTTCAAGGATCACGCGCAGTCGTACCGCGACCTGCCGGCGACGCTGTACCAGGTCAACACGAAGTTCCGCGACGAGGCGCGCCCCCGCGGCGGTCTCGTCCGTGTCCGCGAGTTCACGATGAAGGACGCGTACTCCTTCGATGCGGACGACGCGGGACTGGACGCCTCCTATGCCGCGATGTTCGAGGCGTACCGGCGCATCTTCGCGCGATGCGGCGTCCCCACGATCCCGGTGGAGGCCGACTCCGGCGCGATCGGTGGGAAGGGCTCGCAGGAGTTCATCTTCCTCACCGAGTACGGCGAGGACACCATCGTCTTCTGTGACTCGTGCGACTACGCCGCCAACACCGAGAAGGCCGAGTTCGTCCGTCCTCCGGCCGTGGCCGGTGACCCCCTACCCACCGAGGTCGTCGACACGCCGGGTGCGTCGAGCATCGCGGAGCTGGCGGCATTCCTGGGGATCGAGGAACGACAGACGGCGAAGGCCGTGTTCTTCATGGCAACGCCGAAGTCCGGCGACCCGTTCCCCGTCTTCGCCGTGGTGCGCGGGGACATGGAGGCGAACGAGGTCAAGCTCGCGAACGCCCTCGGCGGCACGGAACTGCGGCCGATGGTGGACCAGGAGCTCGCCGACCACGGGCTCGTGGCCGGGTACGCCTCGCCGATCGGGGCGCGCTCGCACGTCCACGTGGTCGCTGACCTCGCTCTGCCGGAGGCGCCCAACCTGGTCGCGGGCGCGAACGAGGTAGGGCGCCACCTGCGGAACGTGAACTACGGGCGCGACTGGCAGGCGCACACGGTCGCGGACATCGCGACGGCGCAGGCCGGCTTCGCCTGCGCGCGCTGTGGCGGCACCCTCGGCATGGGCCGGGGCATCGAGATGGGCCATGTCTTCCGCCTCCAGTACGTCTACACCGACGCCTTCGACGTGGCCGTCCAGGGTGCGGACGGCAACCCGGTCCGCCCCACCATGGGCTGCTACGGCATCGGCGTGGAGCGGATCCTGAGCGCGGCTGTCGAGGTGAACCACGACGACGGCGGCATCCGCTGGCCCGCCTCGATCGCCCCGTTCGACGTGGTCATGGTCGGCATCGGCCTCGACCGCGACGAGGCTGTCCGCGAGGACGCCGACCGCCTGTACGAGGAGCTGACCGCCGCCGGCCTCGACGTGCTGTTCGACGACCGCGACGAGCGGCCCGGCGTGAAGTTCAACGACGCCGACCTCATCGGCGTACCGGTGCGTCTCACGGTCTCCAGCCGCAACCACGGCGCCGGCGTCGTCGAGGTGAAGTCGCGCGAGGCGTCCGAGGCGGAGTCCGTCGCCCGCACCGAGGTGGTCGCGAGGGTGCAGTCGATCCGCGAGGAGCTACTCGGCCGTCTCACGGTCGGGGAGATCGAGCGGCAGGCGCGCGCCGGCAGCTAGGCCGCGATCAGGGCATCGACCGGCGCGAGGGACACCACAGGCTCGTCCGCGAGCGACATATCCGTGGGGATGACGGCGCCCTCGGGCGTCTCGTAGACGCGCACGATCGGGCGGTCGCGCTCCTCGCCCTGCTCGACGATGACCGCGCGAGCGCCCTCGTACGCGCCGCCGTGCAGCACCACCTCCGAGCCGATGGGGTAGCGCGGCACCAGATCGACGAACCGCGCGACGACCTCCGCGTTCAGCTTCGCGCCAGCCTCGTGCGCGACGATGTGACGCGCGATCGCGGCGGAGACGGGCGCCTCGCCGGGCGCGCCCGAGACGAGGCGCTCGTAGCGGTCGGCGACCGCGACGATCTCGGAGACGAGCGCCATCCGAGGCGCTCCGGAGCCGGTGGCGTTGGAGCTCCGCAGCACGCGGTTGCCGCCCGTCAGCCCTCGCGGGTAGCCGCCACCCGACTGCTCCTCGTGATGCTCCGCCGCCACCACCGGGAACGCCGGCCCGCGACGGTCCAGGGGGCGCAGGAGCGCCTCGCCGAGGATCGTGTGGTCCTCGTAGCGTCGTTGCTGGCCGGGCGTGCGGAGGGCGGCCGGCGTCCGGCGGACCTCGTCCGGCACCATGAGCAGCCCGAGGTCATGCGTGATCGCCGCAAGGCCCGTCCACGCGAGGTCGCCGTGCGAGAACCCCAGCTCCGCCCCGAGCCGCACCGCAAGCGCCGCGACACCGACCGAGTGCCCGTAGAGATCGTCGCCCGGCGGACGCTCCGTCAAAAAGCCGGAGGCGGGGTCTGCGTCACGGATGCGGTCGACCAGGTCGTGGATCGCCATCCGCAGGCGCTCCATCGTCCCGCTCGCGTCCATCGCCTGGACGAAACGCACGTCCCTCAGCATCACCACGGACCGGCTCGTCGACTGCTGCAAGAGCGGTGCCACGTCACGCAGCGCGATCTGGCAGGTGTCCCGCAGCGTGCGAGCCAGTGCCGCGTCCGCCCCGGGGAGGTCGATCAGCGGCTGGACCTCCAGCCCCGCGGAGACGGCGTCCTCGATGAACGCGACGGCCACCCCGTGCTCGCGCAACGCCCGCGCCGACCGCGCCGTCAGCCGCAGTCCCGCCCGCGCGAGGACATCGCCCGAGGGCCCCCGGACGTCGCGGAGGAGCACAGCGCCGTCGATGGACGGATGGTCGAGTGGGACGCGCCGCATCCTTGCCTGCTCCCGCTGACACTGGCTTTACCACGCGGGGTTCGCCTCGTGGATGTCAGGGGATCATCGACGCGCGCGGAGGGGGCCTTGAGTCAGGGGTCTCCCTCACGCTTCCCAGCGGTGTGGAGACCTCAGGTGATGGGATGCTCCCACCCCGCCGCTCAGAGCCCCTCACATCTGTGTTGGGTTGCGGCGGATTGTGTTGTATGATCGACGGGCAGCGCCTCTTTCGGAGACGTGGGCCCGGTGCCCACGTTTTTTTTGCCCCACAGACCGGCGCCGCTCGGACAGTCTGTTGGGCCTCCTCCCATCGGTCGTCCGGAGTGCCCGCGAGAACCGCGGACGTACAGGTTGAGGCATGAAGAACGAGTTTGTGATCGCGATCACGCAGCTGTCGGCCGAGAAGAACCTCGACTCCGATACGGTGTTCGCTGCCGTCGAGTCCGCCATGGCGTCCGCCCTCAAGAAGGACGACCTCCAGTGGGCGGACGTGGTGGTCAAGATCAACCGCGACAGCGGCGACATCGAGACCTTCCGCCGCTACGAGGTGATGGCCGACGACGACATCGAGGATGACGAGATCCAGATGTCGCCGGAGCGCGCCGCGAAGATGGGCTTCCCCGGCAAGCAGGCCGGTGACGAGGTCCTCGAGCGGCTGGAGTCCACCCCGAACCAGGGCCGGATCGCCGCGCAGACCGCGAAGCAGGTGGTGCTGCAGCGCCTCCGCGAGGCGGAGCGCGAGTCCGTCTTCGAGGACTTTACGGGCAAGGAAGGCGAGCTGGTCTCCGGCACCGTCCTGCGCGTGGAGGGTGGCCGCCGCCAGGTGATCCTGGACCTGGGCCGCACCGAGGCAGTCCTTCCCGCCTCCGAGCAGATCCGCGCCGAGCACTACCGCGTCGGCCAGCGCCTCCGCGTGTTCGTGAAGGAGGTCTACAAGGCCTCCAAGGGCCCGCAGGTGGTGGTGTCCCGCTCCAACCCGGCGCTGCTGCGCCGCCTGTTCGAGCTGGAGATCCCGGAGATCGCGCGCGGCGTGGTGGAGATCATGGGCATCTCCCGTGACGCCGGCTACCGCGCGAAGGTCGCGGTGGTCTCCCGCCAGCACGGCATCGACCCGATCGGCGCCTGCGTGGGTGTCCGCGGAGCGCGCATCCAGAACATCATCAACGAGCTAGGTGGCGAGCGGATCGACATCATCCGCTGGGATCCGGTGGAAGAAGCCTACGTCGCGAACGCCCTCAGCCCCGCGGAGGTCGTCTCGATCCGCCTGGACCGTGACGAGAACACCGCGTACATCGCGGTGCCGGACAAGCAGCTGAGCCTGGCGATCGGCAAGGAGGGCCAGAACGCCCGCCTGGCCGCGAAGCTGACCGGCCGCCGCATCGACATCCGCCCGGAGAGCGCCCTGATCCAGGCCGGCGAGGACATGTACCCGCCGCCGGAGCCGAACATGGAGGCGATCCCGGTGGAGCGCGCCGCGGCGGCGAGTGCTGCCGTGGAGACCGCGCCCGAGCGCGTCGCGCCCTCGCAGGCCGCGTACGCCCGCCCGGGCCTGCCCGGCGAGCACCCGAAGCCGGAGGTGGCCCCCGCACCCGTCGAGGAAGAAGAGGTCCGGCTCACCCCGGAGCAGGAGATCCTCGCCGAGATCGTGGAGGCCGAGCCGGAGGTCGAAGAGGCTGTCGCAGCGGAGCCGGAACCGCCGGTGCGCGTCGAACGCCCTCGTGCGGACCGTCCCGCCGCCGGTGGCCTGCGGTTCGCGGAGGAGATCCGCGAGGTCCAGCGCTCCGAGGACGAGGACGAGGCGAACCGTCGCGACCGGCGCAAGCGCCGTGGCGGCACAACCCCGGCAGGCCCCGCACGGCCGGCACGGCCCCCGCGGGGCGGCACCAGCGGGCGGCGCTTCGACCTCGACGACATCGACGAGGAAGAGATCGAAGCGGCGCTGCACGGCGACGACTTCCTGGATGACGAGGATGACGACGAGGGCGACGACTACTAAGGGGGGGCGTCCGCGAGGACAGCGCCCCATCCCCCAGCGGACGTGCGCCGCATGCCGGCGCGAGGGGGACCAGTCGTCCTTTGTCCGCCTGGTCCGGCTGACGGACGAGGCGGGCACGCGGGTGGAGGTAGATGAGGGGCGCCGGCACATCGCCGGGCGCGGCGCCTACCTCTGCCGGCAGGCAAGCTGCTGGGACCGGGGCCTGAAGGGTGCCTTGTCCCACAGCCTGCGGACCTCGATCGACGGGACCAACCGCGAGGCGCTGAGCGCGTATGGCGCCCGCTTCGCACCAACTGAGAACACGGACTCCTCGGACGAGGACTCCAACGAGCACGAAAGCGAGGACGCATGACGAATCAGCAGGTGGTGCAGATCCCGCCGGCGATCGTCGTCGGCGACCTTGCGGAGCTCCTGGGCGTCAGCGGCATCGACGTCATCAAGGAGCTGATGAAGAACGGCGTGATGGCCACCATCACGCAGGTCGTCGACTTCGACACGGCGGCCGTCGTCGCCGCTGACCTCGGGTTCGCACCCGAGGAGCAGGGGGCCGCGGCTCCGGAGGAGACCGACGAGACCGAGGAGGCGGCCGCCGCCGCGCCTCGCACGCTCCGCATCGTGGAGCAGGGCGAGGGGCTGGAGGTGCGCCCGCCGGTCGTGACGGTCCTGGGACACGTCGACCACGGCAAGACCACGCTCCTCGACCGGATCCGGGAGACCAACGTCGTCTCCGGCGAGGCCGGTGGTATCACGCAGCACATCGGCGCGTACCAGGCGAAGGCCCCGGACGGCCGCACGATCACATTCATCGACACGCCGGGCCACGAGGCGTTCTCCAAGATGCGCGCCCGCGGCGCCATGGTGACGGACGTGGCGATCATCGTGGTCGCCGCGGACGACGGCGTCATGCCTCAGACCCGCGAGGCGATCGACCACGTGCGGGCCGCCGGCGTGCCGATGGTGGTGGCGATCAACAAGATCGACGCCAACAACGCCAACGTGGACCGCGTGAAGCAACAGCTCACCGAGGTGGGACTGGTCCCGGAGGAGTACGGCGGCGACCAGCTGGTGAACCCCGTCTCCGCCCTGAAGGGCGAGGGCATCGGCGAGCTGCTGGAGAGCGTCCAGCTGCTCACCGACCTGGAGGAGCTCACCGCCCGCCCGGCGCAGAACGCCATCGGCGTGGTGCTGGAGGCGCAGACGGACCGCCACCGCGGTGTCGTCGCCACCGTGCTCGTGCAGACGGGCACCCTCCGCCAGGGCGACACGCTGCTCGCCGGGCTGTCCTACGGGCGCGTGAAGGCGATGACCCTCGCCACCGGCGAGCGCGTGACCGAAGCGGGCCCCTCCACCCCGGTCGAGATCCTCGGCCTGTCGGAGGTGCCCCCGGCCGGTGAGCGCTTCGTCGTCCGCAAGAACGAGAAGGAAGCCCGCGCCGAGGCGGAGGAGCGCCGTCGCGCCCTCGAAGCCGGCGCGGTGGACAAGACCGGCGTCACGCTGGACACGCTGTTCGGCGAGATCCGCCAGGGCAACGTGAAGGACTTCAACCTGGTCCTGAAGACGGACGTGCAGGGGTCCATCGACCCGCTCGTCCAGTCGCTGCAGGACCTGTCCGTCGAAGAAGTGAACGTGAAGGTCATCCACGCGTCCGTCGGCTCCATCACGGAGTCTGACGTGCAGCTCGCGGTGGCCTCGGCGGGCGTCATCATCGCCTTCAACGTCCCCACGGAGCCCGGCGCGGAGCGCCTGGCGAAGCAGGAGCGAGTAGAGATCCGGGAGTACCAGATCATCTACACCATCCTGGAGGACGTCGAGAAGGCCGTGAAGGGCATGCTGGCCCCCATCTACAAGGAGGTCCAGGACGCCACGATCGAGGTGCGCCAGGTCTTCCGCCTGGGCCGCCGCAACGCCATCGCCGGCGCCTACGTCCGCGAGGGCACGGCCGTCCGCAACTCCCAGTGCCGCGTGATGCGCGGCAACCAGCTGGTGCACGAGGGCCGCATCGAGAGCCTGAAGCGCATCGACGAGGACGCCCGCGAGGTCGCGGCCGGCCTCGAGTGCGGCATCATGGTCACCAACTTCACGGACTTCGAGGAAGGCGACACGATCCTCACGTTCCACCAGGAGCAGGTGCGCTGAGCCGGCGGACCGAGAAGGTCAACGACCTGATCCGGGAGGTCCTCGCGGACGCCGTCAGGCTGCGCGTGAAGGACCCCCGGCTCTCGGACGCCCTGCTCACGTTCACCCACGTGGACGTGTCGCCGGACTTCTCCCACGCTCGCGTGGACGTCTCTGTCATGGGCGACGACGAGGAGAAGCGCGAGGTCCTTAAGGCCCTCACACACTCCGCGTCGTTCCTCCAGCGGGAGATCAACCGCGAGGTGAAGCTGCGCCGCGTCCCCGCCCTCCACTTCGAGCTGGACGAGTCCATCGAGGAGGGCGACCGCATGACGCAGATGCTCCGCGACGTCGCCCGCTCCGAGGGCCGCGACCTCTAGGTAGAGCGACTCGATGGTCCGAGGCTTCATCAACGTCGACAAGCCGCAGGGGATCACGTCGTTCGACGTGGTCCGGTGTGGTGCGCTTTTGGTTGACAAATTGTTTTTGTCGAGCAAAATTCCCCATGAAGCCCGTCGACTTCGCCCAGAGTGCTCGCAAGCACAAGGTTGGGAGAGCACACGCCCGATACGTGATCGAGCACAACGATCCGGCCCGCATCCCGGTCGAAGGGCGCTATGACACCCTCCAGTGGATCGGCATCGATGAGACCGGCCGAGAATTGGAGATCGTGGCGGTGGACTTTCCCGACGCCGTGAAGGTAATCCACGTGATGCCGACGATGCTGAGGAGGCTCTAGATGACTCGATACAAGGATCGAGGGCGTCCGTATATCGATGAGCCGCTGATAGACAAGGACGGCTCGATCGTCGATGTCGACGAAGTCGTGGCCCGCGTCCGCAAGGCGACTGGTCGGCCATCCATGTCGGGGACGACGGGCATCTCTCCTCAGATCGGCGTCCGGCTCCCCGAGGTGCTCAACGCGGCGCTCGAAGCCCGCGCGCGGGCCGAGGGCAAGTCCAAATCCGAACTGGTCCGGGAGGCTGTCGAGGCATACCTGGACTGATCCCGCGCCAAACGGAGACGGACACCGTGCACGCCCCGTTCGACAACATGAAGTCCTCGTCGGATTATCCAATGCCCTCTAGGAATGGCGCGGGAAGTGGTCCGAGGCTTCATCAACGTCGACAAGCCGCAGGGGATCACGTCGTTCGACGTGGTCCGGCGGGTGCGGCGTGCGGCGGGGATCCGCAAGGTCGGGCACGCGGGGACGCTGGACCCGAACGCGACCGGCGTCCTGCCCGTCGCCATCGGGGAGGCGACCCGGCTCGTCGATGAGCTCGTGGACGCCTCCAAGCGGTACGAGGCGACCGTGGTGTTCGGGGAGGCGACCGACACCTACGACGTCGAGGGCGCGGTCACCGAGGCGCACGACGCCTCCCACCTGACCGAGGATGCGGTCCGCGCCGCCCTCACCCTGTTCGTGGGTGACCTGATGCAGCGACCGCCCGCGTACAGCGCGGTGAAGCGCGAGGGCGTGGCCGCGTACAAGGCGGCGAGGGCGGGCAACCCGCTGGAGCTCGCAGAGCGGCCGGTGGTGGTGCACGGGATCGACGTGCTGTCGTGGGACACCTCCACCCCTGCCCGTCCGGTGCTGCGGATCGATGTCCGCTGCGGCAAGGGGTTTTATGTCCGGTCGCTCGCCCATGACCTCGGGCAGGTACTCGGCGTAGGGGCGCACCTCGGCGCGCTGCGGCGCACGCAGGTCGGCCCGTTCACGATCGCTGACGCGACACCCCTCGACGCCGCCGTAAGGCTGCTGGAGGCACGCGAGTACGCCCGCCTGGTCCACGCGCCGGACATCGTCCTCCAGCGGTGGCCCGCCCTCGTGGTCAGTCGCGAGCAGGCCGCGAAGCTACGCCAGGGGCTCGACATCGTCGTCCTCCCGAGGCGCGACTACGTGGTGCCCTCCGCGAATGGAACGCCCCCCGAGGGGCCAGGAAGCGAGCGACGCGCTCGTTGCTACGGGCCGGATGGGCAGCTCATCGCCCTCGTGGAGGCCGGTCGAGGGGTGGGTTCGTGGCACCCGTTCCGTGTGTTCACACCGGATCCGGACGCGATCACCGAATAACGTCCCCATGTCAGTCACTGAGACCACATCTCGATAATGGTCGATTCAACGTTGACATGCCCTTGCGCCGAGCGTACGAGGACTGGAAAGATTCGTATGTGAAGCCTGTTTCGGGGCGGGGCCGAGGGCTCACGAATATCGTCGCAGCACTGCGACATGGAGGTGCATATGGAGGCCTATTGCCTCAAGTGTCGTGAGAAGCGTGAGATGAAGGATCCGAATCCCATCACGATGAAGAACGGTAAGCCCGCGACCGAGGGGTCCTGCCCCGTCTGCGGGACGCGCATGTTCAAGATCGGCAAGACCGCCGCGCACACCTAGACTCCCCTCCTCCCAAGCAGAACGACCGGCGCCGCCCTCCCCGGGCGGCGTCGCTGCATCTCAGACCGATCGAGGGCGGCTACAGCGCCACGCGTGACGCCGCCGCGAGGAAGGCCTCCGCCCGGGGGTCTGGCGGTGCGCCTTTGCGCCGGACGCCGAGCAGCGTGCGGAGCGCTACCTGGCGGCCCTGCCGCAGACGACCGCCGTCCCCGGCCACGGCCGGCGGCAGCACCGTCCAGCCGAGGCCCAGCTCCACCATCTGCCGCAGCACCTGGGGGTTGTGAGACTCCAGCGTCACACGCGGGATGATCCCGAGCCGCGCGAGGCCTTCGTCGATCTGCTGACGGGTGTGGGAGCCCTCCGGGTAGAGCACCCACTCCACGTCCTCCGGCTCCCGGCCGTCCTCGGCCGGCGCGTAGACGTGGAGGGGCTCGCGGCCGACCTCGACGGCATCGAAGTCACCGGCCACGGGCGCGACCACGAACGCAAGGTCGAGCTCATAACGCTGGAGGCGCTCCACGAGCGCGGTCGAGGAGTCCACGACGAGCTGGAGGTGGACGTCCGGGTGCTGTTCGCGGAACTCGCGCACCGCGCCGGGGAGGGCGTACAGGCTCGCCGCGTCGATCATCCCGACGGCCAGGGTGCCGGCGCCGCCCGCGCGGTACGCCTCCACCCACTCCCGGAACTCCGCCGTGCGTCCCAGCACCTCGGAGGCGTACCGCGCCGCCTCGCGGCCGACCTCGGTGAGCTCGCGGCGGCGGCCCCGTGCCTCGAACAGCGGCAGGCCCACCCGCCGCTCGAGTTCTGCGAGGGACTG
>JALOAM010000086.1 GCA_023228765.1 Dehalococcoidia bacterium
TCCGGGGCGAGGGGTTCGCGCGCCGGGACGTGCGCGTGCGGCTCCAGGGCGAGGTCGGGGGACGAGTCGGGCACCGGCGCTCCCTCCCCGGAGGTGTGGCCGGGGGCACGTAGCGTAGCGGCGAGACGCCCTACGCCGGGAAGCGCACCGAACGCACTGGACGAGACCAGCGCGAGCGCCCTCATCCCGCCCCTCCGTCAACCGCCAGGCCGTCGACCAGCGCGGCGGCGTTCGCGCGCATCATCTCTGCGTACGTCGGGACGTCGTCGGTGGGGGTGTTGTAGAGCTCGAGCACCCGCGCGCCGGACTCCTGCGCGATGAGTTCCAGGGACTGCGCGCTGAACTCCGGCTCCTTGAACACGGCGGGGACGCCGAGGGCTTCCACCTGTCGCACGATGTCCGCGATCGCCCCGGCGCTCGTCTCCTGGTTGGGGTTCGCCGGCGCGACCGAGGCAACCACCTCCAGCCCGTACTCGTGCGCGAGGTACTGGTACGCGTCGTGGAACGCGACGATCGTCCGCCGCCCCTGCGGGATCGCGCTCAGCGTCTCGTGGATCTCGCCATCGAGCGCCTGTAGCTCCTCGACGAACGCGCTCGCGCGCTCCTCGTACCCCGCTGCGTGCTCGGCGTCAGCCGCGACGAGGGCATCCCGGATGTTCTCGACGTACGCGATGGCGTTCGGGACGGAGAGCCAGAGGTGCGGGTCGCCCTCGGCGTACACGAGGTCACCGGCCTCGTGGTCCTCATCCCCCTCGTGGTCCTCGCCCTCCTCGTGGTCATGGTCCTCGTCGTCGCCGTGGTCGTGGCCGCCCTCGAGCGGTTCGAGGCCCGCCGAGGCGACGACGAGCGGGACGCCTCGCGGCGCGTTCTCGGTCACGACGTCGAGGAGTGACGCCTCCAGGTTGTACCCGTTCACGAGGAGCACGTCCGCCTGCGCGATCGTGCGCGCCACCGAGGTGGGAGGCTGCCACGAGTGGAGGTCCGCACCCAGAGGGATGAGCGACTCGACCTCGGCGTCGTCGCCCACGACGTGCTGCGCGAACTCCGCGATCAGCGGCGTGGTCGCGACGACGTGGAGGGCGCCTGGCTCGCTGGCATCGCCGTCTCCCTCCCCGGCCGCGGACGAACAAGCGGCGAGCAACAGGGCTGCGCCGAGCAGGACGGGGACGAGAGAGCGAACGCGGTGCATCGACTGCCTACTGACACTTGGTCTCGATTGATGTGCTGGGGACTCTAACGAGACTACGTGTCAATAGCAAGTAGCGGGACGGGGTCTCAGGTGGAGGACTGGATCCTCAGTGGTCCGACGCGCGACAGACCGAGCAGCGCCCGTACAACTCCAGGCGGTGGGCCTCCACCGTGAAGCCGGTGGACTCCTCCACCTCCCGGAGGACGGACTCGAGGGCGGGCGAGGAGAAGTCCTCCGCGGCCCCGCACTCGACACATAGGACGTGGTGGTGGTGCTCCTCTGGCGCGAGGCGATAGGCGAGCGTGCCGTCGTCCAGCACGACCTGGCACACGACGCCGAGGTCCTGGAGCAACCGCAGCGTGCGGAACACCGTGGCGCGGCCGACCTCGGGCGCGGCGCTCACGATGCCCTCCGCGACGAAGTGGTCACCGAGGCCCGCCATGACCTCCAGCAAGTTGCGCCGCGGCGCGGTGAGGCGATAGCCGCGTCGGGAGAGCAGCCGCTCGATGGCGTCGGGACTGACCTGGCTCATGGTGACCTACCCGCGGGTGACGATCCGGCGGATCCGCCTCTGGGATCCGCGCACCCATCGTCCGAGGGGCACCAGCGCCCTGTCAACGAACGCCCGGTCGACGAACGCCCCGTCAACCAATGCCCTGCCAACCAATGCCCCGTCAACGAACATGCTGTCAACGAACGCCCGGAGCGGGCACAATGGCCCGGTGACCCCACAACGATGGCGCGTCGTCCTCTGGGCCTCCATGCTGCTCTTCGTGGCGTGGGTGATGTGGGACGCCCGCCTGGCGCTGCTCCCGTTCGCCGTCGGCGCCATCGCCGCGTACGCCCTCTCACCGCTCGTGGACCACCTGGCTGCTCCCATCCCGGCGAGGACGCGAAGCCACGACAAGATGCGCCGCGGCTTCGTGGTGCTGGTGCTCTACACCCTCGCGTTCGGGGCCCTCGGCGGCGTGGGCGTCGCGATCGTCCCGACGGCCCTGAACCAGTCCGCGAACTTCTTCGAGAACCTCCCGCAGATCGTGGACGAGGCGCGCGTCCAGACCACGGAGTGGGCCGACCGCTACCGCGCCAGCCTGCCGGACGACCTCCGAGAGCAGATCGACGCGGCGATCGAGGACCTCAGCGACCGGGGCACGGAGCTGGCGGCGAGCATGCTCGGCAGCACGGTGAGCTCCCTGACGAGCGCCCTCGCGCTGGTCTCGGGGTTCCTCATCGTCCCGTTCTGGCTGTTCTACGCCCTGCGCGACCGCCACTTCATCGAGCGGAACTTCATGCGCGCGGTGCCGCCGTCGTTCCAGGACGACGTGATGAACATCGCTCGGATCTGCGACAGCCTCCTCGGCCGCTACATCCGCGCGCAGTTGCTCCTCGGGCTGGTCGTGGGCATCGCCGTCGGCGTGTCGATGACCCTGCTGGGGGTGCAGTTCTCGATCGGCCTCGGCCTGTGGGCGGGGATCACGGAGATGATCCCGGTACTGGGGCCGTGGCTGGGCGGCGTCCCCGGCGTGATCATCGTGCTGGCGACGGAGCCGGACCTGCTGCTGCCGGTCATCCTCGTCTACTTCGTCGTGCAACAACTCGAGAACAACCTGCTGGTACCGCGCATCCAGGGCAACGCCGTGGACATCCACCCGGCGATGGTGATCATGCTGATCGTGGTCTTCGGCGCCGTCTGGGGACTGCTCGGCATGATCATCGCGGTCCCCGCCACCGCCATCACCCGCGAGCTCTTCTGGTACGTCGACCGCCGCCTCCGAGGCGCCACGCCGGAAGCGGCCTTCGCCGCGAGCCACGTCGGACCGAAGGAGGTGGACCTCCCCCTCGACGCGCGCATCGACGAGCCAGAGAACGCAGCCGCCGAGGACATCGCGATCCGCACCGATCCGGAGAACGACGCGGAGTTCGAGGATGGAGACGCCGTCCCCGAGCCCAGCAGGCCAGGAGAACCGGCAGGCTAGGCGTCGACCTGGGTGTCGACCTACACGGCGACACGGCTGCTTGACGCGGCACGGACAGACAGCGGTGCTGAGAAGAGGGAAGTGACGCGTCCGGCGGGCCCCTCCGAACCGCCGGACGCGTCACAGGAGCAGGCATCTACATGGCCCTAGTTGGCCATCGCACCTCGCAGGACGACCGGGCCGTCCGTGCCGTCCGAGTTGCTCGCGACCACGAACAGCCGCACGGGGATCTTCTCCTGGTCGAAGGCCAGGACCACCGTGGCGTCGCCGTTCGTGGTGGGGACAAACGTGTTCGCGAGGACGAGCTCGGAGCGTTCGTCCTCCAGCCAGACCTTGTAGCTGGCGCCCACCGGCAGCGGCGGCAGGCCGTACACCAGCAGCACGCCCGCGGACTGCTCCGGGCTGTAGACGTACTGCCCGTGCCCGCCGTGCGCCGCCGAGGTGGTCCCGAGCGTGACGATGTGGAGGTCGTCCGCGGCCTGCACCGCCAGGAGCACCTGCTGGTCGCGGATCGCGGTCTCGAGCCGTACGCCGAGCGACTCCGCCTGTTGCGCGTCCACGGTGGTCTGGTCCAGCGTGTCCAGCCGCTTCGCGCTGGCCTCCACGACCGCGGCGAGGGCGGACTGCTCCGAGCGGAGGTCCCCGATGGTGTTCTGCAGCGAGACGGCCCACACCGTCACCAGCACGAGGGCTGCTGCGAGGCCGGCGGCGGGCAGGAAGCGACGCCAGTCTGGTCCGCGGCGCCACGGGCTCGGCTGGCGCCGGGCCGCCTCGATCACACGGGTGCGCAGGCTCGGGTCGGCACGGCGGAGGGGCACCGAGAGCGCGATCATGTCCGCGAGATCGAGGTAGGCCTCGTACTCGCGGGCGGCGCGTTCATCGCTGCGGACCAGGCGCTCGGCGTCGCGCGCATCCGGGTCGGACAACGACCCAAGCGCATATCCGGCGAGCAGGGCCTCGCGTTCCTCCGGCGTCACGGCTCGTCTGTCCCCTCGTCCCGGCGGTCCCCGAGATCAATGTTCACGAACTCGTCCAGCGCGTCACGCAGCTTACGCATGCCGAGCCGGATCCTCGTCTTCACGGTCCCCAGCGGATCCCCGGTCACGTCCGAGATCTCCGCCTGTGTCAGCCCGGAGAAGTACGCCAGCTCGATCGCTCGGCGCTGCTCCGGAGGCAGCCGCGTCATCGCGGCCCGGACGGCCTCCCGCTGCTCTCTGAGTTCCGCCCCCAGCGCCGGATCGTCCATCCGGTCGGCGGAGGCCACCCCGTCCAGCGGGTTGGACTCGTCCTCCTCCTGGTCTTCCGATCGGTTCCGCCGGGAGACGCGCCGCAACTCGTCCAGCGCGCGGTTCCGGGTCACCGACATCAACCAGGAGATGAAGCGCCCTCGCCCCGGGTCGAAAGAGGCCGGCTGCCGCCAGAGGCGGAGGAAGACCTCCTGCACCACGTCCTCAGCGAGCTGGGCGTCGTGCAGTACCCGGAGGCTGACCGAGAAGACCAGCGCGGAGTAGCGGTCGTACAACCGCTCCAGCGCCTGGATCTCCCCCCGGCCGAGGGCCTCCATGAGTTCGGCGTCGTCCACCGTGCGAGCGTCCCTGCCGGGACCACCCGCACGAGCACGCGACGGACCGCCCTCACCAGAGGTTACGTCCCGGAGGTGCGCGCGGATTTCCGGCCGCCCTGGCCGGGGATCACCTTGCGGTGCCGGATCAGTCACGAGTCCTCCCGCGGGGGAGCGAGGGTAGGAGGCGCCACCTCTGGGACAGTCGCCCAGGAAGTGACTCGATGTGCCGCTGAATCATAACGAGATCTCGGTTCGCGCACGGGGTGCAATCTGCGCAAAGCGCGTCATACCGGTGCCGGGGACGCCCTCAGACGGCGTGCCCGGTGCTGAACAGCAGGCCCCGCGCGAGGACCTCGCCGGCGAGGACGGCGCCGAGGGCGATGTAGAGCAGGCCGGTCGCCGACATCATGCCGCGGATCTGGGCCGCCCGGAACGCGAGCCAGGTGACACCGATGGGGAACAGGAGGCCGACCCCGACCCGCAGCCAGAACGCGGGGTTCTCGCCCAGCGACACACCGATGCCGTCCGACAGTGGCACCGCCCGCGCCGGCGCGAATGTCCCGATGAGCACGAGGACCGCCTGCAGTACCAGCGCGGCGAGCACCACGATCGCCATCTCCTCCATCGGCTCCTTCGGCAGCCGGCCAGAGGTCAGATACCAGTGCCCCCACGTCATCGCCATCAACGACCCGCCGAGGACAGCGGTGGAGGCGAGGACGCTGAGGACGGCAAGTGCGGGCGACCAGACCGGCGGCGCAATAAACAGCCCGAGGATCACGATCGAGGCAACTCCGGCGACGCTGCCCGCGGCGCCGACCTGGATGGCGCGCCGCCGATCGCCCAGCATCGCGAACACCATGTGCCCCAGGCCACCCGCGAGGAACAGCGCGAAGAGCACACCGAACGGGCGATACCAGCCATCGGCCAGCTCGTAGCCCTCCACGTCCGCCGTGGGACTGATCACCAGGAAGGTCCACATCGCGAACACGGCGAGCGGGACCAGGGTGAGGGCGCACGCCTTCACGTAGCCGGGGGTCACCTGCCCACGGCGGTCGAAGATCACGACCATGATCAGCGAACCGACCGCGAGTTCGGCCAGCAGCAGCAGCATGGTGTACGGCAGGGATGCGGCGCTCACGCCGCCATCGTCGGCGGGCCCCGGAATACGCTCAACGTTGACGCCCACGGAAGCGCTCGGCGAGGGCGCTCGAAGCCGTCCTCACCGCGGAGCCGAGGGCTGGCCCTCCCGCACTCCGTCAGCGACGAGGTCCTCGATGCGTCCACCCCAGCGCACCGCCTGCAGGCGGTTCCCGGCCGGGTCGCGGTACGCGAGCACCACCGCGCCGGGGACCTCCTCGACGCGCTCGAGCTCGAACGCGGTCCGTCCGAGGTGGGCGCGGAAGGCCTCGGCGTCCTGGATGCGGAAGGCGGCCACCACCTCGCCGCTCGGCACACCCGGCTCGATGACCACGTCGATGTTCGCGAGGCGCATCCGGACGCGGCCGGCCCCCGCCTCCCCCACCACGACGGCATCCAGGGCGTCCCGGTACGCCTCGACCAGCGCGTCCACGTCGGCGGCGCGCAGCAAGAGGTGGTCCAGCGAGCCCAGCAGTCCCACGGTGGTCCTCGATCGTCGTCGCCGTCCTCGGCGGTGCCGCGGACCGCGAATTGCTCGGTTCAGCCGGAATCCTCCGGCGGAGTGCGACTCGATGGTAGGCGCGGAGGCCGCGGCTATGTCACCATCGAGGTATGCCCCAGTACATCGTGGCGCAGCACGGTGACCGTCGCCGTTACCTCGTGAAGGCCCTCCACGAGGTGTCACGCCGCATCGGCCGTCTCGTCCAGACGATGGACGACGAGCTCCTCGACAGCCGCGCCAGCGGCGACGAGTGGTCCGTCGCGCAGATCATCGGCTACCTCCGCGACTCCGAGCGTGAGGATTATGACAACCTCGTCGCGATGACACGCATCGATGGCGCGCCGATCGAGGATCGCCGCGCGATGCACGGCCCCCACGAGGAGGGGTACTGCGCCGCCGACGTCTCCGACCTGCTCTGGGACTTCCTCACCCAGCGCGAGGAGACCGTCTGGCTGCTGCAGAGCGCCGGCACCTCCTGGAACAACATCGGCACCCACCCCTACCGCGGCGAGGTGGAACTTCAGACGTACGTCATGGAGATAAACATGCGGGACCTGGACGCCATGTGGCGCATCCAGCGCGCCCGCGACGAGCACCGCCCGCCCGGCGCCCCACAGGTCATCGGCGCGGCGGACATCTAAGGAGCCCCCTTGGACCTCGGAACCATCGTCTTTGGTGTCTTCGGCCTGTTCGTCCTCGCCACCTTCACCGGAGGCGTGCAGCAGGTGATCGAGGGTGAACTCATCGCCGGCCTCGGGATGCTCGTCCTCGGCGCGGTGCTCAGCGCCGGCTACTTCGTCGCCACGGCCCTCTTCGGCCACGACGCCATCCCGATCGAGGCGTCCGACATCCCGGGCATCCGCGACATCCCCGGCATCTCAGAGTTCCTCGACCCGACGCCTACTCCGACCCCGGCACGAGCGATCTAGGTCGCGAACGCCGCGCCTACGGGCAACGCCCGCCATGGCCAAGCACCATGCCGACCGAGGCGTACCGCAGGTCGGGTGACCATCCCGCACGCTCACCTGGCGTCGGTAGCGCAGCCAGCCACTCGCCCGTCTCGATCTCGAACCAGCCGTACGGACCAAAGCCGCCCGGCGCGAGCCGCCCGTCCTCGACGGCGGCTACGAAGGAGCGGTCGTCGAGGACGGTGAGCATTCCCGTCTCACGATCCCAAATGCGGAGACGATCGACGTAGTCCGTCTGCTCCTCGTTGATCTGGCAGGAGTTCTCCGTCCAGGCGAGGTGCCGACCCTCACCCTCGAGGTCGCCAGGGAACGGCTGCCGAGTCGTCGCAACAAGCTGCGTGGTGAGCGTCGGAACGTCGACCAGGTAGATCGTTGCGAGACGGTCGACCGGCTCCGTCATCACGGCGACGGTCTCCTCGTCGAGCACGTCGACGTGCCAGCCAATGACCTCAAATAATGCTTCGTCCTTAAAGCCAGACCAAACAGTCCAGTGTCGCGTGTAGTCATCACCCGGAATGTCCAGCCGATAACTCTGAAGCAGCAGGCCGTCATCAAGCTCCACATTTGAGCCATCAGGCAATGGCTCGATCACCCGCATCTCGCCGACATCGAGGTCGATCAACTGATCGGCCGAGAGGATCAGGTGCTCGCCGATGAACTGGAACATGGGCCGGTGGACATCGAACTCCTGCTCGTTACCCGACTCCATGTCGCGGACGCGGAGGAGCACCTCGATGCGATCTTCCGACTTTGGCTCCGCCCAAGCGAGGTAGCGCCCGTCGGGCGAGAACTGGCCGCCGCCGTAGAACGACGGCCCGAGGACCTCGACCTCGCCGGTCTCGAAGTCGTAGAGCCGGACGTCCTCGATCGGCTGCACCACATCGGGGAACGGCGACTCCGGTTCGCCGAGGGTGAGCACGCGGTCCGCGTCGGGCGGCGCGTCCGTACGTGCCTCGAGCTCGACGACGGGGAGGCCGGAGGGCGGCTCGGGCCAACGCATCACCTCGACGGTGGGCGTCGGCGTGGCGGTCTCGGTGGGCGAAGCCTCAACTACGACGGGGGTCTCCGTCGCAGTTGTCGACGTCGGGCTCGCCGAGGGTGTCTCGTCCTCGGAGGTGCAGGCGAGCAGCAGGAGCGCCGTCGCGAGGAGCGTCCCGAGTCGCCTCACCAGACCGGTGCGCCGAGGAGCTCCTCGACGGTGGGGAGGTACTGGTCGGGGTCGGTGAGGGGGCCGAGACAGGTGGATCCGGCACAGACGTAGGCGACCTTGGGACGCTCGGGCAGGCCGAGCTGTGCGATGAGGTCCGCCTCCCCGGCGCGGTCCAGGCGCTGCACCGTGCGGCCCGCGAGGCGGAGGCGCAGTGCGGCGGCATGGAGCGGATCCGCGACGGCGTCCGGCTCGCCAGCGGGGTGCTCCGCGACGATCTTGAACTCGGGCTCGGCGGTCAGCAGGCGGTCCACCACCCGCGCGAGGTCGGCGACCGCGAGGCCGCGCCCCTCCAGCCCCGGAGCGAATGCGCCCAGCGTCTCCTGCGCCGTCGAGAGGTGGCGCTCGTCGTGGGTGAGGCGGGCGAGCCAGATCAGCGCCTCCGCCATCGCCGCGTTAGCGGCGAGCGGGTACGCCGGCTCCGCGAGCAAGCCGGTGTCCTCGGAGCCATCGGCGAGGTCACGGAAGCCGAGGCCGGGCTCGTGCCAGTCCCGGTCCACCACGCGCACGATCTGGCGCGCCTGCTCGAAATAGTGCGCCTGTCCGGAGACCTCGTACGCCTCCAGCAGCGCGAGCAGCATCTGCGCCTGGTCGTCCAGCAGCCCCAGCGTCCGGCCGCTGCCGTCCCACGCGTGGTACATCCCCGCCTCGCCCGCGCGCATGCGTCCCAGGAGGAAGTCCACGACGCGCCGGCCGCGCTCCACCCAGTCGCGCCGGTCGAGGAGCACGCCGGCCTGCAGGAGGCCTCGTGCGGCAGTCGCGGCGGCACCGGTGAACACGCGCCGGTCGAGCTCGGACGCACCGGGCTCGGTGACCTCGGCGGCCGCGATCGCGCCGCTGGCGTCGCCGAGCGTCCCGACGAGGTACCCGGCGGTCCCTTCGATCGCGTCGCCGAGGGCGTCACGCGCCTCCTCGTCGGAGCGCGCGATCTCGGCGAGCGCGAGCAGCATCGCCCCCTGCGTCCGCGCGAGCTTTTCGGGGACGGGGTCGCCCTCTGCGGAGAGCCAGCGGAAGAAGCCGCCGTCCATGTGGTCGTAGAGGCCACCCGCCACCAATTCCTCGGCGAGCGCGAGTGCGCGGTTGAACTCCGGCGCCAGCCCGCGCCGGTGGTAGGCGTAGCGCAGCAGCCGCAACACTCCCGGGTGTGGTGCATGCCCCGCCGCCCCGCCGTCTTCGACGAGGCTCGGGGGATCCTCCACCCACCGCGACCGCACGAGGTCGAGCGCGACGTCGAGGATGGCCGGCGTCAGCACGCCGGGGGCGCGCGTCGCGCGGGCCGCGGCACGCTCCGCCGCACGCATCGCCCGCGCCGCGTCCACCCGCTGCGCCACGGCGTCGCGGTCGCGGTACCACTCATCGAGGACCTCGTGCGCCGCGTGGACGAGCGCGTCCGCGTCAGACGCGGACGCAAGCGAAGCGATCGGGTCGCCCTCGGGCGTGAGGAACGCGACAGCGGGCATGACCGGCGCATAGCGCGCGGCAACGTCCGGCCGTTCGTCCGCATCCACGCGGACGGCGACGAACTGCGAGGCGAGGAGGTCGATGACACGCTGGTCGGAGTAGGCGCCCTCGTCCATGCGATGGGCCGCGGTTGACCAGGCGGCGACCACGCTGAGGAACACCGGCCGGTCCGAGGCTGCGGCATCCTCAAGCGCCGCGTCGCCCCACTCGCGCCACGGAATCTCGTCGGCACGATGCGGGCGCGGCGAGAACGGGAACGAGCCACCGGCGATCGTGAGGACCGGGGACATCCGCCACCCCCCGCCGGAGCACCCGGCACGCTACGCATCGAGCGTATCACCCGAACGGGGCCCTCCCCGCGCCGCGCTCGCCCCTCGCCCTCGCCTCTCCCTTCCGCCTCTCCCTTCCGCCTCTCCCTTCCGCCTCCCCTCTCCCGGTTTCGGGAGAGGGGCCGGGGGTGAGGGCCCTCCCTGATCTGCCTGTCGAACGATCGAGGTGCGCGCGAGGTGATGTACGGAAGGGCCCTCACCCCAGCCCTCTCCCGAAACCGGGAGAGGGGGTCAGAGGTCAGAGGTCAGAGGTCAGAGGTCAGAGGTCAGAGGGGAGGGTGTAGGACGCACGGTTACGGCGACGGCTTCGCCAGCCGGACCTCCGTGCCGAGGTGCGGCTCTGGGGCCTCGTCGGTCTCGCCGGTGGGCTCGTAGCCGCAGCGGGCGTAGAGGCGCGCCGCTCGCTCGTTCGTGGCGGCGACCCAGAGGGTGACGCGCTCGACGGGCGGGGGGCCGAGGGTACGCGCGAAGGTCTCGCAGGCGGCGAGGAGCGCCGGGGCCCAGTCGCCACCGCGGAGGTCTTCGTCGAGCCACATCTGGTTGACCTCGGCGTCTCGCGGGGCGTCTCGCGGGGCATCTCGCGAGGCGCGACCCGCGGGATCGTCGAGGAGACGGACAGTGGCAAGGCCACCGAACGTGCTGCCGCTCGGATCGCCGCGGTCGAGCACGAAGCCGGCGGTGTGGGCGGACGTGGCGAGGCGCTCCGTGAACTCCCGCCACTCGGCGTCAGTGCGCTTCGAGGCCTCCTGGAACGTGGAGCCGAAGGCGTCGGGCGCGAGGCGCAACGAGCGGAGGCGCACCTCGCGGTACGCCTCGACGTCGTCCGTGCGGATGCGGCGGACTTCCACCACGACCCTCCGAGGGCCAACCGACCCGGGTCAGATGCCGAGGTCGTCCTTGCCGAGCAGGGCGCGGGCCAGCGAGCAGCGGCCGAGGTGGCCGTTGCCATGGGCGATGAGCACCTGCATCGCGTGGTCCGCCTTCGAGCGCTCACCCCAGGGGTTGAGCTGGGTGATCTCCGCGAACTCGTCGTCGCTCATGGCGCGGAGGCGAGACGGGGCCGCCTCGCGGACGGCGTCGATGTACGCGGCGAACTCGGCTGGCTCGGGGAAACGAAGGGCACGGGCCTCCTCGTCGGTCATGCCGGTGCCCTGCGCCGTCTTCGGGAGGTTGAAGCGTGCCTCGTAGCCGTCGCGGAGCCAGACCGGGCGTTCGCGGTGGAAGACGAAGAACACCACGTTGTCCACCGTGCGGACGACGTGCCAGATGTCCCACCCGATCGAGTGCGCCCGCTCGGATGGCTGGTGGTTGAGCTGCTTGAGGGTGAGGTCCTCGACGCTGCGGCGGCAGTTCTCGAGCAACCGGTCCAGGTGGAGCGCCAGCTGGGCGCCGAAGTCAACCGCCACGGCTACGCTCGACCTCGCGCGGAGTAGATCACGTAGGCCCCGATGCCGATGAGAATCGCGGGCCAGATCAACTGGCCTCCGGCCCACCCGAACCATGTGGTCCACACCCACGAGGAGCGGAGCAGCAGGATCACGCCCAGCACGAGGATGATGACCCCGAGGATCATCGTGGCGTCGGGGCCACCTCCCTCGGATGCGGGGCGCGGCGGCGCGCTGCCCTCGGCGTCGGGGATGATCATCCACATCAGGACGTAGGCGACGAGCGCCCCGAGCCCCAGACCGGGCAGGAACAGCGCCACGACGAAGATCACGCGGACGAGCGTGGGATCGACGTCGAAGTACTCGGCGAGGCCACCCGCGACGCCACCGAGCTTGCGGTCGTGGCTCTTCGTCAGCCGCTTCTGTCCACCCCTCGGCGGCTCATGGCTCATCGCGGGCTACTTCCGCTCCGCCAGCAGGCCCTCGATCACCTCGAGGTCTGCGTCCGAGATCCGGTGGAGGTTCCCCCGGAAGCACATCCCCAGCTTCTTCGGGCCGAAGTTGCGGGTCTTGTCCAGCAGGTCCGTGATGTCGCGGACGTCGATCTCGTTGCCTGGCTTGGCGATGACCACGGGCTTGGTCTTGATGCGGTACGGGAAGTCCTCGCCCGGCTTGCCTTCGCTCTCCAGGCCGATGTCCGAGGTGTCCTCGAACGCCTCGCCGGTCACTTCGACGACCCCGCCGAAGAGCACCTTGCCGGTGAGGTAGAACACGATGCGGTCGCCGGGGCGCATCTCGCTGGACTGCTTCTTGCGGCTAGACTTGAACGCCGTGATGTCGAACTTCCGCTTGCGCAGCACCTCGAAGTTCTCGGGCGTCCCCACCGTGATCCAGGCCTGCGACATGCGACTACCTCCGCCTTCAGCTCAGGCAGGATAGCGCCTACCGAGGCATGACCTGCGCGCTCATCCCGGCGGCGTAGTCACCGGGGAGCGAGGACAGCACCACGTACGCGAACTCCTCGTCGAGCTCGACCTCGAGCATGGCGGACTCGCCGCCGGGGATCGCGGGGAGCCGGTCGAGGACCAACAGCGCGTCGAGGAGCACCTCGCGGTCCTCGTCCACGGGGAGGGCCGCCGGGTCGCCTCGCCACTGGACGACGACGAAGTCGTGCGGGTCCGGACCGATGTTCTGCACATCGAAGGTGACGATGCCCGCGTTCACCTCCCGATCGTAGAGGAAGATCGCGTGGTCGACGAGGTAGGCCGCGATGGTCTCGCGGTCATCGGGCGGCGGGGTCGGTTCGGGGTCGGGGCGTCGC
>JALOAM010000087.1 GCA_023228765.1 Dehalococcoidia bacterium
GCTTGTCCTGTGCCCGCCTCACCTGACCCGCAAGTGGAAACGCGAGGTGGAAGACACGGTGCCGCTTGCCGAAGCGGTGATCGTCAGCACGATCAGCGACCTCAGACGGCTCCGCTTCGACCGCCACAGGCCGCTGTTCGTGATCCTCTCCCGCGAGAAGGCGAAGCTCTCGTATCGCTGGACGCCCGCGGTGCTGAACCGTCCAGACGCGGCCGGTGGGCGGGTCGTCCGTGACGAGCACGGCAACGTGGCGCGGCGCTCCTGCTGTCCGGGCTGCTGGCAGACGGTGCTCGACGAGGAAGGGCTCCCGCTCGACCTCGCCGAGCTCGCACGACGAAGACACGTCTGCGCGAACTGTAGGACGCCGCTCTGGCAGGCCGACCGCAGCGGGCCAGCACGCGTCCCGCTCGCGGACTTCATCAGCCGGCACATGCCGGACGCGTTCGATCTCCTGATCACCGACGAGAGTCATGAGTACAAGGCGCGCGGCTCGGCGCAGGGGATCGCGGCGGGGACGCTGGCGGAGACCTGTGGCCGGACGCTCACCCTCACCGGCACGCTGATGGGCGGGTACGCCTCGACGCTCTTCCACCTGCTCTGGCGGTTCTCGCCGGAGGTACGCGGAGAGTTTGCCTACGGCGAGGAGGCCCGCTGGGTCTCGCGCTACGGGATCGTCGAACGCATCACGCGCAAGACCGGTGACGACGACGTGATCGAGGAGGGTCGATCGAGCCGGCGGCGCGGCTATCGCACGCGGACGGTGGAGAAGCCCGGCGTCTCCCCCGCGATCCTGTTCCACCTGATCGGGAACACGGTGTTCATCCGCCTGACGGATGTCGCCACGGACCTCCCCGAGTACCGGGAAGAGGTCCGGCTGGTCAGCATGGCCCGCAGTGACGGCGACGGTCCGTCGCAGGCATCGGCCTATCGCGACCTCGCGGATGCGCTGCACGCGGCGGTGATGGCGGCGCTCGCCGGGGGTTCCCGCCGTCTGCTCGGCGCGTACCTCCAGGCGCTGCTCGCCTACCCCGACGCCTGCACGCTCGGTGAAGAGGTCATCGACCGCTCCACCGGGGCGGTGATCGGTTCCGCTCCGGCCCTGCCGGACGACCGCCTCTACCCGAAGGAACAGCAGCTCGTCGACCTCGCCGTGGAGGAACGGCAACAGGGCCGGCGCGTGCTCGTGTACGTCACGCACACGGAGACGCGCGACCTCACGCCCCGGCTGGAACGGGTGCTCCGCGAGGCGGGACTGCGCGTCGCGATCCTGAAGGCGGACACCGTCCCGCCCGACCGGCGCGAGGAGTGGGTCGCGCGGCGCGTCCGTACCGGCGTCGATGTCCTCCTCGTCCATCCACGCCTCGTCCAGACCGGCCTCGACCTGATCGACTTCCCCACGATCGCCTGGTACGAGGTCGAATACTCCGTCTACACGATGAGGCAGGCGAGCCGGCGGTCGTGGCGCATCGGCCAGCGCCGGCCGGTGCGCGTGATCTACTTCGCGTACCGCGCCACGCTGCAGGCACAGGCGCTCCTGCTGGTCGCTCGCAAGCTCCAGGCGTCGCTGATCGTCGAGGGCGAGATCGGCGACGGCGGACTGGCGGCACACGGGGCGGAGGGCGACAACCTCACGCTCGAACTCGCGCGGTCACTCGCGGGTGGCGGCGAGGTCGACGAGGAGTCGCTCGAGGCGCTGTTCGCCGAGGCGCGTCTCGTCGTCGACTCCGCGCAGGAAGCTCTCGACGCTCGGGACTTCGCGCCCGAAGCCCTCCCTGACCTTGTGGGTGCGGGCGCTCGTCCCGCGCTGCAGCACGGCTGGACTCCCGTCGCGGACCGATTCGGCTCCGACGACGGCGAACAGATGCGTCTCCTCTGACGCACGACCACGCGGCGCGGGCTGCCTCCATGCGGCCCGCGCCCGCGATCACTCAGCTGGGCGCACTGCCCAAACACTCAGTCCAAATAGGCCAACTAGGAGAGACAGCATGACGACTCAGACCGCATCCGCCGCCGAACCGGGCGGCGAGGTGCTCATCCCGCTGAACAAGCTCAAGAAGTCCCCGCACAACGCCCGCAGGACACCGCATGGGGAGGCGGCGATCGCGGCACTCGCCGCGAGCATCGCGCACAAGGGGCTCCTGCAGAACCTCGTCGTCCAGCCGGAGGTGAAGGCCGATGGCGCGCCGACGGGTTACTACCTCGTCACCGCCGGCGAGGGCCGCCGGCTCGCGCTGGAGCTGCGCGCGAGGCGGCGCGAGATCAAGCGGTCGGAGCCGGTCCGCTGCATCGTGGACGCGGCGCGCGACGCGCTTGAGATCAGTCGACGCAGTCCGCTGTTCCCACCATGCGTCCCCTCGTGAAGAGCGCGCAGGATACCAGCACATGGATCCGCTGACTTCGGTCCCCCTCCCGCGCGTGAGGGCCGTCACCTTGCAAGACCCCGCAAGACCCGCCTGCGCAGGTGCGACGAAACTACTGCGGGCACTGAGGGTGCCGATCCTGTTACGTCTTGCGAACATGATGCGACCACTGTGCTCCGCGCATTCGTCGTCATTGTCCCTGAATGCGCCATTTATTCCCGATCACGCTGGAGGCTCATGGCCGTTCCGTTGCTACTTGGCCTCGTCCTTGGTGAAGCAGGGCTCGCAACCCTAAGCATCCGTTCCCGGTCCCAACAGACTCGACGGAGGCTCGCGGTCAGGGCCGCGGCATTTGGCGTCCTGGTGGTGCTTGCCATCGTTGGGGGCATCGAGTGGGGCCTTCGCTACTACGCCCTGGCGCTGTGGTTGTTCCTCCTGCTAGCCATTGCGATCGCTAACACGCGTCTCGACGGGAGCTCGGGACGCAGGCCTCGGGATCGCCGGGTCGTCCTGAACGCCCTGGCGGTGAGCGGTGTCACGTTCTTCGCCATGTCACCTGCCCTGGTGTTTCCGGAGTACTCGCCCCTGGAGCCCACCGGCGGCTTCGCGGTAGCGACGTCGGCGGACACCCTCACGGATCCGAGCCGCGTGGAGCCCTACGCGGACTCCGGCGAGTTGCGCAGCGTCAACGTGGGCTACTGGTACCCCGACCTCGCCGACGAAGCGTCCGACCGAACCTTCCCGCTGGTGGTCTTCTCGCACGGGGGGACAGGGATACGGACCGGGAACGAGTCGTTGTTCCTCGAGCTTGCCTCGCACGGTTACGTGGTCGCCTCGATTGACCACCCGCACCACAGCCTCTTCACCACTGATGACAGTGGTAGCCGGACCTGGATCGACTGGGGCTACTTCGGCGACCTCCGCAGGGAGAACGCACGGGCGGACCCGCAGCAAAGCCACGTCTACTACGAAGAGTGGATGGCCATCCGGATGGGCGACGTCAGCTTCGTGCTCGACCATCTGCTCGCCGAAGCCGGTCGGGAGGCGTCAGCTGAGGTGTACCGCCTCATCGACACGGAACGCATCAGTGTCGGCGGACACTCGCTCGGTGGCTCGGCCGCGCTGGGCACTGGCAGGGCTCGCGACGATGTCCGCGCCGTCATTGCCCTGGAGTCCCCGTTCATGGCTGACATCCGCGGGGTACGCGATGGAAGGTTCATCTGGGAGGAGGCGGACTATCCGCGCCCAGTCCTGCTGGTCTATTCGGACAGTGCGTGGAGTCATCTCGGGGAGTGGCCACAGTATGCGAAGAATCATGAGCTGCTCAGCGCCGAGTCGGCAACGGTCGTCAACCTGCACATTGCTGGCGTGGG
The DNA here is from genome assembly GCA_023228765.1 of Dehalococcoidia bacterium. GTDB lineage: Bacteria > Chloroflexota > Dehalococcoidia > UBA2979 > UBA2979 > W-Chloroflexi-9. The sequence continues at coordinate 3,734 of JALOAM010000087.1, forward strand.
CCACCTGGGCCTGACGGATCTGGCGCTCGCCAGCCCGGTTCTGACCTGGCTGCTGGATGGCCAGCGAGCACGCGATGCCCGAGGCGCCCTCGCCAGCTTGAACGAGGCGACCCTCGAGTTCCTTGATGCTCACCTCAAGGGTGTGGGGGCCGGTAGTCGATGAGGTGCCGCGCGATGGATGCTGGACGCCGGAAGGAGGGCCTGGTGCACCGGACCGTCGGATGCGTTCTGCTGCTGCTCTCGATGGTCTTCGGACTCGTCAGCGCAGCCCCCGTGTTGATCGCCATGCTCGCTGTGACACAGAGCCGCGCGGTGAGTATCGCCTCAGGAGTACTGGTGCTTGCCGGTGTGACCGGTCTGGTCGCACTGCGCTCCGCGCGACTGCTCGTCCGGCGCCGTGAGCCCCAGCGCGTCATTGTCGCAGCAGTGACTTGCGTGACGACCGTCCTCTTCGCTGTCCCTCTTTGGTGGCTCGTATTGCAGCCAGGTCCGGAGACAACACCTCCCTCGATCGCCCAGCCCGAGTTCTGGGACCTGCCGACGGGATCGCGCATCGCCTACGAAGCGGTCTATGCCGATGGAGGAGGGCTCCCCACGCCAGTCATCCTTGTCCATGGTGGGCCCGGCTCCCCCGGGCGCGATACGGCCGAGATCGGCCCGATGCTCGCCACCGCAGGGTTCGATGTCTACAACTACCACCAGGTAGGGGCCGGCCTGTCCTCCAGGCTGGACGCGGACGACTACACCGTCTCACGCCATGTCGCGGATCTCGAAGCGATTCGGATCGAGCTGAAGGCCGACCACCTCATCCTGATTGGGGCATCGTGGGGCGGACAGCTGATCGCGGAATACATGGCGGCATACCCCGAACGCGTCGAGCGTGCCGTTGTCTCGTCGCCAGGCAGCATCTGGGCGCCTGCATTCGATGAGGACGCACACCTGACCACCGGCGGGCGCCGAGACCAGCAGGACGCCGTCGGTGACCTGCCGAGGTTCCAGACCGCGCACATCCTGATGAACATCATCGGGGCCGGGCCCGCTCAGGCTCTATTTCCTGACAGCCAGGTGGACGGCGTGTTCGAGGCGATGGTCGGTGAGCTGGATATGTGGGCGGGGTGCGGAGATGTCAGCTCCGTGACGAACCGGACGTCGGCTGGGGGCCTGGGATTCTGGGTCAATGCCGCCACCACTCGTGATGCGAGGGACGTACCCGACCCTCGGCCACAGTTGGCGGAGGTCGCCGTGCCGCTCCTCGTCCTGCGAGGGGAGTGTGACTACCTCGCGTGGGAAGTCGCGCGTGAGTATCGCGATCTCCTCCCAAACGCCATCCTCATCCCCGTGGATGCTGCGGGGCATGTCATCCAGCAAGACCAGCCAGAACTCTATCGTGACCTCATCCGTGCGTTTGTCCTCGACCAGCCCTTACCCGGGGCGTCGTACATCGGGAGAGCGGCGCCGTGGTGATGTCCGCCCAAGTGGATCTCGCAGAGCGGTCTAGAGGCGATCGTGCTCGAAGGACGCGCTGGCGAGGCCCTCGTGAACTACGCCCAGCAGGGCGGATTCGACCTGGTAGTGCTGGGGACCCATGGGCGTTCTGGACTCGCCCGAACGCTCCTGGGATCGGTGGCCGAGTACGTCGTACGGCACCTGCACGGAGTCCCGGTGTTGCTGTTCCACCCCGAGGAGTAGGTGGCCGAGTAGGCGATTCTTGCAGTCTCCAAGCGCTCGCCGTGCGCCGCATTGCTGTTGACTCGGAACGAACCGTCGCTGGGCCGGATGCGCAGGCAGACCCATGATGAGCGAAGGGCCCGACGCGTGACCGAGGGGTGGGGCGCGGCCTCTCGATGTCGGCTGTCCCACGCTTGGACGGGCTGGGCGTGGTGCTGGCAACGCTGGTGGTGGTACACCACGGCCGCGGAAATCGTGGGTTTCGCGCTGCCGGCGCTCACAGGCCTCGCCGCCTGGCGACTCGGATGGGCCCCCATCCCGTTCTACATCGCGATGGTCGTTGCCGGTGCCGGCGAGGGTGCGCTGCTCGGCGGCGGCCAGCGTCTCGCACTGCGTCCCGTGCTCCCGGTCGGTCGGCGCTGGGTGACCCGGACCTCTCTGGCTGCCGCAGGAGCGTGGAGTATCGGCATGCTGCCGAGCACGCTGATCGACCTGTCGGTTCCGGTGTGGCTGACGGTGCTCGCGACCGTCCCACTGGCCCCGCTCTTACTGCTCTCGATCGGCATCGCACAATGGTCCGTACTGCGCGACCTGCTTCCCGATGCCGGGCTCTGGATCCCTGCCAACGCGGTCGCGTGGCTGCTGGCGCTGCCACCCACCTTCGTCGCACCCGCGCTCGTTCCCCCTGGTGCACCTCTCGCAGTGCACGTCGGAGCCTGGCTCGCCGCGGGCGCGATCATGGCGGCGGTCGTGGCAGCGGTGACCGGTCTCGCCTTGATCCTGCTCCTCAGTCGCAGGGACGCAGCGGTCTCCCGCACCCCTCTGTGACTCAGTCCGTCGCGGCCACGGCATCACGCAGCCAGCCGCGCACCTCATCGTCCAGGTCGTCGCGGGACCAGATCTCGAGGTGGTGCATCCAGCGACCAGGACTTGGCTGCACCACTTCCTTCCACCGCGGGGACGCGACCTCGTGATCGAACGCTATGGAGAGCACCAGCGGAGCGTGCGTACCGCGGAGCCAGTGGCCCGGCGTCCATGCCCAAGCGAACGTGCGGGTGGACCGGCTGAACGCAACCTGGCTCTTGCTGACCCGGATCGTCGCGGGGCCGAGCTCGTCGATGATCAGGCGGAGGACATCAAAGACTGCCGCCGCCTCCGGGCGACCCGCGAAGAACGCCTTGATCTCCCTCTCGGTGCTCGACGGATGCATGTCCAGTACCCGCTTCCCGCCGCGAACTGCGGCCGCTCCGTGACGCCTCCTCGACGCGTCCGTCGGCGACACGCCGCAGGGAGGGGAACACGGCCCAGAGCAGTCAGACGCTCGAGGGCACTGCGTTTCCGTAACGCCGCCGAGCACGCCATGCCAGCAAGAGCACCGCCCACGCAACGATGAACGAGACCACGATGTGGATCATGACCGTCCCCTGCGCGATGAACTCGCCGAAGATGTCGACGAGCGCGAGGGCGATGAGCAGGTACGCCGCCCACCGCTGCTGCCCCCAGACGCCGACGGCCGCCACCCCGAACAGGATGTCCGCGATCCCGCCGACGACGAGCAGGATCTCGTAGGGCGGGATCACCTGCGTGCGCAGGTCGAAGCGGTCCGTTGCGAAGGCCAGGTTCCGAAGAGATGCTGGACCGCCTTCTCCGCGCTGAGGATCAGCAGTAGCCAATCGCCGAGGTCACGCGTCGGAGCGGGCAAGGCCAAAGACTGCACGTCGGCCTCCTCTGTCGTCGCGTTCATCCGCGGACCGGGAAGTAGACGTCCGTCCGCCACTTCGCAGGATCCGGTTCCTGCGTGGGATCGGTGACGTACGACTCCCAGGGCGGACCTGCGAGCTCGTGCCCATGGTCCGCGCACCAGGCCTGGACGGCCTCGTACGCCGGTGCGATTCCCTCGTAGGGCCCTAGGTAGCTCACGACGGCGCAGAGACCTCCGGGAAGTGTGCCCGCCTGGACGTCGCCGTCGTCGCGGAGCGGCGCCGGCACCGGCCACCCCACCTCGATCTCCATGCCGTCGGCATCCATCGCCAGGATGCGGAGGAACGGCAGTCCCGTCGGTTGCTGGCCAGTCCGCTGTATCGCCTCAAACGCCGCACCGATCCATCCGGGGATGCGATCCGTCTCCGCCATCGATATGCGCCGGCGGACGACGGCCGTGTGCTGCGCCGACTCCTCCCGGAGTTCGATCGTAGAAAGCGCCATCGCCACACCTCCCGCCTAACCCCTCCGCTGCTGTCACCGGAATCGTAGACTGATCGCCCACCCTTACGGCTCACCGAACCTTCCCCGGCGGAAGTCGGCGGAGACAGGCGGACTCGGCTCCGCCGTCGGGGGCTTCGGGAGAGGCGGGACAGCATGGGGGTGGTCCGTACCCGTATCTACCAAGGCGGCAAGTTGGATGCGACCGACTTCCCATTGGAGCGCGTTTCCGATGCCCGGCCTCGACGCGGATGAATTGGTCGACGTCGTCGTGTGTCTCTGCCCCAATGTCCTCGCCGGGCTGCAGCGCCATCACGACCAGCTGCATGCGCTCCGCCGTGAAGAGCACTTCGCGGAACCGGTCATTCTCCAGCGTCTTTGTTTCGATGTTCGTGATGTAACCCGGCATTTCAGCCTCCTAGCGCGGGCGACCAGTCCCTGGCCGACCAGTCTATGCGTATGTTCGACCTGCTTGGCACGGACACCGTGACCGAGATCTTGCCCTCCTTCTTCGGCAGCGGTTCGGGTGTTGCGTTGGCCGCATCCATGAGTGGTGGCCATCAACGAGGAGAGCGGCGCCGAGGCTTCGAAGCCCTGGGGCTACAATGACGCACTGCTCACGTCCCCCCAATCCGCGATCCTCCGACCGGAGCTGACTTGCTCGCTCTCATCGAACTCAAGCGCCGGAAGTTGCAGTTCGGACTCGTCACCGGGGTGGTCGCGCTGATCTCCTACCTCATCATCATGGTGACCGGGCTGGGTCTCGGCCTGAACGAACAGGCGGGCACCGGCCTGCTCGCCCTCAACGGCGACCACCTTGCCTACGCCTCGAACGCCAACCTGTCAGTGATTCGTTCACGCCTGACCGAGGAACACGTCGCTGAGATCGCGGCCGCGCCGGGAGTGGAGCAGGCGTCACCGATCGGATACATCGCCGCGGTCGTGGCACATGGCCCTGGTGAAAGCGATACGGCGGCGACGCTCGGCGTCGTTCCAGGATCGTTTGCCGAACCGAACGTTGTCGAGGGCGAGCAGCTGAGCGGGCCTGGCGAGGTGCTGGTCGACCGGGCGTGGGTCCGCCTGGCCGGCACAGCAATCGGCGACATGCTGCCTCTCCCTATCGGCTTCGAAGCCCAGGACTTCACGGTCGTAGGCATCGTGGATCAGGGATCGTTCTTCTTCCAGCCCACGGTCTACGTGCCCCTCGAAGACTGGCAGGCCCTGGCCTATCAGGGCGACCCGAGTTCGCGTCCGGCCGCCAGCATCGTGCTCATCCAGGGCGAAGACCTCGACGGTACCCGGGGCGATGCCTGGCAGATCGTGACGAAGCAGGAGGGCTTCCGGAACATCGAGGGCGTGCAGGCCCAGCAGGCGACGGTGAACGCCCTGCGCTACATGGGGCTGCTCATCGGCACGCTGGTGATCGGCGTCTTCTTCTATGTGATCACCCTCCAGAAGGTGTCCCTGCTGGGCATCCTCAAGGCGATCGGCGCGTCAGGGACGTTCCTGGCCACCCAGGGGTTGCTGCAGGTCTTCCTCGTGACGCTCGGGGGCGCGCTAATTTCCGTCGGGCTCGCGCTCCTGACGGAGGCAACGCTGCTCTCGTCCGACACGGTACCCATCATGTTCACCACGGACGCGCTCCTGACCTCAGCGTTGTCCGTGGTGGCTGGCGGCCTGGTCGGCGCGGCGCTTTCGGTGCGTCAGGTAGCCGCCATCGATCCGATCATCGCCATGCAGCAGCAGTAAGGCCGACGATGGCCATCCTTTCGCTCCGGGGTGTCACTAAGTCGTTCGGCGAGGGCGCGCAGCGCGTCGATGCGGTAAGCGGCGTCAGCCTGGACATCGAACGGGGCGAGATGGTGTCACTTGTCGGGCCCTCCGGTTCCGGCAAGTCGACACTCCTCGCGATGGTGGGCGGGCTCCTGACGCCGACGGCGGGGCAGATCCTGATGGACGAGGTGGACATCGTGCAGTTCGGTCGGGGCGACCGGACTCGCTACCGTCGCGACAAGGTGGGCTTCGTCTTTCAGGGCAGCAACATGGTGCCCTTTCTGACGGCACGCGAGAACCTGCTACTCGTGGCGCAGTTCGGCGGGGCTGACAAGTCCGCGCTGCGGCGGCGGGCGGACGAGCTGCTCAATGAGCTCGAGCTCACGTCCGTGGCCGACCAACTGTCCACTCGGCTGTCCGGAGGCGAGCGTCAGCGGGTCGCGATCGCTCGTGCGCTGATGCGGGATCCAATGCTGATCCTTGTGGACGAACCCACCGCGAGCCTGAACACCGAGCTCGGCGAGCGCGTGGTCGATTCCCTCGCCGCCGAAGTACACGACCGGAACAAAGCCTGCATTATGGTCACCCACGACGATCGGATGGCCGCGCGAGCCGACCGCCTGATCGAGTTCCGCGACGGCCGTCTGCTCAACGACGGATCGACCTAGTCCGCCTCAGCACGAGTGACGGGGGCATAGCTAGCCCAGACAACGTTCGGTTCCGTACCCCATGAGGCGCCCCGCGTGACCCGGTGGCTCCAGCCCTGCTGGCACGCCCAGCGCCCTGGAGACGGGGGACGCCCAGAACTCTGCGGGCACCTCACCGCGACGAGACTGCGCGTCGGTTCCTGCCGGGAATGTAGTCACGGCGCCGAGGGCCCCAGCGTCCGTTCGGTAGTCGAACCGGAGAGACGGGGCTCCTTGAGTTCGACGAAGAACGTGTGCGTGTCGTTCGCCCCGATGTTGTGGCCGCTGTGCGTCTGTGCGTCTAACCAGCGGACCTCGCCGGCTTCGAGATGGACGGTCACCTCCTGATCCCCGTGCACCAGTCGACGATCGAATGCCGAGGCGGTGATCATCACGCTGTCGGGGTGTATGTGAGGCCGCGTCATGTCTCCCGGGTGGTCTAGGTACTCCAGTACCCGCACGCGCTCGTTCTCGAACACGACTCGATAGAGGTCCGGATTCACCTCCGCAGGATCGTCTGACGACATGCCTGGCTCTCCAATTCCCCGAGCGGGACTCCGTTTGGCGCTCGTTTGGGGCGCGCCACTTACCCGTGAAATGCACGATAACGACCCTGAGACAGGCGAAGAGCGCTCCCTCCCCCTCAGACTCCGGCAACACCGCCGACGACGCCGCCCACGACGTAGGTGAGCACTGCCGCGGCGAGGCCCAGCGCGAGCTGCCGCGTACCGCCGAAGAGCCAGTGACGCCCGGTCAGCAGCGTGATTGCCGCACCGAGCAGGAACAGTCCGGCGCCGGACGCGGCGGCGCCCGCCACGACATAGGTGAGGCCACTGCCGAAGAAGAACGGGATCACCGGGATGACCGCGCCGAGCGCGAAGAGGAAGAACGAGGCGACGGCGGCCGTCCACGGTGAGCCGAGGTCCTCCGGCACGATCCCGAGTTCCTCGCGGGCGAGCGTGGCGAGCGCGTGCTCCGGATCCCGGATGATTGACTGCGCCAGTTCCTCAGCGGCCGCACGCGGGATCCCGCGCGCCTGGTAGATCAGCGCAAGTTCCTCAGCCTCCTCCTCCGGCGCTACAAGCAGTTCCTCACGCTCCACCCGGATCTGGGCCTCCGCGGCCTCACGGGAGGAGGTCACGGAGATCCACTCCCCGAGCGCCATCGACGAGGCGCCGGCGACCAGCCCGGCGATGCCGGCGAGCACGATGGCGCCCTGCCCCGGGTCGGCCCCCGCGAAGCCGGCTACCAGTGCGAGGTTGGAGACGAGCCCGTCGTTGGCACCCAGGACGGCCGCGCGGAGCGCGTTGCCGCCCCCGAGCGCGCGATGGCGCGACTCGATGCGTCCGATGACCGAGCCGGGCACACCCTCGCCGCGCTGGCGACGCGAGAGCGCGTCGAAGATCCGATAGTGCGCGGTCTCGTCAGCGGGAAGGCCGGCCGCTTCGGCGACTGCCACCCCCGCATACATCGTCGTCGCGTCGCTCTCCATGGTCTTGATAACGGGCAGGACCGCTTCCACACCGAAGCGCCGCGCGAGCCACATGAGAAGGCGGACCCGCCGCGATGGCGAGGGCGGTTGGTCATCGACGCCGGCCTCGTGCAGCTGCGCGCGCCAGAGTTCCAAATGCCGCTGTTCGGCCGCAGCGAGCTGACGGTAGATCTCGCGCAGGTCCTGGTCCTGCTCGATCTCCGCAAGCTGTCCGTACATGTAGACACCGTCCGCCTCGTCGGCGAGGAACTCCCGGTAGCGCTTGATCTCGGCCTCGGTCGCCATCGCTGCCCTCCCTGATTACTCGCGGGCGTGTCTCAGACGCACGCTGATCTCCAGTCCTCCCGCCGGATGATTGCGCGCCCCGAGCGTTCCACCGCAGCGTTCGAGCAGCCGGAGCGCGATGGTGAGCCCGAGGCCCGAGTGTCCCTCCGTCGGGGTCCGCGCCTCACTCACGCGTGTGAAAGGATCGAACAGCGTGGGCAGTGCTGCGGGCGGGACGCCGGGGCCATGATCCCGCACCACGATGACTGCGTCGTCGCCGTCGAGGCGCGTCGAGATCTCAAACGGGGTCCCACGCGGCGTGTGCGCCAAGACGTTCTCGACCAGGGCCCGCAGGACGCGCCGCAGGGCACTTTCCCCGCAGCGCACGGGGACACTCCCTCCGCTCCGGCGCACCTCGGATCCGTGCCGTTCGATCAACGGAGCGAGTTGCCTGAGCACCTCCTCGACGACCTCGGCGGCATCACACACCGCATCCGTCGCCGGGGCGCCGCCGCGATCGAGACGCGCCAGCAGCAGCAAGTCCTCGACCAGTTCAGCGGCCTCAATCGAGGTCTCGTTGATGTCGCTGACGGACTCCCGCTGTGACTCGGTGAGCGGCTCGCGCAGCAACAGTTCGGAGGAGGCGCGGATCACCGCGAGGGGCGACCGCAGCTCATGGGAGGCGTCCCCGACAAACGTCCGCTGGCGCTCGTAGGCGCTGGTGATCGGGCGTAAGGCGCGCCCGGCGACGAAGTAGCCGCCGACGCCCGCGAGGATGAGTCCGACCGCACCCGTCCCGCCGAGCACCCAGAGCAGCAGCGACAGCTGTCGGTCGTGCGCCTCCAGACTGCGCCCACCGAGGACGACGCCTTCGACTCGCCCGTCCGTCACGACGGGCGTCGCGAGGATGCGCATGCGGTTGCCGTGCTCCTTTACCGTGGCCCAAACCGGTTCCCCTTGCAGAGCCGACCGTACGAACCCTTCCTCGACGAACTCCTCTGCCTCCACGTTGTTCGGATTACCGACCAGTGCCCCGTCGGCGCGAAACACGAGCAGGAAGACGTCCGCCGTCTCCCCCTCATAGTCGCGCTCGATGTCGAGGACGCGGAGGTCGCCGAGGTTGGGAGGGG
>JALOAM010000088.1 GCA_023228765.1 Dehalococcoidia bacterium
TCTCCCGGGTTCGGGAGAGGGTTGGGGTGAGGGCCCCGTCCGGATCTGCTTCGCGAACCCTTCGGGGGCGCTCGTCAGAAGGCCCTCACCCCCGGCCCCTCTCCCGAAACCGGGAGAGGGGAGTCGGAGAACGAGCGGAGCGGGGAGTCCTACCCGATCCGTGCGTTGCGCAGACGCAGGCTGTTCGCCATCACCGACACGCTGGAGAACGCCATCGCTGCGGCAGCCACGATCGGGTTGAGGAAGCCCTCGTGGCCGAAGATCGGCTGGAGGAACCTTGGAACGTCGGCCGCGCCCTGGCCAAACACGAACCAGCCGAGGCCGGCCGCGACGGGGATGAGCACGACGTTGTAGCCGAAGGCCCAGCCCAGGTTCTGCCACATCGTGCGCATCGTGGCGCGCGAGATCGCGATGGCCTGCGCGACGCCTCGGAGGTCGGCGCGCATGAGCGTGACCGGGGCGGCCTCCATCGCGATGTCGGTACCGGAGCCGATCGCGATGCCGACGTCCGCCTGCGCGAGGGCGGGAGCGTCGTTGATGCCGTCACCGATCATGGCGACCACGCCGCCGTCCTCCTGCACCGAGCGCACGACGGCCGCCTTCTCGTCCGGCTTCACGTTCGCGCGGAGCTCCTCGATGCCGACGCGCTGGGCGACCACGCGGGCGGTCCGCTCGGCGTCACCAGTGAGCATGACCACGCGGAGCCCGAGGGCGCGCATCCGCGCGATGCCCTCTGCGGCCGAGGGACGGACCTGGTCCGCGACCGAGACGACACCCGCGGCCTTGCCGTCGACCGCGACGAGGAGGGCGGTCTCACCGCGCTCCTGCGACTGCTCCGCTTCGAACGCGAGACGCATACCACCGCGCGTCGTGCCATCGATCCCCCGGGCCGCCATCAGGTCGGCGTTGCCGATGAGGACCTCGTACGTCACGCCGTCGACCACGACGCTCGACTTCACGCCAAGGCCCGGGTCCTCCTCGAAGGTGAGCGGCCACTCGATGTTCACCGCGCGCCGCTCGGCCTCGCGGGTGATCGCATCCGCGTACGGGTGGTCAGACCCTCGCTCCGCCGAGGCGACGAGGCGCACGAGGGCGCTCTCGTCCACGGGCGCGTCCGGGGCCATGGCGATCGCGACCACCTCCGGCCGGCCTTCCGTGATCGTCCCCGTCTTGTCGAGGACGACCGTGTCGATGTTCTTCGCGCGCTGGAGCGCCTCGGCGTCGCGGATGAGGATGCCGGCGCCCGCGGCTCGCCCGAGGCCGACCATGATGGCCGTGGGCGTCGCGAGGCCGAGGGCACACGGGCAGGCGATGATCAGCACGGTGACCGCGTTGATGAACGCCAGCGTGAACGCCGGCTCCGGCCCAAAGGCCCACCACCCGACGAACGTGAGCGCCGCGATCACCAGCACGACCGGCACGAACACCCCGGCGATGCGGTCCGCCAGTGCCTGGATCGGCGCCTTCGAGGTCTGCGCCTCCTCCACGAGGTGGATGATCCGCGCCAGCGCGGAGTCGGCTCCCACTGCGGTCGCGCGGATGCGGAGCAGGCCCGTCGCGTTCATCGTCGCGCCGAACACGCCGTCGCCCGGCGCCTTCGAGACCGGCACCGACTCGCCCGTCAGCATCGACTCGTCGACGGCGCTGGCGCCCTCGATCACCTCGCCGTCGACGGGGATCTGCTCGCTCGGCTTCACGAGGACGATGTCCCCGGCCTGCACGGCGCGCACCGGGATCTCGTACTCCTCGCCGTCCTCGATCACCCGCGCCAGCTGCGGACGCAGGTCGATCAGCGCGCGCACCGCGGAGGACGTGCGCCCCTTCGCGCGCGCCTCCAGCCACCGCCCGAGGAGCACGAGGCCGATGATCGCCGCGGACGCCTCGTAGTACGTGTGCGAGGTGGCGCCGTGGACGCCCTCCAGCAGCCCGGGGGCGAACGTGGCGATCACGGAGTACCCGAACGCCGCCGAGGTACCGACGGCGATCAGGGTGTTCATGTCCGCCACGCCGTACCGCCCGGCCTTCCACGCGGCGCGGTAGAACTGCGCGCCGGCCCACACCTGCACCGGCAGCGTCAGGAGGAACATCGCGGGGTGCACGATGCGGAGCGGGACGTCCTGCGCCCACCCGACCTCCGCGCCCCACAGCACGCTCCCGTCCCGCAGGAGCATCCACGTCATGCCGATGGCCGCCACGGCGAGGGCGAACACCATCCGGTGGAACAGCCGGCGTTCCTCCGCGAGGCGTTCGCGCTCCAGCTCGTCGCGGGCCTCGTCCTCGTCGCTCTCGGCGCCCGGGAGCAGCAGGTCGTACCCGGCGTGGTCCACTGCCTCGCGCAGGCTCGCGACATCGAGGCCGGCGGCGGCCTCCACCGTCGCCTGCTCCGTCGCGAGGTTCACGGAGGCGCGCGAGACGCCCTCGACGCCGCCGAGGGCGCGCTCGACGCGGCGCACGCAGGAGGCGCACGTCATCCCGCGCACGGCAAAGCGGAGTCGCTCCGGTGCGGTCGTGCTGTCGGCAGCTTCGGTCGTCATCGTGGGTTCCACTTCATGTTCATGTACACGCCCCCACGCTCGAGTTCGTCGAGCATCTGGGCGAGGCGTTTGGTCCGCGTGGCCTCGCGCTTCGCGCTGGCGAGCCACATCAGGTAGTCGTTGCGCTGATACGGCGGACGCTCCGCGTACGCCTCCTCCAGCCCGCGATCGAGGAGGGCGTCACGCACGTCGTCCGGCATCGGGTAGCGCTGGCGCCGGTAGGGGCGGTCCGCCATCGGTGCGTCCCTTCGGGGCTAGCGGTTGGCCATCTCGTAGAGCTCGATGAGCTCGCCGAAGACCTCCTCCTGCCGGCCTTCCTCGACGGCTTCGAGGACGCAGTGGTGCAGGTGGCCGTCCAGGATCCGCGTCTCCGCCTTCTCGATGCCGCGGCGCACCGCGTACATCTGCTTCAGGACATCGACGCAGTACTGGTCGCTCTCCACCATCCGCCGCACGGCGGCCAGGTGGCCCTCCACGTACGCGAGGCGCTTCAGCACGTCCGCCTTGCTGTCATGGTCCATGGGATTCCTCCCGCGTTAGCCCTTGCGGGTGGCGAAGGCGGCCTCCATCGGCTGCCCCCACGGCATCTCCACGGACTGCACGTTCACCTCGTACGCGTCGCCGAGGCGCTCCTGCAGCCGCTGGCCGGCGTTCGCCTGGATCAGCAGGTGGTGGTCGCAGCACGAGCCCAGCGCCTGGTCCGCCTTCGAGCGGTCGTAGGTGTAGTCCTCGGTGGTACTGCCGCACGGGCAGGTGTAGGTGATCGAGGCGCCCTCCGGCGACTTCTCGATCGTGTAGGCGGGGGCGAACCCCACCGTGGACGCGTCCTGCGCGCCAGCGCCGCCGCCACGTGCCGGGGACGCCGGGCCGAGCGGGTAACCCTCCGCGGCCACGGCAGAGGCGACACGGTCGAGGACGGCGCCCTCCGTCACCTCGATGGCGAAGGACTTCGAGTCCGGGTCGCCCTCCAGGAAGGTCGCGCCCTCCACGGTGCCGACCGCCTTCTGGATGGTGGCGATGCAGTGGTCACAGGTGACGTCCGGCGCGAACAGCGTGATCTGGGGCATGTGTTTCCTCCCTTGCCTGGCCTCCATCATATACCCCTACCCCCCGGGTAGGGGTCTGAGGGAGATTCCGGCATATTTCGGCGATCCATGGGACGGCGTTGCTACCGTGGGATCGCAGCGCCGCGCGGCGGTAACGGAGGCCCCCCGCCTCGATGAACCCTCGCTTCCGGCTTCCCACGCCGTACACCTTCCGCGAGCGCTGGCGCTTCCGAGGCCCGCGCGCCGCCAACCACCCGATGACCTCGTTCCAGACGAGGATGCTCGGGACGCGCTCGCAGAAGTGGTTCTACTTCGACGGCATCCTCTCCTCGGTCACGGACGTCCCGGCGCTCCAGTTCATCACCGTCTACGCGATCGCCCTCGGCGCATCGGACGCCGAGGTGGGCCTCATCTCGATCGCGATCGGCCTCGCGGGCGTGCTGGCGCTGACCCCCGGTGCCCGCATCGCCGAGATCACCAGCTCGAGGAAGTCCGTGCAGATGTGGGGTGGCGGCGGCATCGGGCGCGTCGCGCTGCTGGTGATGGCGCTCGCCCCGCTCATCATGCCGGATCTGCAGGCGGCGTTCTGGCTCATCCTCGGCGCGGTGTTCGTGCGCTCGTTCGTCCAGAACGTCTCGCACCCCTCCTGGGTCTCCCTGCTCGCCGACATCATCCCGCTGGACCTCAGGCGCTTCTACGTCACGCAGCGGATGCTCGCCGTCACCGTCGCGGCCGCGCTCACAGCCCCCCTCGTGGGCTTCGGCATCCGGGCGGTCGGCGGCGTCGAGGGCTACCAGGTGCTGTTCGGGCTCTCCTTCCTCGTGGGGATCGGAGCGACGTACGCCTACTCGCGCATCGAGGAGCCCGAACGCCCACCGAGGCACGAGCGACCGCGAGGCTCCACGCGCGGAATCCTGCGCGACCGGCTCTTCATCCGCTACCTCCTGGCGCTGCTGGCGCTCAACACCACCACGATGATCACGGGCCCCTTCCTCCTCGTGTACTTCGTGCGCGACCTCGGCGGGTCGGTCTCGGACGTGGGGCTCCTCGCGACGCTGGAGCAGGTCGCGGCGGTGGGAAGCCAGTTCCTGCTCGGCATGTGGGTGACGAAGTTCTCCTCCGAGCGGCTGTTCAAGTGGGTGCTGTTCTTCCCGGCGATCATCCCCGCGATCTGGCTGGTCGCCGGCGACCCGTGGCACGTCTCATTCGGCTTCGCCGCGGGAGGCCTCATCTGGGCCGTCTACAACGTGGCGATCTTCAACCTGCTGATGGAGTACGCCCCGAACGAGAACATCCCGCGCTACGCCTCCGTGCAGCAGATCGTGATCCTGCTGGCGACCTTCATCGGCCCGGTGATCGGCACGGTGATCGTGGCGACGTGGGACATCCGCGCCGCGATGCTCGTCTCCATGGTGGGCCGCTTCCTCTCGGCGCTGGTCATGTTCATCCCCGTCCGCTGGATCCCGGCCATCCGCACACCCCCCGTACCACCCCTCGCCCCCGGCTCCGTCACCGTGCCCGTCGCCCCGCCCTCCGTCGCTCCCGCACCCGCCGAGGTGGAACGGGAGGCGTGAGGGAGGCCGCTCCGAGTGGCACCGAGCGGACACATACAGGCTGTTGGTGCGTAGGGAGGGGCGAGCGCATCATCGGCATCCACTTCGGAAGAGATCGCGGATGGCGTCCACCTCCTCACGCGAACCGGAACCGTCACCCACGGCCGAACAGGCGGAGGTGACACCGGGCCTGCCTCCCGTCACCGGTGGCCCGTTCGTCTCGCTCCGGGACCGCGACTTCCGCCTGCTCTGGTACGGCACGGCGTTTGTGGGCTTCGGCCAGTGGGGTCAGCAGATCGGGCTCAACTGGCTCGTCTTCCTGCTGACGGACTCAGCCGTCCAGCTGGGTGGCGTCGCGTTCGCGGGTGGTCTGCTCTCCCTGTTCCTCACACCGTTCGCGGGCGTGCTGGCGGACCGCTACTCGCGGCGGATGATCATCCTGCTGACCACGCTGTTCGGCGCGGCGCAGTCGCTGATCATCGCCGCCCTCGTGATCTCCGGCACGGCCGAGGTCTGGCACGCCTACGTGTTCTCGGTCCTCAGCGCGACGACGCAGGCGCTGAACAACCCGGCGCGCCAGGCGTTCGTGAACGACGTCTCCACGCCGGAGAACCTGCCGAACGCGATCGCGTTGACCTCGATCGCGCAGAACGCCTCGCGCATCGTCGGCCCACCCCTGGCGGGGCTCATCGCCGCGTGGGACGTGTCCGCCGCGTTCATCACCGTGGCCGTGGTCCGGCTCATCGCGAGCGGCCTCACGGTGATGCTCTCCCCGCGCGAGCAGACGAACGAGGACAGCCGAGGCAACCCGATCCCACTCATCTTCAAGGGGTTCGCCTACCTCGCACGGGAGGCGGACCTCCGGCAGTTGTTGCTGCTGAACGCGGTCACGGCGCTGTTCGTCTACCCGTACGTGTCGTTCATGCCCGTGTTCGCGGAGCGCGTGTTCAATGCCGGCGCCCTGGGATACGGCCTGCTGATCGCGATGATCGCGGTGGGCTCGATCTTCGGGCTGCTGGCGCTGGCGTGGCTGCCGAACCTGCGCCGCCGAGGCCTGATCATGCAGATCGGCTTCCTCGGCTACATGGTGTTCCTGATCGCGTTCACGCAGGCGCAGTTCCTCCTGCTCGCGATGCTCGCCGTGGCGGTCGCCGGCCTCTTCTTCGGCGTCGCGTCCGCCCTCAACCAGACGCTATTCCAGATCCTCGTCCGCAACGACATGCGAGGGCGCGGGATGGCCTCGCTCCAGGTCGCGGGAGGCCTCTCGCCGCTCGGCGCGCTGTCGATGGGCTTCCTGATCGAGGCGATCGGCATCCGTTGGGGCGTCGGCCTCCACATCGCGGTGGCCCTCGTCCTGCTCTCGCTGCTCACGATGTTCGGCAAGGCTGTCCGGCGCCTGAACTAGCGTCCCGACCGATCGAGGGCTGCCAGGCAGGGCTCGCCGCTACCCTCGGATCAGCTTGAGGAACATGCGCGCCATGATCGCGGCCGTCGCTCCCACGAAGGCGATGGAGGCGAGACGGATCGCGGTGTAATCCTCGATCGGGAGGACGCGGACGGAGTCTGGGGACACCTCGATCACCGCGACCGCTCGACTGCGTGCGCCGCCTCCGGCGCCACCGCCCGTGCCGCTGCTGCTGGCGTCCGAGCCGCCACCCCACGCGAAGCCAAGGCCGTAGTGCACCTCCGCCACGGGGATCACCGTGCGCTCGCCTGCGCTGACCGGCTCGCCGAAGCACGCGGAGGCACCCGCAAACTCCGGGAGCCGAGCGAGCTGGTCAAGGGCACTCGGGGCGCTGATGCTCGGGGTCGCGGTACTCGGGCGAGCAGTGGTGTCGTTCATCGGAATCTCCTTCCGCTACCGGCGGGTGCGGGCAGCGATCTGCAGGACGGCCCAGCCGAGGACGGCGACAGCGGCGGTGCGCCATGCGAGGCGCATCCGGGGGTCAGTGGGCCGCGGCAGCACCAGCTCGAACGATGCGCCAGGGGGCGCACCGGCGACCGCGACCTCGAGCGCCCTCGCGCGGCGCTGGCCGAACGTGACGCTCCCCGTCCCCGCGCTCCCGAGGGCGACACGCACCGTCCGATGCTCCACGCGGGCGCGCAGGCGGTACCCGGCGTGCTCACCGAGGTCGACCTGCTCCACGTCCTTGCGATACAGCCCGCCGAAGCCTCGCGGCTCGCTCATGCTGCCCTCGTCCCGTGGGTGCACCTCACCCCCTGGGGGCAGGGTGCCACAACCCGGCCGTGGGCCGGGTTGCGGAAGCGTCGCAGCAGGGGACGAGGAGCGGGGTTAGAGGTCGCGCTGCCTGAAGACTGAGTACGTAGTCAGGACGGAGACCGCCGTCAGGCCGGAGAAGACGAAGACCACGCGGAAAGTGTCCCACCCCGCGGTCTCGCCTCGGATGGTCGGGGCGAGCCTCGTCAGGACTGCCGTCGTGCTCATCCAGGAGAGACCGAGGAACTGCAGCAGCAGCCCGGAGATCAGCACCACGAACAGCAGCACTAGGACCGAGACCATGACGTTGGTCATCACCGTGGACAGCGTCAGCCCCAGCGCGCCGAGGAACGTGAGCAGCAGCGCCCCCGTGAACAGTGCCACCAGCAGCCCGGTGTACGAGATGTCCGCCTCCGAGTAGCGCACGATGAGGTAGGAGAACGGCACCATCACGAGGAAGTAGATCGCCATGGTGAAGCCGAGCCGCGCAACGATCTTCGCAGACACGAACTCCGTCCGCGTCACGGACCGGCTGAGGATCCCGTCCGCGATGATCTGCGCCTCGCCGGCGATCGCCCCGGCGGTCAGCACCGCGACGGCGAGCGCGGACAGCGGCATCAGCACCGCGACGAGGTAAGCCGCGAGCGTCTCCGAGGCGAGCTCGTCCTCCGTGGAGGCGACGATCACCAGGAAGAACGCGGGCGCGATGAGCAACGGCACCCAGATCCGGGAGACCCAGGACTGGGTCAGCTGCATCAGGTCATACCGAAGGATGGCCAGGAATGCCTGCATCCGCCTCCTCCTTCCGCTCGCTGCCGGCGCCCTCAAGCGCCGCGGCCCACGCCGCCGCACGGAGGAACCCGCGGGTGCGGTCGTCCTCCAGCCGGCGGAGGAACGCCTCTTCGATCTCGTCGGAGCCCGTGTCGACGTGGAGCAGCTCCACGCCGGTGCGGTCGATCAGCTGGAGCACGCGGTGGAGGTACTCGTTCAGCCCCTGCGTGCCGAGGAAGGTGATGCGGAACTCGGACCCGATCCGCTCGTAGCGGACCGACCCGAAGTCGTCGAGCGTGTGCAACTCCTGCTCGAAGGCGGTCGTGTTGCCCTCGATCTCCACGGCGATCGTGCCCTGCCGCGCGAGGCGGCGCATGTCCGCCATGGGGCCGGAGTAGATGAGACGCCCGGCGGAGATGATGCCGACGTCCGTGCAGACGCGCTCCACGTCGGTCAGGATGTGCGTCGCGATGATGATCGTGCGGTCTCGTCCGGACAGCTCGCGGATGAGCTCGATGGTCTGCTTGCGCCCGGCCGGGTCGAGGCCGGAGGTCGGCTCGTCGAGGATCAGGAGCTCCGGGTCGTTCATCAGCGCCGCTGCAATGCCGAGGCGCGTGAGCATGCCGGTGGAGAACCCTCGGACGGGCTGGGACGCCGCCGCCGCCAGGTCCACGGCCTGCAACAGCCGAGTGAGCTGGATCTTCGTACGGTCTTTCGGCATGCCGAGGACGGACCCCACGAACTGCAGGAACGCGATCGGGGTCATGTGCTTCGGGAACGTCGGGTTCGTCGGCAGGTAGCCGATCCGCCGCCGGAGGTCCGCGCGGTCCGCGCTCATCTGCTCGCCAAAGACCTGCAGCTGTCCCGCCGTGGCCTTCTGCAGCCCCAGCAGCAAGCGGAACGTGGTGGACTTGCCCGCCCCGTTCGGCCCGACCAGCCCGAACACCTGCCCCTTCTCGACGCGCAGGTTCAGCGCGTTGAGGGCGATGTACCGGTTGTCGTAGATCTTCGTCAGGTCAGTCGTGTTGACGACGTGCATGGGGGCGGTCCTCGGTCAGCGCGTGGCGCGACCAGACACCCCAGCAGGGCCGGATCGGCCCCGCCAGCGCACCCCCGTCGCGCGCCGCCGATCGTAGCAACGTTTCCTGACGAGAAGTAGACGCGCGCTGGAGGACTCCGCGAGCCCGACCTCGGAGTGAGGACTGATGGTCCTGCACGATGTCCGGCGGCGGGGTCGCGATCCTCAGTCGGCCCTCACCCCAACCCTCTCCCGGAACCGGGAGAGGGGGCCGGAGGCAGAGGCAGAGGGGAGGGGGACGCAGCGGGTGAGGAGACTGCTACCGCCGCCCGGCGACCTCGACGAAGCGGTAGCCGACGTTGCGGACCGTGTCGATGAACTGCTCGCGCTGTTCGATTTTCGAGCGGATGCGACGGACGTGGACGTCCACGGTGCGAGAGCCGCCGTAGTAGTCGTAGCCCCAGACCTGGTTGAGCAGGGCCTCGCGGGTGAAGGGCTTGCCGGGGTTGGAGGCGAGAAAGCGCAGGAGCTCGTACTCCTTGTAGGTCAGGTCGACGACCTGGCCGTCCACGGTGACCTTGTACCGTTCGAGGTCGATGAGGAGGGAGCCGTGGCGGATCACAGAGCCGTCCTCCGCCCCGCTCTGCGCCCAGATGAGCCGCGACATCCTCAGGCGCAACTCGTCCTCGTCGAGGGGTGTCGTGGCGAAGTCGTCCACGCGCACGCTGGGGCCGAGGAGCCCGAGTTGCGAGGATGGCGCGATGACCATGACGGCGGCGGTGTCCTGCACCGCCTCGTCGCGGAGGATCGCGGCGAGCCCCCCGCTGGTCATGCCGATGCCGGTGTCCACGATCACGAGCGACGGACGCCACTCACGCACCGCCACCAGGCAACGCTCCGCGGTGCCCTCGGCGCGCACGACGCGGCCGTCCACGCGGGCGACGGACTCCACGACACGCGCAGTGGCGGGATCCTGAGTCAAGATCAGGATGCGCTGCATGGGCGGAGTCTATCCCTCACCACTGGCGCACTCACGAGAGCGCAGACATGACTCGCTCGAACTCGTGCGCCGACCGCACCCGATCCTCGGACGGTTCGAGGTGAGCATCATCCTTCGCTTGTATTTCAAGAATGCGTCGCGACCGCTACGGGGCGCGGAGACGCCGAGCATGGCGACAGCGGGGTTAAGGCGGGGCTAGGAGGACGCCTGCGCACGGAGCGCCTCGTGCATGGCTTCGGCGATGACCTCGACGGCGCGTTCGATGACGGCAGGCTCGGCGGCAGTGAAGTTCATGCGGAACGTGGACGTGGCGTCCGCGGGCAGCCCGCCCCCATCGTGAGGCGGGGCGTCCGCGTAGAAGTGCCGCCCGGGCACGAACGCGACTCCGCGCGCGAGGGTGGCCTCGTAGAGGCGGTCAGCGTCGAGGCCGGCGGGGCCGGTCACCCAGATGAACATCCCGCCCTCCGGCTGCGTCCAACGGACGCCTTCGGGCATCGTGCGCTCCAGCGTGGTCAGCATCGCCTCCCGACGAGGGCGATAGAACTCGACGATGCCGGGCAACCGCTCGTCGAGGTAGCCGCCTGCGAGGTACTCGGATGCCAGTGCCTGGCCGAGCGTGCCCGTGTGCAGGTCCACGCCCTGCCGGGCGATGACCAGCCAGCGGAACGCCTCCGGCGAGGCGACGCAGACGCCGAGGCGGAGCCCGGGTGAGAACGTCTTCGAGAGCGTGGTGAGGTATATGACGTGGTCGGGCGCCAGGCTGTGGATCGGCGGCACCCGCTCACCCACGTAGCGCAGGTCGGAGTACGGATCGTCCTCGACGAGGAGCGCGTCGTGCCGCCGGAGGATCTCGGCAACCCGGTGCCGCCGCTCGATCGAGAGCGTGCGCCCGGTCGGGTTCTGGAACGTGGGCACGGCGTAGATCAGCTTGACGCCGCCCGCGGAGAGCACCGCATCGAGCGACGCGGGCACCAGGCCGTCGTCGTCCGCCTCCACCTGCGCGTACCTCGGCTGATACGGAGTGAACGCCTGCAGCGCGCCGAGGTAGGTCGGCGCCTCCACGGCGACGATGTCCCCCGGCGACAGGAACGTCTTCCCAATCCCGTCGAGGGCGCCCTGTGACCCACTGGTGATCAGCACCTGGTCAACCGTGGTCGTCACGCCGCGCGCGGCAAGGTGCGGGAGGAGCGCCTCGCGCAGGGGCATGAACCCCTCGCTCGCGTCGTACTGCAGCGAGGCCGCGCCGTACTTCCGCACGACCGCGTCGAGCAGCCCCGGCAGCAGGTCGAGGGGGAACGACTCCGCGGCGGGTAGCCCTCCCGCGAGCGAGACCACCTCGGGCTGCGAGGCGACCTTCAGGATCTCGCGGATCGCGCTCGCCTCCATCCGCTCGGTCCGGTCAGCGAGGAGGCGATGGAAGTCCATGCGCCAATTTAGCGCGGGTTCAAGACAGCAGCGAGGGAGGCGGTGGGAGGAGATGCCAGTGGTCAGTCAGCAATCACCGGCGCCAGCCGGTAGCCCACCCTCGTCACCGTGTCGATGACGTCGGCCGCCTCGCCGAGCTTGCTGCGGACGCGCGACACAATGACGGCGAGGCGGCGCCGCGCGTGGGGCACCGGGCGCCCCCAGAGCGCCTCGGCGAGCGCGTCGTAGGTCACCACGCGGCCGGACTGGACCACGATCGCCCAGAGGGCGTTGAACTCCATGAAGGTCAGCTGCACCGGCTCGCCCTGGACGGTCACCAGGTACCGCTCGCGGTCGATGAGGAGATCTCCGGCTCGGATCATCGGCGTCTTCTACCCTCGAGGCCTGCCCCGGCTTCCCTCGCCCGAGTGTGTCGGCGGCGCGTTTCGCGTCGGCGTCGCGATCGTGAAGCTCTCGTGTCTGGTGTTTCGCTCGCATGTCCGGGCGCTGTCAGACCTCGCACCGTCCGAGGTCCTCGATGGCAGCGTGAAACAGTCCAGAAACACCTCTCGGGCTACGATCCGGCGCATGGTCCACGAACCGTTCGAGCCCGCTCGCGACTCCTCGTCGCATCAGCACGTCATCCAGGCGTGCCGCGACCACGACGTGAAGTTCATCCGCCTCTGGTTCTCGGACATCCTGGGCACCCTCAAGTCCGTCGCCATCACCATCGAGGAGCTCGAACACGCGCTCGAGGATGGCGTGACGTTCGACGGGGGGGCGATCGCGGGGTACGCGCGCCACGGCGAGACGGACATGATCGCCCTGCCAGATCCCGGCACGTTCCAGCTCCTCGGCTGGCGCCCGCGCAGCCAGGCGGTGGCGCGCATGTTCTGTGACGTGGTCCGGCCCAGCAGCGAACCGTACGAGGGCGATCCTCGGCGGGTGCTCAAGCACGTGCTGGCGAAGGCCGCGAGCAACGGATACACCGCCTACGTCTCGCCCGAGATCGAGTACTTCTACTTCAAGGACGCGAAGCACCCGGAACCGCTGGACACCGGCGGCTACTTCGACCTCACCGCCGCCGACAGCGGCTCCGACCTGCGCCGTGACACGGTCCTGATGCTGGAGGACATGGGCATCGGCGTGGCGCTGAGCCACCACGAGGTCGCTCCCAGCCAGCACGAGATGGACCTGCGCTACACGGACGCCCTGACCATGGCGGACTCCGTCATG
>JALOAM010000089.1 GCA_023228765.1 Dehalococcoidia bacterium
CGCGATGGAAGGCGACGGGATGGAGATCGAGATCGGCTGGCCGGTCGCGACGCCGTTCACCGCGGCGGACGATCTTGTCGTTGCGTCGTCGCTGCCAGGAGGTCCGGCCGCCACGCTCACATACCTCGGCCCCTACGAGGGAATTGCGCCGGCGTACGAAGCACTGCAGACGTGGTGCGCTGAGCACGGCCGCGAAGTCGCGGGACCGCCCTGGGAGGTCTACTTCACGGACCCGCAGGACGAGCCCGATCCCGCCAGGTGGCGCACCGACGTCTACTTCCCGGTGCGAAGCTAGGGGCCCAGCCCCTCAGGAGGTGCTTCGAGGGCTGACCGAGGCATGTTGTTACCGGCACGTGCGATCGGTGTGTTCCATGGGCGAACACACGGAGGCGTTCGCTCGCCCCTCGCGGTCGCCGGTCCAGCGCCGCCGCGGCTCAGCCCTACGTCGCGGCGCGAGACTGTGAAGTCCTCGCCCACCGCCACGCCAGCGCCGCGAAGGCGAGCGTGATCCAAAACACCGGACAATGAGCGGGATAGGGAGGCCACCGTGATACGACGTCACCCGCTGCCTGCCTACTACACGCTGGCGTTCGGGATCACATGGACGCTCTGGCTGCCGCGCGTCGCAACCGAGCAGGACTGGTGGGCGCGCGACGTGCCGGAGTGGTGGCATTACACCGGCGCTGCGGGGCCGGTCGCGGCGGCCTTCATCGTGGTGGCGCTCGTGGACGGGCGCGCGGGCACTCGAGCACTGCTCACTCAGTACGACCCGTCGAAGCTCCGCTCTCCCTACGCCGTGCTGGCGTTCGTAAGCCTGCTGGCGATGTTCGCGGTCGGCCTGGTCGCCGAGCGAATCGCCGAGGGCGGTTGGCCCGCCTATTCCGAGGTGACGAAGGCGAACAATCTCCCGGCGATCGGGCTGCCACTCACGGCCCTGGCGCAGGTGCTCACGTTCGGGATCGGCGAAGAGACGGGCTGGCGTGGCTTCGTGCTGCCTCGTCTCCAGCAGTCGCACCGCGCGCTGTCCGCAACGGCGATCCTCGTCGTCGGTTGGGTGGCCTGGCACGTGCCGTCGTTCTTCGAGAACCCCGACTTTCGGGACATGACGGTGTTCACGCTCGTCGGCTGGACGTCGGGCCTGGCCCTCGGCGCCGTGTTGCTCACGTGGCTGTACAACAGCACCGCCGCCGGCTTGCTTGCGGTAGCGCTCTGGCATGGCCTCTTCAACACCATCAGCGCGTCGGAAGCAGCCTCAGGCATGATCGCCCCCGTGGTGAGCACCGGCGTCATGCTCATGGCGTTGATCGTGCTCGTGCTTGCTGGACCTGTTCAGCTGCGCGGGTTGTCCAGACATGGGGAGCGGAGGGTGCGCTGGAGCGATCTCCTGTCCGCGAACGGAGAGCGCGGGAACAATGTTTGACGTGCGCCAACGGTGTCACACACAGAACAGGCGGTCCGACGGGTCAGCAGGCGCATGGTCCCGCATGGCGAAGCGAGCCGTCCGAGCCGACGGGGTGAGCGGCGTTCGGCGGTTCGCCGGCAGCGGCGTCAAGCAGTGCGAAGGCCGAGTGCGATCGTCCTCATGCCTGCTCCACCGCAGCCGCACGGATGTAACTGACGCTGGGGCGACCAGTGCGCTCATGGCGGACGACCTCTGCCTCTGTCCCGAAGACATCGAGCAGGAGGCGAGCCGTCAGCACGTCCTCGGGGAGGCCATCCGCCACGAGCCTCGCGCTCTGCATGACGACGATCCGGTCGCAGAACAGCGCGGCGAGGTTGAGGTCGTGCAGGACGGCGATGGTCGTCAGGCCTAGCGAGCGGATGAAGGCCAGCATCTGGAGCTGGACTTCACGTCCAGGTGGTTCGTCGGTTCGTCCAGGAGCAGCACCTCGGGCTCCTGCACGATCGCGCGGGCCAGGTGCACCCGTTGCTTCTCGCCACCGGAGAGCGTGTGCCAGCGACGGCCCTCCCACCCCTCCAGGCCCACGCGTGCGAGCGCGGCCGTGGCCAGCGCATGGTCGGCGGCCGTGTCCCGGTCGAACATGCCCTTGTGGGGGATGCGCCCCAGCATCACGGCGTCGCGGACGGTGATGTCCGTGTCCGCGGCGTTCTCCTGCTGCACGAACGCCATCGTGCGGGCCAGGGCCTTCCGAGGCCAACGGGAGAGCTCCCGCCCGTCGAGGAGCACCGTGCCCGCGGTCGGCTTCCGAAGCGCTCCGAGGCAGCGCAGCAGGCTCGTCTTCCCCGCACCGTTGGGGCCGACGATGCCGACGAACTCACCGGGGGCAACGCACACGGAGACGGTGTCGACGAGGATCTTCTCGCCAATGGCCGAGGTGATCGCTCGCGCCTCGAGGGAGACGGTCATGTGAGCCGCCTCCGCCCCAGCCACCGCGCGAATGCCTCCACGCTCACGACCGCGGGCTCCGCTGACTCGCCGAGCCTTCAGCCACAAGCCGTTGCTCTTCCCGCAGACCCTCCAGGACCGGTCCGACACGATCGGCGTCGGAGATGAGTGGGCAGGTGTCGCAGTACCCGTCGATGGAGGATTCCGGTCGCTCTCGCACCTGGTAGATGAGGCAGCACGTGCTTCTGATCGGCACCGCCACCTCGCCACCATCCAGCTCGTACGCTTCGACTCGCGAGCGCAGCCGCACGCCAGACGCCTGCTCCACCAGGTCCAGCAGCCGGGTACCGAGGCCGCAGGCGGCATGGCTGTCGCTGCCGTGCTGGCGAGCCCACCCGGCTGCCTGTCCGAGGATGGAGTCGGCGAGCATCCCCCACGCGGCCAGCCGTCCGAACCGCCCCTGGGAGGGGCGGGCTTCTAGGAGCGGACGAGCCACCTCAGCGATCCCCCGTGCGGCCTCCGGGAGCCGGTCCGCCTCGACGAGCGCGGGCGAGCCGAGCGACGCGGCATCAACCCAGCCATCCGCATTCCAGTGAAGCGTGACATCCGCGGGCTGGATCACGAAGCTGCGCCCCTCGGACACGAGTGGGATCACCGTCACCTCGGCGAGCCACGCCGAGAGCTGTCCGGCAAGCCCAGCAGCGGCCACCGCAGGGCGCCCATCGACGCGACGCTCCAGGATGGTCTGGTGCCAGCCGTCGAGGATCGACCGATCGCTGGCGATCTCCTGGACCGAGTGCCAGCCGTCGCCACTCGCCTGCCCGAGCGAGTAGCGGCGCCGGCTGCCTGCGTTGAGGCGGCCCACGACCTCGGCGACGGCGCTGTCGGTCACTGCTGCACCAACGGGACCAGCAGGTCTTCGAGCACGTCGAGGTCATGCATCGTGCCGTACCGGCCCCACGGCAGGAGCAGAAAGTCGGTCTCGGATGTGTCGATGATCACGTACCGCCCCGCCGCCACCGCGGGCACCGCCTGCCACACGTCCGTCTCCAGGAGCGCGCGCGCTTCATCACTCGCCAGGTTTTGGTTGTAGACGATGAGGTACTCGCCGGTGAGCTGGCCCACCTGTTCCGCACTCAACTCCACGATGTAGTTCTCCCCGCCGGATGGCGTCCCCGCTCCGGCCTCAGCCTCCGTCACGTCGAACCCGATCTCCTCCAGCACGACGCCGATCGGGCTGTGCTCGTGGTACGTGAGCAGCGCGTCCGGCACGAGTCGGGCGAACGAGAGCGTGTGGCCATCGAAGTGCGGGCGGAGTTCAGCCACGCGTGCCACGTAGTCGGCGCGATAGGCGGCCAGTTCGTCCTCGCCGCCGAGCGCATCCGCGAGCTGCTCGATGATCGTCCAACGGTCGGTGCCGATGTCCGCGGTACTGACGACGTAGGTCGGAGCGATCGCATCGAGCTGGTCGTAGATCTCCGCGTTCTGATCCGTGGCGATGATGAGCTCGGGGGCCGCCGCCGCCAGCGCTTCGAGGTCGATCTCGCGACTCGTACCGATGTCGACCGTGTCCGCAAGAGCACCCTCCGGCAGGTAGCGGTACTGATCGACGGCACTTGCTCCCGGCGCCGCGAGGATCTCGTAGCCGAGGGTCAGCAACGGGTCGCCGAGTGCGGGGAGGTTGAGGACCGCGATGGCCTCCGGCTCGACACTGAAGGTGACCTCGATCCCTCGTGCATCCATCACCGTGCGATGGAACATGCGCTGCGACGCAGGATCCGTCGTGTCGGTCGCATTCGTGGTGGCCGTGGCCGTAGCCGTCGTTGTCGCTGTGGGTGTCGCTGTGGGCTGCTCGCTGCCGTCTGAGTCGCACGCGGTGAGTAGCAACAGGCCGGCCAGCACCAACAGTACGGACCAACGGAGACGGCGCGATCGCGCTGATTCAATGAAGGTGGACAAGAGCGTCCCTTTCGGATTCACGCAAGTGCGGCAGTTCGCGCGGCGTCGGCATGGCGCCGACTGCATCTCGTGCGGGCGGTGGGCGTTCGGATACCGGTGGTGAGCAGCACCCTCGGAGTCGGATCGCCCCATGCCCCATGGACCTGAAGTGGAGCCGGTCATGTGAACCGCCTCCGCCACAGCAGCCAGGCGAACGCCGGTACGCCGATCAGCGCGGTGAGCACGCCGACGGGGACCTCGCTGGGTGCGAACAACACGCGCCCGAGCGTGTCCACCCACACGAGGAACAGCGCCCCGGCGAGGGCGACCGTCGGGATGAGCCGCCGGTGGTCGTGGCCCACGATGAAGCGCGTCGCGTGCGGCAAGACGAGCCCGACAAAGCCAATAGCACCACTGAGGGCGACGAGTGCGCCCGTTCCGACGGCCATGGCCGACAGCAGGAGCCACCTCGTGCGCTCCACGCTCACGCCCAGCGAGGCTGCGGACTCGTCGCCGAAGACGAAGGCGTTGAGCGCGCGCGCATGCGCCGCGCCAGCGACGACCACGAGGCCGACGGCGCCAACCGCGATCGGCATGTCCCGCCACGTGGCGCCGGCGAGCGTCCCCAGCAGCCAGAACATCAGGCTGCGAATCGCCTGGGCGTCGGCCGATGTGATCGTGATGAGCGAGGTCACCGCCGAGGCGAGATAGGCGATGGCGACGCCCGCGAGCACCGTCCGGGACGGGACGAGCTGTGTCGTGAGCCCACTGGCCAGCAGCAGCACGAGCAGGAAGGAGAGCAGTGCCCCGAGGAACGCACCGCCGGAGAGCGCGAGCGTCCCCACGCCGATCCCGAGGAACACGACGGCGACCGCCCCCACCGAGGCTCCGGCCGAGATGCCCAGCAGGTAGGGGTCGGCGAGCGGGTTACGGATCACCGCCTGCATGAGCGCACCGATCGTGGCGAGTCCCGCTCCGACGAGCGCGGCGAGGAAGACGCGCGGCAGCCGCAGCTCCCAGACGATCGCTTCCTGCGGCGCCGACAGCCCGGACGGGCCAGCGAGGCCGAGACGATCGAGGATGACCGCCCACACGTCACGCGCGGCGAGGTCGACCGGCCCGATCGTGACGGCGAGGGGAACCGACACGATCAGGCCGAGGAGGAGGATCAGCGGGAGGAGCATTCCTCCCACCCCCGTCGCCTGACGACGGCTAGTCGGAGAGAGCACGGAGCGCAGCCGCGAGGTCGATGACCGCGGAGACGTTCCGGATACCGGGCGTGGACGCTGAGAACGGGACGCTGCCGTAGCGCTCGCCCTGGACGGCCGCCATGGTGCTGGTCGCCGGGTGCTGCGCGAGGAACGCCTGCTTGTCCGCCGCGAGGTCCCACGACGCATCCACGAGGACGATGAAGTCGGGATCCGCGGCGACGAACTCTTCCCAGGAGACTTCCACCCAGGAGCCGGCGACGTCCTCGAAGGCGTTCGTGCCCCCGAGGGCATCGATGACCATCCCCGGTGCGCCGCAGCAGACGCCCATCATGGGAGCCTCGGTGCCGCCGTCGTACCAGGCGACGGTCATCCCTTCGGCAACCGTCGCCGCGGAGGAGGCCTCGCCCAGCTGGGCCTGCAGGTCCGAGACGAGCGCCTCCGCCCGGTCCTCGACGCCGAAGATCTGGCCGATGTCCATGATCTCCGCGAAGACCGTCTCGAACGTCACCTGCTCTGGCCGAAGCGAGCGGTCGGCGCAGGCAGCGCCGGATACGTACGAGCCGATCCCCAGTTCGGCGAGCGACTCGCGCGAGCCAGCCGCCTCGTCACCGAACGAGCTCGAGTAGGAGCCGTAGACGAAGTCCGGTTCCTCGCCGAGCAGGACCTCGCGCGAGGGGTACTCGTCAGAAAGCACCGGTACGGACGCGTACGCCTCGGCGTAGTCCGGGTGCACCGCGTCGTCGAGGTACGCCGTGCCGACCATGCGGTCCTCAAGACCGAGCGCCAGCATGATCTCGGTCGCACCCTGGTTCATCGAGACCGCCCGCTGCGGCGGGGCCGTGAGGACCACCTCGTAGCCACAGTTCATCAGGCTGATGGGCGCGGATGTCACCGTGGTCTCAGTTGCGTCCGGCGTTGCCGTCGTGCGGGTGACTGAAGCGGTGGTGGTCGGCGTCACCTCTGCGTCGTCGCTACAGGCGACGAGTGTGACCAGCGCAATCAAGGCGAACGCAGACAGCAGCAGACGGTTGGCGCGCACGCCAACCGCGATCCATGCCAGCATGGCCGGGGTCCTTTCCATCCTTCGTGGACAAACCCGCAGCCGGTCTCCTGGCTTCCGGATCTCCGCCTCCCCCACGCCTTCCCAGGCCGAAGCCCAGTGGCCGTGTGTGGGGTGGCTCCCCGGTTACAGTTGCGAGGACAGCCCCGGTCTTTCACCGGGTTCCCGTCACTGCGGTGCAGCGAATCAACCACGCCGCTCGGGTTGCCGTCAACCGCGAGATTCGAGATGCCAGGTGTGCCATCACGCGCAGGGTGGTACCGTCCGGCTTGGTCTTGCTCGCGAAGCCGGTGCGAATCCGGCGCTGTCCCGCAACTGTGATCCACCCGGTCGGTGGTAAGCCAGGTCGCCGAGTCAAGGTCAGTGTCCGACCCGCGGGAGACGGGTGACCGGCACGACGGCGAGCCTTGCCGCGTGACGCCCCTTCCCCGACGGAAGGGGTTTGCTGTGTCCGACGAACACCTCTCGGCCTCGCCTGGGGATCGCCTCGATCCATCGCCCCGTCCCCTGGAACTGCACACCGGAAGTGGCGGCGCACGACGCGCGCGCAACGTCGTCACGCGCGCGGACGGCAAGCTGGTCAACGTCAACCGGCAGATGGGGCAGTTGTTCGTCTGCCGCTACGGCTGCTGCTGTGGACTCGAGTCCGAGGGCAAGCCGCCCGGGCACTACGAGCTCTACCACGAGGAGTGGGAGCGTCGCCGGATCCGCAACCAGGTCCATCTCAACATGGGTGGCTGCCTCGGGCCGTGCCCGCTCGCGAACGTCTCCATGCTGCTGTTCGAGGGCACGACCACGTTCTTCCACTCGATGAACACCGAGCAGCGGATCATCGACCTCTACGACTACATCGAGACGATGATCGAGGCAGAGCGGTACCTGCCGCCTCCGCCAGCCTTGCGCGACCTGGCGTTCTCCGCCTTCCGGAACGACGGCAAGGGCATCGAGATCGAGCCTGCCGAGCGTGCGGTCGAGGCGCGGCCGTTGACCGCAGCGAGCGGCGGTATCGTCTTCCTCACCCACTCCGACACGGATGTCCTCGCAGTCTCCGCCATCGCCGAGGACCTCGACCCGCAGGTGCCGAACGTGCGCGTGTACAACGTCGGGCACCTCCAGGACGAAGCGGACGCGGCGGCCTTCTTCGAGGCGACCGTACGCGGCGCGGAGGTCGTGCTGGTGAAGCTGCACGGCGGCGCGAAGAGCCTGCCCGGCTTCGAGCGGCTGGCCCGCCTCGTCGAGGAAGAGGCGGCGTGGCTGGTCGCGATGCCGGGCATCGACGACCTCGACCCGGAGCTGACGAACTACTCGAACGCGGGCGCCCCGATCGCGCACGCCGCCCGCGCCTACCTGCAGCTCGGTGGCCTCGAGAACTACCGCCAGTGCCTGTACTTCCTCTGCGACCACCTCCTCGCGACCGGCATCGGCTACGACGACCCCGCCGAACAGCCGCGTGCGGGCGTCTACCATCCGCGCGTGCCGTCGGGTCGCATCGAGGACTGGCGCGCGCTGGCCGACCCCGCCCGTCCGACCGTCGGCGTCACGTTCTACCGCTCGTACTGGTTCTCCGGCGACACCGACTTCGTCGACACGCTCGTCGAGGCCGGCGAGGCGCGCGGCCTCAACGTGCTGCCGGTCTATGCGTACTCGCTCAAGGACGAGCCCGACGCGGACGGCCTCCCCGCGGCCTTCCGGTTCTTCGTGGAGGACGGCACACCGACCGTCGATGCCGTGGTGAACACGATGGCGTTCGCGATGGGGTCCTCCTCGATGGACGACCGGCACGAGGGCGAGTGGGCGGTCGAGGTGCTGGACCGGCTCGGCATCCCCCAGCTCCAGGCGATGAACGCCTCGCTGTCGGTCGAGCGATGGCGCGAGTCGGAGGGCGGCCTACCGCCGCTGGACGTGGCCATGAACGTCGCCATCCCCGAGCTCGACGGCCGGATCATCACGGTCCCCGCCTCGTTCAAGGAGCGCAGCGATGCGCATTCCGCAGCTGCGGGGACGCCGGTGGTGCGCCGGCAACTCCCTCGCGACCGCGCGGAGCGCATCATGGGCATCGCTCTCCGCCTCGCCCGGCTGCGACGGACGTCGAACGCGGAGAAGCGCATCGCGATCATGGTCACGAACCACCACGCGAAGGCGGCGCGCCTCGCGAACGCCGTCGGCCTGGACTCGCCCGCCTCGGTCCTCGCACTGCTCCACCGGATGGCGGATGCCGGTTACGAGGTCGACGCCCTGCCGCCCGATCCCGACGCGCTGATGGCGATGCTCACCGAGCGCGGCCACTACGACGCCGACTACCTCACGGAGGAGCAGCTCGCCGGGGCGCCCGTGCACGTCACCCCCGCGCGCTACCGCGAATGGTTTGCGGCGTTGCCGGAGCACCGTCAGGCGGAGATGCGCCTCCAGTGGGGCGAGCCGCCGGGTGAGCCCTACGTCGACCGCACGGGAGCGCTCGCTCTGCCCGGTCTGCGATTCGGGAACGTATTCGTCGCGATCCAGCCCCCGCGCGGCTACGGCATGGACAAGACGGCGATCATGCACAAGCCAGACCTGCCGCCTCCCTACCCCTACCACGCGCTCTATCGATGGCTCGCGGAGCCGTCGGGGGACGGCGGGTTTGGGGCGGATGCCATCGTGCAGATGGGGAAGCACGGTTCGCTCGAGTGGCTCCCGGGCAAGGGCATCGGGCTCGCCGATGACTGCTACCCGGACCTCTTCCTCGGCGACCTTCCGGTCGTCTACCCGTTCATCATCGACGGGCCCGGCGAGGGCGCTGCCGCGAAGCGGCGCATCCACGCCACCATCATCGACCACCTCCCGCCGGCGCTGACGACCGCCGAGGCGTATGGCGATCTCGACCAACTCGATCGGCTCGTCGACGAGTACTACCTGATCGAGCGGACCGACCCCGCCAAGCTCCCGGTGCTCCAGAAGCAGATCTGGGACCTGCTGCGGTCGGCCCACCTCGACACCGAACTCGAAGCACTCCTGAACGCCGACGCCGCGGAGGATCACGTCCACGAGTGGGACGTCCGCGAGCACGCGGACGGCGTCCCGTACTCGATCTCGGATCTTTCCGGCACGGACTTCGCCCACCTCGTGGAGGCGGTGCATACCTACACGCACGAGGTCGGCACGGCGCCGCTGCGGGAGGGCTTCCACACGCTGGGCCTGCCGCCGGAGGGCGAGGCCCTCATCGACACGCTGCTCATGCTCGTCCGCCTGCGGAACGGCTCCACACCGAGCCTCCGCGAGGCGCTCGCGCGTGTCTACGCGGTGGACGTCGACGCCGTGCTCGCCGCGCCAGGCACGCGTCTGGTGACACCACTCCCGGCTCTTGCCGGGGCCAGCGGGCGGGCGCACCTGAACGACGGCGCGGACGCGCTGGGAGCGCTCGACTCGGTCGCACGGGCACTCCTCGAACGACTGGCCGGGCACGACTACTCGCCCAATGTGATCGACAGTGTCCTCGCGGAGGTCCTCGGCGCGGTTCCGGTCGCGGACGGCGTCCCGGAGGTCCGGGCCGCACTGGCGCTCGTCTGTGAACGCCTCATTCCGGGACTCCGCCAGACCGACGACGAACTCGCACACATCCTCGATGCCCTCGAGGGCCGGTACGTCCGCCCGGGCCCGAGCGGCGCGCTGACGCGCGGGATGGCGCACGCCCTGCCCACGGGCCGCAACTTCTACGCGATTGACCCGCGCTCGCTGCCCACGCCGACGGCGTGGATCGTCGGGCAGGATCTGGCCGCCGCAGTCGTCGAGCGCGCGCTCGCGGACGATGGTCGTGTCCCTGGATCTGTCGGCCTCTCGATCTGGGGCACCGCCGCCATGCGTACCTCGGGCGAGGACATCGCACAGGTGCTCGCGCTGATCGGGGCCCGGCCCGTCTGGCAGGGCGAGAGCCGGCGCGTCGACCGCATCGAGGTGATCCCGCTGGAGGAGCTCGGACGCCCGCGTATCGATGTCGTCTGCCGCATCTCCGGCTTCTTCCGCGACGCCTTCCCGGACGCAATCGCGCTGCTCGACGAGGCGTTCGACCGCGTGTCGGTCCTCGACGAGCCGGCTGACCGCAACTTCATCCGCGCGCACCGGCTCGCAGAGCAGGCACGCCTCATCGCCGAAGGCATCGACGAGGACGAGGCGTGGAAGCGCGCGGGGTACCGCGTCTTCGGAAGCGCGCCCGGCGTGTACGGCACCGGCATCCTGCACCTCATCGACGAACGCAACTGGGAGACCGACGAGGACTTCGCGCTCACCTACGTGAACTGGGGCGGCTACGCGTACACGCGCGAGGAGTTCGGGGTGGATGCGCGCGAGGCGTTCCGGTCGTCGCTCGCCTCGGTCAGCGTCGCCGTGAAAAACCAGGACAACCGCGAGCACGACCTCTTCGACTCGGACGACTACCTCCAGTTCCACGGCGGCATGATCGCCACCGTCCGCGCGCTCACCGGGCGCGCGCCGCGACGCTACTTCGGCGACAGCAGCGACCCCGAGCGGCCGCGCGTGCGCGACCTCAAGGAAGAGGCGAACCGCATCTTCCGGAGCCGCGTCGTCAATCCAAAGTGGATCGAGTCGATGAAGCGTCACGGCTACCGCGGCGCCACCGAGCTCACGGCCACGATGGACTACCTCTTCGGGTACGACGCGACCGCGCAGGTGGTCGACGACTGGCAGTACGAGCAGGTGGCGCGCTCGTACCTGCTCGCAGAGGGGATGGCGGAGTTCTTCGCACAGTCCAACCCCTGGGCGCAGCGGGACATCGCTGAGCGTCTGCTCGAGGCCGCGCAGCGAGGCATGTGGGCGGAGCCCGATCCCGAGGTACGACACCAGATCGAGGAGGCGCTCCTGCGCGCCGAGGGCGACATCGAGGGGCGAGATACGGACACCGCGTCCGTGAGCAGTGGAGGTCGATCGTGACGGGTCCCGGTTCGAGTGAAGAGGCGGAGGCCTACCGGCAGCAGGTCCGCCGTGAGAAGCGCCGCAAGGGGCTGGTCATCGTGAACACCGGCAACGGGAAGGGCAAGACGACCGCCGCGTTCGGCCTGGCATTCCGCGCCCGTGGCCGGGGGATGCGCGTCGGCATCCTCCAGTTCATCAAGCCGGGCACGGCGCGCTTCGGCGAGATCCGCGCCGCTCGGGATGCCGGTATCCAGGTCGAGGGCGCGGGCGACGGGTGGACATGGAAGAGCAAGGACCTCGACGAGTCGGCCGCGCTCGCTCGCGCCGGGTGGGAGCGCGCGCAGACGTTCATCGAGGGCGGCGAGTTCGACGTCCTCGTCCTCGACGAGTTCACCTACCCGCTCCACTACGAGTGGCTCGACACCGCAGAGGTGATCGCGTGGCTCACGGAGCACAAGCCGGAGGACATGCACCTGGTGATCACCGGTCGCTACGCCCCAGAGGCGCTCGTCGAGTATGCGGACCTCGTGACGGAGATGACGCTCGTCAAACACCCGTTCAAGGAACAGGGGATCCGCGCACAGCCAGGGATCGAGTTCTAGCGATGCACGCGATCCGCAGGGGTCGAGCAGCGCCCGTCGTTGAGCGGACCGTCACCCGATGCGGTCGACTCCGTCGCGAGTCAACCACCGTTGCGTGCCGTCGGGATGACGCGTCGCCGACTTGTTGCGCGGCTCGTCCTCCTCTCCGCCGTACTGACCGACCTGCTGGCGTCGCGAGCGTCGTCTGTACACGCCTCGGCCCGGTGAGCATGGAGTCGGTCGATCTCGCGGAGGTCTTCCTCCAGCGAAGCAGGACCTCACGGGCATCTCCTGCGCGCCGAGGGCGACATCGAAGCCGGAGCGACCTGGCCGTTGGAGCCGGTAGGCGGGGGATGAAGACATGAACGATGC
>JALOAM010000090.1 GCA_023228765.1 Dehalococcoidia bacterium
CAGGCCTACCGCACCGGCCGTGGCCGCGTGACCATGCAGGCGCGCGTGGAGGTCGAGGAGACCAAGAACGGCCGCTCCCAGATCGTCGTGACGGAGCTGCCGTACCAGGTCAACAAGGCCAACCTGGTCGAGCGCATCGCGGACATGGTGCGCAACAAGCGCATCGAGGGCATCTCCGACCTCCGCGACGAGTCCGACCGCCACGGGATGCGCATCATCATCGAGCTGGCGCGCAACGCCACCGTCGCCTCCGTGCGCAACCAGCTCTTCAAGCACTCCGCCCTGCGCTCCACCTTCCCGGTCAACATGCTCGCGCTGGTCGACAACCAGCCGCAGACCCTCAGCCTCACGGAATCCCTCCGCGTCTTCATCGGCCACCGCCGCGAGGTCATCCGGCGCCGCTCCGAGTTCGACCTCGAGAAGGCGCGTGAGCGCGCGCACATCCTCGAGGGCCTGCTCAAGGCACTCGACCTCCTCGACCTGGTGATCGCGACGATCCGTGCGTCGGAGTCCGCCGAGGCGGCGAAGACCGCCCTGCAGGCCGCCCCCTTCGAGCTCTCCGAGCGCCAGGCGCAGGCCGTGCTGGACATGCAGCTGCGCCGCCTCGCGCAGTTGGAGGCCAACAAGATCCAGCAGGAGTACGACGAACTGCAGAAGTTCATCGACTACCTGGTGGACCTGCTGGAGCACCCCGAGAAGATCGACGCCCTCATCAAGGAGGACGGCAACGAGCTGAAGGAGAAGTACGGCGACGAGCGCCGCACGCAGGTTTTCGACTCACCGGTCGAGGACATCGCCGAGGAAGACCTGATCGCGCACGCGAACGTGGTGGTCACCCTCAGCGACCGCGGGTACATGAAGCGCGTCCCGCTGGACGCCTACCGCCTGCAGCGCCGCGGTGGCCGCGGTGTCACGGGCCAGGCCGTCCGCGAAGAGGACGCCATCCGCCACCTGATCGTGACGGACACCCACGCCTCGCTGCTGCTCTTCACGGACAGCGGCAAGGTCTTCTCCCTCAAGGCCTACGAGGTCCCCGA
The DNA here is from genome assembly GCA_023228765.1 of Dehalococcoidia bacterium. GTDB lineage: Bacteria > Chloroflexota > Dehalococcoidia > UBA2979 > UBA2979 > W-Chloroflexi-9. Next base: position 1,038 of record JALOAM010000090.1, read on the forward strand.
GGCCTCCCGCCAGGCCCGAGGCATCCCCGTCCCGAACCTCGTCTCCGTGGAGCCGGAGGACCGCATCACCGCGGTGGTCTCGATCGTGGACTTCGACCGCGACTCGATGATCCTCTGCACGGAGCTGGGCACCGTGAAGCGCACCCCGCTTGCGGAGTTCTCCTCCGTGCGCCGCTCCGGCCTCATCGCGATGCGCCTCGACGACGGCGACCGCCTGATGGAGGCGCGCCCCGCCGCCGAGGAGAACGACGCCGTGATCGTGACCAGCGACGGCCAGGCCATGCGCTTCGCGGCCGGCAGCCTCCGGGTCGCCTCCCGCAGCAGCGGCGGCGTCCGAGGCATCAGGCTCCGCGGTGACGCCCGCGTCATCGCCCTCGCCATCGACGCCGACGGCGAAGACCTGCTCGTCGTCTCCATGAACGGCGCCGGCAAGCGCACCCCCATCGAGGAGTACCCCTCGAAGGGTCGTGGCGGCATGGGCGTGAAGACCTTCAACGTCACCGCCAAGACCGGCCCGCTCGCCGTCGCCCGCGCCGTCAACGAGGATCACGAGCTCATCCTCGTCTCCTCGCAGGGCATCGTCATGCGCACCTCGGCAGGCTCCATCTCCCGCCAGGGCCGCAGCACTCAAGGCGTCCAGGTCATGAACGTCGACGACGGCGACCACGTCGCCTCCGTCGCCCGCGTGGACCAGGCCGAGGGCGACCCCGACGCACCGGACGCCCTCGACGCTGCCGCACCGCCTGAGGGCGGTACGGGGGGCGAGGCGGAGTAAGGTCGGACACCGCTCATCGTGGGTCCGCAAGGAGAAGGGGAGGCGAAATGCCTCCCCTTCTCGTCACTTGCTCTACCCCACAGGTCGGGCGGCTCCAGACACCGCGGCAGTGCGTGCGCGTCGGATGACTCGACTCGCTCCCCTCACCCCACCCACTCCCCGAAGGCCCTCGCGCCCATCGTCCTGGCCCCCGCACCCCGCACCGTCGAGGCCAACGCGCGGTCCGAGGTGACGACGAGCACCGTTGCCGGATCGGGGTCGGCGGCGACGAGGGCGGCAATGCGGTCGTCGGCGGCGTTGGGGCCGGGGCGGAGGGCGTAGAGGATCTCGATGCCGTCGTGGGTGCCCTCGGGTAGGGCCGGGAGCGGGGCGCCGTCGAGGACGGCGGTGAGGGGAAGGGCGCTTCGCGGGCGGCGAAGTCCGCGAGGCGGGCGAGGAGGCGGCGGGCGGCGCCGTCGCGGTCGCGCCACCAGCCGTCGGGCGTGGCGCCCATGACGTTCATCACGTCGACCATGACGCGTCGAGGGCGCTCGGGCGGGGTGGACGGGGGCAAGTCAGGCATCTCGGTGCGCTCCAGGGGGATCGTGCCACACGGGGCCTTCACCGATGGTCTACGCTCGTGATATCGACCTGCCCTAGTGCGAGGCGCACCGACGAGCCAGCGCCTCCGCGTCCCGGGGCGCTCATCGTGCGCGACTGCGTACGAGGGCTGTCGAGGAGGGGAGGGACACCGTCATGGGGTTCCTGGACAAGATCTTGGGCAAGAAGAAGCCCGCCGAGGCCGCGCGCAATACCAGCGTCGCGAAGGGGCTGGATGCACAGGACGATGCGGCCCGCGCCGCTGGGCGCGCCAAGATGGAAGCCGAGATGGAGGCGAGCCGCGCCGGTCGGGAGGCGATGAAGCCGAAGGACGAGTAGCTATCGAGTAGCCCTCGAGGGCTGTCACTCGCAGACCGCAACGCCGCCCATTGGGTGGCGTTGCTGCGTCCGAGGGGGCTCGAAGCGAGCAGTCGGGGCGGAGGGCCCTCACCCCGACCCTCTCCCGGAACCGGGAGAGGGGGTCGGAACCGGACCGGAATCGGAGGGAGGAGGACGGAGGGCAGGGGAGACGTTCGGAGCGGACCCTCACCCCCACCCTCTCCTGCTGCGCGGGCGAGGGGGCCGGAAGCCGCGGAGTCAGGCGGGGCGGGACGCCCTCAGGGAGTACATGAGGGGGACGAGGTTGCGGAGAGGCTCGGGGAGCTGCCAGCCGACGCGGCGCTGGTGGTGGGAGCCCTCGGCGACGGGGCCGTCCACGGGCTCCATCATCGGCAGGGCCTGCCAGGCGATCGTGCGGTGCTCGTGGAGGAAGTCGAGGCGTAAGCCGGCGTCGAGGAGGGCGGTCACGATCTCGCCGAGGCCGTGGTTCCACTCGTAGCCGCGGGTGTTCTTCAGCTTCGGGCCGTCGGTGTAGGTCTGGTCCCAGTCCCACTCGATCGGGTCGCCCTCGAAGTAGGGGTACTTCACCTGGAAGGGCAGCTCCGCGCGGTCCTCGTCGAGGGACCAGAGCATGGGGTGGCCCTCGTAGAGATAGAGGAAGCCGCCCGGCTTCACGTAGCCCGAGGCGACGCGCGCCCAGTTGCGGATGTCCGGCAGCCAGTTGAGCGCGCCGATGCCGGTGTAGACCACGTCGAACTGCTCCTGCAGGACGGACGGGGCGTCGTAGATGTTGCTCTCGATGAAGCACGCGTCCTCGATGCCGATCTCCTCGGCGAGGCGGCGCGCGCGGGCGATCGCCTCGGGCGAGAAGTCGAGACCGGTGACCGTGGCGCCGAGGCGTGCCCAGTTCAGGGTGTCCATACCGAAGTGGCATTGCAGATGCAGCAGCGTCTTCCCGGAGACGTCGCCTACCTCGTCCATCTCGACCGCGTAGAGGGTCTTCTCGCCCTTGAGGTAGCCCTCCAGGTCGTAGCCTCGCGAGGCGGCATGGATGGCGACGGACTCGTCCCAGCGGGCGAGGTTGGCATCGAAGTAGGGCTGGTTCGCGTCCTCAGCCTGGGGGTCGTACGGTATGGCGGGGCTCCTCGGCGGGCGGTTACGCGCCCCGACGTCCGAGGACAAACTCCGCCTCGTACTGGCGCTGATAACGCCCGGACGGCTCGAAGGCTAACAACGCCGCGCGGAGGTCCGCCTCGAACGCCTCGACGCGGTCGCCGAGCAGGAGACGGTTGGCGAACGAGGTCGAGTACAGCAGCCCGACCACGCCATCGAGGTCGAAGTCCGCCGTGAACGGCACATAGCCGACCTCGATGCCCTCGTACCCCGCCTCCGCGAGGAACACCTCCCACCGCTTCGGGGGCGGCGAGTACGTGCCGCTGCCCGCGCGACGCCGCTCGCCGAGGTGCTTCCGGATCACCGGCACGATGACCTCGGCGATCGGGTCAGGCTCCGTCGCGTCGTCGAGCGAGATGAAGCCCGGCAGCCCGGTGAGGAAGACGCCCCCGCCCGGTTCGAGGCGGTCGCGGAGCAGGTCGAGGACGCGCGGTTGGTCCATCCAGTGGAACGCGCTCCCGGCGGTGACGAGCCGGCACGGTCCGCCCGCCTCCGTGCCATCCAGCGTCGCGAGGTCCTCGGCGGGAAGGTGGAGCCACCGCGTGTGCTCGATGCCACGCGCCTCTGCGCCCTCGCGCGCGAAGCGCAGCATCTCCGCGTCGATGTCGAGTCCGACCACGCGCTCGAAGTGCCTCGCGAGTTCGAGCGCGACGAACCCCGTCCCGGTCCCCAGGTCGAGGAGCGCGCCCCGTGGGGTGTCGTCGAGCGCGAAGGCGGAGCGGGCCGCCTCGTAGACCGCGGGCGGGTAGTCCAGGCGGTAGCGCGCGTAGTACTCGGCGGTGCCGGCGAAGAGGTCGTGCGCGTGCGGCATGTCAGGCAGGGTAGCGGGCGATGCCCCGTTCCGGCCCCCTCGCCCGCGCAGCGGGAGAGGGTTGGGGTGAGGGTCTGCTCTGCCTCCGCGCAGCGTGGTGTCCGAGCTCGGTCTGCGCCGGAAGGGACCCTCACCCCCGCCCTCGCCCGCGCAGCGGGCGAGGGGGTCAGAATCGGGGCGGGGTCCTCGCGGTGGCGTCAGTCGATGCGGGCGGTCGCGTGGCCGGTGGCCACGGCGGTGCCGTCCTCCTTCACCGTCTCCACCTCCAGGTCGACCAGCTTCTGGCCGTCCTCCTCCCGGATCTCCTTCACCGTGGCCTTCGCGGTCAGGGTGTCGCCGGGGAAGACCTGGGAGACGAAGCGGACGCCGAACTTCGTGAGGCGTCCGTCACCCACCCAGTTGGTGAGCATCTTGCCGGTCAGGCCCATGGTGAGCATGCCGTGCGCGAAGGCGCCGGGGTACCCGACCGCCTTCGAGAAGATCTCGTCCGTGTGCAGCGGGTTGTAGTCGCCGGAGGCTCCCGCGTACTGGACGATCTGCGTGCGGGAGAGGTCGTAGCAGACCTGCTCCTCGTGGACCTGGCCGACCGAGAGGTCGCTCGCCTTCAGTGCCATCGTGCTGTTCCTCTCGCTCAGGAGCCGGGGGTCGCCGGGCGCTCGGTGCGGACGCCGACCGAGCGGGCGGTGATGACCAGGTTGTCGTCCTGGTCGTAGTACCGGGTGATCGACTCGTTGAAGACGAGCTTGCCGGCACGCCGGCCCTCGCGCTCCCAGCTCTCGCCGGGCTCCTGTTCCCAGCGGAGCACCATGCCCGGCGTCAGCGGCCGGTGGTACTCGTAGTGCTGCTCGGCGTGCAGCCCGCCACCACCACTGCTGCCGCCCTCCTGCTCCGGCGGCTTCGGGGCGCCGGAACCACGCGGCTCCTTGCCGGAGCCAAACCAGTACTCGCCGATCTTCGGGCGGAGGCCGTAGTTCTCCGTGAACTGCGCGGAGGCCTGCACGAACGTGGGCGGGGCAATGATCTGCCCGGGCTCCGTGCCCTTCGCATGCTCCGGATCGGAGTAGATCGGGTTCGCGTCACCCACCGCACGGGCGAACAGCAAGATGTGTCCCGCTTCGATCGGGAATCGGTCTGCCATGTCATCCCCCTTCAGACGGTCCGCGATCCCGCATACAGCCCGTATGTCTCGCGGCCGCGCGGGCAGCGTAGCGAAAACGGCCGCCCCATGGGCGGCCGTTTCCACGATGAGAACGACTTCCGGCGTGGCCGGTAGCGTTACTCGAGCGCACCCACCTCCCGCAGGAGGTTCAGCGTGCCCTCGAGATCCTCGAGGTCGTTGATGTCCACGTCCGGGGCCTGGATGTCCGCCAGCGGGACCACGTCACCGCTCGGCTCGATGCCCTCGACCACGGGGTACTCGTAGGTGGCGTCCGCGAAGTAACGCTGGCCGTCCTCCGACAGGAGGAAGTTGAGCAGGGCGATCGCGGCGTCCGGGTTCTGCGCGGTGTTCAGGACACCGGCACCCGCGACACTCACGAGCGCGCCGATGTCACCGTCCGGGAAGTGGAAGTTGCCGGCCGGGAAGTCCTCGCCCTGGTCCGCCTTGAAGGCGTGCAGGTAGTAGTGGTTCACCAGGCCGACCCGGATCTCGTCGTCGGCAACGGCCTCGACGATCGCGCGGTTGTTGCCGTAGGCCGCCACGTCGTTGGCGATCATCGCCTCGAGCCAGTCGCGGGCCGCATCCTCGCCCTCCGCGACACGCATCGCGGTGAGGAACGCCTGGAACGAGCCGTTGGTGGGGGCCCAACCGACCAGGCCCTTCCACGCCTCGTCCGTCAGGTCATGCACGGATGAGGGGAGGTCTGCCTCCGTCATCAGGTCAGTGTTGTAGACCAGCACGCGGGCGCGGCCGGAGAGGCCCACCCAACCGTCCTGGCTCGAGCGCCACGATGCATCGACCTGGTCCAGCACGTCGGCCGGCAGCTCCGCGAACAGGCCTGCGAGCTCCACCGCCGCGAGGCCACCGGGGTCCTGCGCGATGAAGACGTCCGCCGGGCTGTTCGAGCCCTCCTCGAGGAGGGCAGCCGCCATCTCCGCGGTGGAGCCGTACCGGGCCTCCACGCTCACGCCCGTGGCCGCCTCGAACTGCTCGAGGATCGGGGCGATGAGGCTCTCGGAGCGGCCGGAGTAGACGGTGAGCGAGCCGCTGATCGTGGCTTCGGCCTCCGCCGTCTCAGTCGCAGTTGCGGTCTCGGTCGCCTCGGTGGTCTCCGTGGCCGTGCTGGTCGGGGTGGACTCGGACTCGGGTTCGTCGTCGCTACAGGCGACGGCGAACATCGCGATGGCGATCAGTGGCAGTACGAGCCACTTTATTCGATGCATACGGTTCCTCCCGGCAATGGTGGGCAGCAGTACGCCGCGCATCGTCACGAAGGTCGTACTAACAGTCAATTTCAGTCATGACAGATAATTCGATTTAGTATCGCATTGCGATATAAGACCGCACGAGGGTTCACGGACGCACTGGCGAGAGGACACAAGGGGGATGTGAGACGGGGGCGAGGCGGATCTTGACGAGGTCCAGAAGGACCAGCCCAGAAGGACGAGGTCTAGAAGAGCGCGCCGTTTCGGATCGACCGCTCGATGCCGTAGACGATCAGCAGGACCACCGCGATGGCGATCCACTTCCAGTAGAAGCGGCCGGGATCCTCGAGCAGGTTCATGGTCGAAGCGTATCGGAGGGAGGCGCTCAAGCGCGAGCACCGAGGCGCCCACCACCTTCGGACCCGCGGTTGCCGCAATCAGGGTGCGCTGACATCGTCACCATGGCTGCCCTCAGTCGCGTCGTCAGGCGAGCGACGGTGGGAAGAGCCACGAACCCCGAACGCCAGTCGTACGAGGCACCAACGTGGCAACGCTGTCTCTCCCACCTCGCGCGGGCCGCTGGTACCGAAGGCGCCCCGCCCGAGGTAATGTCCGCGGCCGGCCGGGCCCGGTGCTGGTGCTCTCCGGTGCGCTGGTCGCGCTGCTCTGCCTGATCCCACCGATCTACCTCGTGGTCCGCGCGGCGGGGGCATGGGACAACGCCCTCGATACCGTGCTGTCGAGGGCGACGCTGCGGGTGACGTGGAACACGATCTCCCTCGCGATCGCCGTGACCGCGTGCGCGACCGCGATCGCCCTGCCGATGGCCTGGCTCGTGGAGCGCTCCGACCTCCCGGGGCGACGCGCGCTCGGGGTGCTCGCGGCGCTGCCGCTCGCCGTGCCTTCTTACGTCGGGGCGATGGCCTTCGTCGCTGCGTTCGGCCCTCGAGGCCTCGTGCAGGGCTGGCTCGAACCGCTGGGCGTGGAGCGGCTGCCCTCGATCTACGGACTACCCGGGGCCGTGCTCGTGCTGACGCTGTTCACCTACCCGTACCTCTATCTCACGCTCCGGCCCGCCCTCGCGGCCTCCGACCCGCGCGTGGAGGAACTCTCCCGCACGTTTGGATACGGACGGTGGACCACCTTCCGGCGCGTCGTCCTGCCCTCGCTGCGGCCCGCGCTCGCCTCCGGTGGACTGCTGGTGGCGCTGTACGTCATGTCGGACTTCGGAGCGCCCACGCTGATGCGCTTCTCCTCGTTCACCCGGGTGATCTTCACGCGCTACACCACCTCCTTCGACCGCTCGACCGCCGCTGCGCTCGCGCTCGTCCTCGTGGTCCTCGCGCTCGCCGTCGTCACGCTGGAGGTCTGGGCGCGGAGCAGCCGCCGGCTCCACGCCGTGCGCGACGCCGGCCGGCCACCCCAGCTGGTCCCGCTCGGACGCTGGAGGTGGCCCGCGTTCGCCTTCGTCGCCGTCGTGCTCGGACTCGCACTCGTGCTGCCGATCGGTGTGCTCCTCTACTGGCTCATCCGCGGGCTGGACGCCGGCGTTGCCTTCCGCGGCCTCGACGAGCTGGTCGCCGACTCCGTCCTCGCCTCCTCGCTGGCCGCGGGCGCCTCGGTGGTCGCGGCGCTACCGGTGGCGTTGCTGTCCGTGCGGCATCGGGGGTGGTTCAGTCGCCTCGTCGAGGTCGCCTCGTACACCGGGTACGCGCTTCCCGGGCTGGTGGTCGCGCTGTCATTGGTGTTCGCGGCGGTCCGCATCTCCTGGCTCTACCAGACGCTGCCGCTCCTCGTGATCGCCTACGTGCTGCTCTTCTTCCCCCAGGCGACGGGCGCCCTCCGCGTCTCGCTGGAGCGGATCCGCCCCTCGATGGAGGAGGCCGCGCGAGGGCTGGGTCGTTCGCCGTGGAGCGTGTTCTGGACGATCACCCTGCCCCTCGCGGGGCGAGGGCTACTGGCGGGCGGCGCGCTCGTGTTCCTCACCACGATGAAGGAGCTCCCCGCGACGCTGATCCTCTCGCCCGCCGGGTTCCACACGCTTGCCTCGCGCACGTGGAACGCCAGCACGGAGGCGCTTTACCGCGAGGCGGCGGCGCCCGCGCTGCTCCTCGTCGGCATCTCCGCGATCGCGCTCGTCGGGCTGCGCCTGGGCGGCACCACCGGCCGCACCGGGCGAGCCGTCCCGGCGAGGGCGCGCGAAGGTGGGGAAATCCCCGGACAGGCGGATGTGGTTATCCCCTCCTCGGTGCAATCATCGGAACGTGAGTAATAGCGTCGACCTCCCTGTCGCCGTCAGCGCGGACGGCCTCGCCTGCCGCCTCGGAAACGTCGAGGCGGTACGCGACCTGACCCTCCAGGTGATGGAGGGGGAGCTGTTCGCCATCCTCGGCCCGTCCGGATCCGGCAAGACCACAGCTCTGCGCCTCATCGCGGGGTTCGAGGCGCCCACCGCGGGGACGCTGTCGCTCTTCGGCGAAGAGGTCGCGAGCGCCTCGCACATGGTCCCGCCGGAGAAGCGGCGCGTGGGGATGGTGTTCCAGGACTACGCGCTCTTCCCGCATCTGCGCGTCGCGGAGAACGTCGCGTACGGCCTACCGAGGTCCGCGGACCGTGATGCACGAGTCCGCGAGGTGCTGGAGCTCACCCGCCTCGGCGGGATGGGTGACCGCGACATCCACCAGCTCTCGGGCGGCGAGCAGCAGCGGGTCGCCCTCGCGCGGGCGCTCGCGCCGGAGCCGCGCATCATCCTGCTGGACGAACCGTTCTCGAACCTGGACCAGTCCCTGCGCGCGCACGTCCGCGCCGAGGTACGCGAGATCCTCAAGCACGCCGGCGCCACCGCGATCCTCGTGACGCACGACCAGGAGGAGGCGCTGTCGATCGCGGACCGCGTCGCCTTCATGTGGGGGGGACGCGTCGAGCAGGTGGGCACTCCGGACGAGGTCTACAGTCGCCCCGCCACCCTGCATACGGCGGAGTTCATCGGCGATGCGAACGTCCTGCACTTGCCCGTGGAGGATGGCCGGGTGGCCTTTCCCTTCGGCGACCTCCCGGCGCCAGAGGGCGCCCGACAGGCCGTGGTGATCGTGCGGCCGGAGGATCTGCAGATCCAGCCCGCCGGCGTGTACGGCCACGTGGTCGCCCGTGAGTACTACGGGCACGACCAGGTGCTGCACGTGCGGCTGGAGGAGTTCGGCCTCCTGCTCCGGGTCCGTGTCGCCGCGCACGAGCGCCTCGGTGGGGTCGGACCGATCACACTGGGACTGCGCGTCACACCCCTGGTCCTGCGCGCGGATGCCGAGGAGGCGCGAGCATGACCTCCCCTCGCACCCCTCAGACGCCCGCGACCCCGGTCACGCCGCGGACCCCCGGCACGACGCCGGCAGTGCTCCCGTACGAGGACACCGAGGTCGTCCCGGAGCACCTCTGCCGCCTGGTGCTGCTGGACGACAACGAGCACACGTACGACTACGTGATCGAGATGCTGGGCGCGGTGTTCGGGTACGGCGCGGAGAAGGCGTTCGCCCTCGCGCGGCTCGTGGACACACAGGGGCGCGTCACGCTGATGACCGCGGCCCGCGCGGACTGCGAGGCGAAGCAGTCGCAGGTCCACGCTTACGGCGCCGACCCCCGCATCTCCACCTCGAAGGGCTCGATGACCGCCATCGTGGAGGACGCGGGGACGGCGCCGGCATAGGGACAGGCCGGCTCATCGAGCCGGCCTGTCGTCTCGCTTCGTGCGGCCGGCCTAGCCGCCCATCCCGCCGCTCATGCCCCCGGCCCCCTCCGTTACCGGGCGCACTTCCACACGGACCTCGATGTCGCCTGCGTGCTCGAACGTGAGGACCGCGTCGAAGGCGTCACCGGCGTTCAGCTGCTGGGCGACGTCCATCACCATGACGTGGTAGCCGCCGGGCTCGAGCGACGTGGTGGCGCCGCTCGGGATCGGGAGGCCACCCTCGACCTCCCGCATCACCATGTTCTCGCCTTCCTCGACCATCTCGTGGATCTCCGCCATGGCGGCGACGTCACCGACCGAGGCCGCCACCAGGGTGTCGTCCTCGCCGGTGCCGTTCACGATGGTGGCGTAGATCGCCGTGTTCTCGCCCTCGTTCCCAGCCGTTGCCCGCGCCCAGACCTCCGTGACCTCCATCTCACCCGCCGAGGCTGTCGCCGTCTCGGTCGCGGTTTCGGTGGCCTCAGTCGCGGTTGCCGTCTCCGTGGCCGCAGGCGTGCCCGCAGCCGTCGCGGTCGTGGTGGAGTCCTCGACGTCCGCGCCCTCGCCGTCGTCCGAGCAGGCGATCAGCGTCACCAGCGCCACGCCCAGCAACGCCGCGAGAGCGACGCCTCGCCACGCCTGGCCTAGCATCCGAGCGGTCGAATCGATCCGGGTCATCAGTTGCCTTCTTCCACGATGGCCTGCAGGTCAGCCGCCAGTGCATCGGTGCCAGTCATGTGGGCGACCTTCACGCGAAGGCGGCCCTCCTGGTCGACGATCCACGAGGCAGCGGGATGGTCTACGGCGTACGAGCCGTGCTCGTTCGGCGTCCCTCGCTCGATGTCGATGCCCCAGCTCGCGAGGACGTCGTCGACCTCCTCGAGGCTGCCGGTGACGCCGACGAACGGTGCGCCGAACAGGTCCGTGTAGCGCTTCAGGACCTCGGGCGTGTCCCGGTCAGGATCGACGCTGATCAGGAGCACCTTCACCTGTTCGCTCACATCAACTGGCAGTCGTTCCAGGGCCGCCTTGTACGTCCCCAGGGTGAGCGGACAGACGTCCGGGCAGTGCGTGTATCCGAAGTAGATCGCGAGGACCTCGCCGCGGAAGTCCGCCAGCGAGACGCGATTGCCGTCCTCGTCGGTCAGTGTGAAGTCCGCCGCGGGAGGCGGTGGCTCGAAGAGCGTCCCCGATCCGCCGAGGACGCCCGCCAGGCCGACGCCGCCGGCGGACTCGCCCGCCGAGGTCGTCGTGCCCGCATCGGGCGACCCGTCGCCCGATGCGCAGGCGCCCAGGACCAGTGCGGCGACTGCCACAGCCACGCCAAGCGCGGCCCACGGCGCCCTCCGTCGTAAGAGCTGCATGTGATTTCCCCTTCGCTCGCGTCGAGGCCAGCGGCCTCGACGCCTCGGCTGGCCGAGCGGGCTAGCGC
>JALOAM010000091.1 GCA_023228765.1 Dehalococcoidia bacterium
AGGCGCACAGTGATGCCGCCCCCACCCGCAGCCGCACCTCGCCCGGCCCGGCGAACGGCGTCGGCCGTTCCTCCACGGTGACATGGCCCGGTGCGTTGAAGACGGTCGCGCGCATGCAGGCCTCGCTGGTTCGATCGTTCGGGAGGGGTACCGGGGCAGTATTGCAGTCCGCGCACCCTCGCGGCGAGCGTGAGGGGCGGAACCGCCGGGGATGGTGCCACTCCCCGTTGACGCGCCTGCCTCGGAGTCTCACGCTTTTCGAGGCGATCGGGACGAGGAGACGGCCATGAGCGGCGTGCGGATACTGGTGGGAACGCGCAAGGGCGCCTTCGTCCTGACCTCGGACGGGGCGAGGAAGGACTGGCGGGTGTCAGGCCCGCACTTCCCGGGCTGGGAGATCTACCACGTGAAGGGGTCCTCCGTGGATCCGAACCGGATCTACGCCTCGCAGACCTCGGGGTGGTTCGGGCAGGTGATCCAGCGCTCCGACGACGGTGGCGAGACGTGGGCGCCCGTCGGTGGCGACTTCTCGTACGCTTCACCCACGGGCGACCACCTCTGGTATGACGGCACCCCGAAGCCGTGGGTGTTCACCCGCGTGTGGCACCTCGAACCATCGCTGACCGACCCGGACACGGTCCTCGCGGGCGTCGAGGATGCCGCGATGTTCCGCTCCACGGACGGCGGCAACACCTGGAGCGAGCTCACCGGCCTGCGTGACCACCACACCGCACCGCAGTGGGCGCCCGGTGCGGGCGGCCTCGGGGCGCACACGATCATCCAGGACCCCGCTAACCCCGGTCGCATCTACACGGCGATCTCCGCCGCCGGCGTGTTCCGCAGCGACGACGACGGCACCTCGTGGCGGCCGATGAACCAGGGACTCGTGTCCGAGGGCATCCCGGAGGCGGATGCGGAGGTCGGCCACTGTGTCCACCGCATCGCCCTCCACCCTTCTCGGCCCGAGACGTTGTTCATGCAGAAGCACTGGGACGTCATGCGGAGTGACGACGGTGGCCAGAACTGGCGCGAGGTCAGCGGCAACCTGCCGTCCGACTTCGGCTTCCCGATCGACGTCCACGCGCACGAGCCGGACACGGTCTTCGTCATCCCGATCACCAGCGACTCCGAACACTTCCCGCCCGAGGGCAAGTTGCGTGTCTACCGCAGCCGCTCCGGCGGCGACGAGTGGGAGCCGATGACGAAGGGACTTCCGCAGGAGAACTGCTACGTGAACATCTTCCGAGACGCGATGTGCGTCGACCAGATGGACCCGTGCGGCATCTACTTCGGCACCACCGGCGGCCAGATCTACGGCTCGAACGATGGCGGCGAGAGCTGGAACGCCATCGTCCAGAACCTGCCCTCGGTCTATTCCGTCGAGGTGCAGACCCTCCCCTGAGGGCGTTCCGATGGCGGTGACTACCTCGACGGTCCGTGTCGTGCTCCCGCTGCACCTGCGCCGGCTGGCAGAGGTCGACGGTGAGGTCGCCCTCCCCGTCGAGGGCCACGTCACCCAGCGCGCGATCCTTGACGCCCTCGAGGCCACGTACCCCGTCCTCGCCGGCCTCACCCGCGACCGCGCCACGGCGCGACGCCGCCCCCTCGTGCGCTTCTTCGCCTGCGGCGAGGACCTCTCCAATGAGGACCCCGATGCGCTGCTGCCGGAGGCGGTCGCGACGGGCGCGGAGCCGTACATGGTGGTGGGGTCGATGGCGGGCGGTTAGGCCTCGGGGTCGGAAGGGGAGAGGACGCCTCAGTGCCGGAAGCGGCCCCACACGAGGTCGTAATCGTCGCGGTTGAGGGTGGCGGAGACGGCGAGGAAGGCGATCGCGCCGAGGCCGCCCGCGATGCCGAGGATGAGGAACGCGCCGAGCAGCGATGAGGCGTCGAGGCCGGTGGCGCCGAGGAGCAGGCGGGCGATCACGGCGACCTGGCCCATGACGATGCTCGCGATCACGGTGGAGCCGGCGGAGCGGCGGAGGGGGATGCGGTCGAGGCCGCCGAGGCACACGTCGAGGAGGCGCACGAGGAGTGCGAACTCGATGAGGGCGGAGAGCGAGGCGGCGGCGGCGAGGCCGCCGATGCCGAAGGGCTGCACGAGGAGCGCGGCGAAGGCGATGTTGAGCGCCATCGCGATGACCGCGATCGTCACGGGCGTCCTCGTGTCCGAGAGCGCGTAGAAGCCGCGGCTGAGGATCTCCACGCTGGCCTGCGCGGCGATGCCGATCGCGTAGAACGTCAGCGCGTCCACCACCATGTCCGTCGAGCGGGCATCGAAGGCGCCGCGCTCCAGCAGGATCTGGATCGCCGGCCTCGCGAGGACCGCGAGCAGCACGGAGGCGGGGATCGACAGGAAGAGGATGACGCGCAGCGCGTTCGAGACGGACGCGCGCAGCGGGCCGCTCTCGTGGGCGGCGGCCTGCGCGGCGAGCGTGGGGAACATCGCGGTAGAGATCGCCATCCCGATCACGCCTACCGGCAGCATCATCATGAGGAACGCATAGTTCACCGCGCTGATCGCCTCGTCGGAGACGAACGAGGCGAAGAACACGATCACAAGCAGGTTCACCTGCGCCGCGGCCAGCCCGACCACCCGAGGGCCCATGAGGCGCAGCACGTCGCGGACCGCCTCGGAGTTGAGTTCCAGCGACGGGCGCCAGCGCATCCCCACGCTGGAGAGTGCGGGCACCTGTACCAGCAGGTGCCCGAGCGATCCGACCACCACGCCCCACGCCAGCCCGTGGATGCCGTACGGCTCCGCGAGGAAGACCGCGCCGAAGATGATGCCGAGGTTGTAGACGACGGGTGCGAAGGCGGGCGCCGTGAAGTGCTGTCGCGCGTTGAGGATGCCCATCAGCATCCCGCTGATCCCGAAGAACAGCGGTGAGATCAGCATCAGTCGCGTCAGCTCGACCGCCAGGTCCTGCAGTTCCGCCTCGCGGCCCGTCGCTTCGCCGAGGCCGGGCGCGAGGAGCGGCACGAGCCAGGGGGCTGCGATGAACGCCACCCCCGTCGCGACCACCGTCGCGATGGCGACGAGATTGAGGACGCTGGAGGCCAGTCGCCAGCCCTCGGACTCACCGTGGCGCAGGACCACGCGGCTGAACGTGGGAATGAAGGCGGCGGAGAGCGTCGCCCCCGCGAGGAGCTGGAAGACGAGGTCAGGCAGGCGGAACGCCACCCAGTAGGCGGAGAGTTCCGGGTCGGTGCCGAAGGCGTCCGCGATGACGACGGAGCGCAGTAGTCCGAGCAGTCGCGAGATGACAAACCCGAGCGCCACGATGCTTGCCGCCGAGGCCACCGCCCCCAGCGGCAGGCTCCACGAGAACCGGCGCGCTCGCGCCGGACGCGCGAGGAACCGCCCTCGTGGCGTCGAGGGCTCGAGGGGGCGCTCTCGGCCTCGACGCGCTCGCCCGCCCCGTGGCGAGCGGCCCGGAGCGCGCGGGGGTGCCGGTGTGCCGGGGAGGTCCGGGAGGTCGTAGCGCGGCCGGACTAGGGGAGGAAGGTCCTCCGCCCAATCGGGCCGGTCAGCGTCTGGGCCTCGATCGGGATCGGTCATGCAGCGATCGTGCGGTGCGAAGTGGCGCGGGTCAACGTCGGGCGTCCCGCGCATCAAGTTCGTACTTGCCCGAGCGCGGCATACTCCTCGCATCCGAGCTGCGTATCCATCAGCAGGAGGCGACGTGGAGTACCGAGACCTCATCCGCACCGACGAGGATGGCGTGACCACGGTCACGTTGAACCGGCCTGACGTGCTCAACGCCATCAGCCCGAACCTCGTCCACGAGCTCCTCCACGTGGTCGAGGCAACCGCGAACGACGACGCGACGAAGGTGCTGGTCATCACCGGGACGGGGCGAGGCTTCAGCGCCGGTGCAGACCTCGCCGCGAGCGTGCAGGAGCGCGAGGCGGACAAGGACTACGACCAGCGCGACGGCTACCGGCGGATGATCCAGGGGCCGATCGGGCACTGGGGCGTGCTCTATTCCGCCCTGGGTCACTACCCGAAGCCGATGATCGCCGCGGTGAACGGCGTGTCGGCGGGCGCCGGGCTCTCGCTCGCCCTCGCCGCGGACATGCGCATCGCCTCGACGGAGGCGCGCTTCATTGCTGTGTTCGCGCGGCGCGGGATCGTCCCGGACACCGGGTCGACGTGGCACCTCACGCAGTACATCGGCCGGGCGCGGGCCATCGAGATGCTGCTGACCGGCGACGAGGTGGACGCTCAGACGGCGCTCGCGTGGGGCCTCGCGAACCGCGTCGTGGAGCACGACGCCCTCATGGACGAGACCATGACGCTCGCGCGCCGGCTCGCCTCTGGACCGTCCGTGATGCTCGAGATCACGAAGCGCATCGTCAACGACATCACGCGCGAGGGCCTCGACCGGCAGTTGCAGAACGAGGCGTGGGCGGGGACGCGCGTCGCGCAGTCCCAGGATGCCGGCGAGGGCAGCCGCGCCTTCCTCGAAGGGCGCGCGCCGAGGTGGACCGGCCGCTAACCGGAGCGCCCCGAACCCTCGTGAACTGGCAATCCTCCTGCTCGGGAGAGCCAGTCTCAGCATATTGAGACCGCCCGGCCTACTGTCGGGACATGGCCCACGCGCGCACGACTCCCGATGTCCACGGACACGAGCACACGCAGGACCGCCGCCGGCTGGCGATCGCGCTCGTGCTCGCGCTCGGCACCGCCGCCGTCGAGGTGGTCGGAGGGCTCGCGAGCGGATCGCTCGCACTGCTGGCGGACGCCGGGCACGTCCTCACGGACGCGACCGCCCTCGGCCTCGCGCTCGGCGCGCTGTGGTTGTCGGGGCGTCCGCACACCCGCCGCCTGACCTTCGGCTACCACCGCGTCGAGGTCCTCGCGGCGAGCTTGAACGGGCTGCTGCTGTTCGGCATCGCCGCCCTCGTCGGGTGGCATGCGATCGAGCGGCTGCGCGATCCGTCCGAGGTGGCGTCCGGGACGCTGCTGGGCGTCGCGCTCCTCGGGCTGGTCTCGAACGCGGTCGCGCTGGTGCTGCTGCACGGGTCGGAGTCCGTGAACGTGCGGGCCGCGCGCCTCCACGTGCTGAGCGATCTCGGCGGGTCGGTCGCGGCGGTCGCGGCGGGGCTCATCGGGGTGACGACCGGGTGGGACCGCGCGGACCCGGCGCTGTCGCTGGTGATCGTGGTGCTCGTCTGTCTCGGCGCGTGGCGCCTGCTCAACGACACCGTGGCGATCCTCATGCAGCGCACCCCGCCCGGCCTCGACCTCGCCGAACTCGAACGCGCCCTCCGAGGCGTCCCGGGAATCCGTGCGGTGCACGATGTCCACGTGTGGACGGTGACGAGCGGGTTCGTGGTGTTCACCGCCCACGTCGAGGTGCACGGCCGCGATCCGTTCGACGTGGTGCACGAGGCGGTGCATCTCCTCGAAGACCGCTACGGCATCGAGCACGCGGCGATCCACCCGGAACGCCTCCGGCTGCTCGACATCGAGGATGCAGCGGTCCGCTGAGGGCGTTTCGCTTGCGCCTCGGGCTTCACCACAGACCCACGACTCCGGGAGTAGAATCCGCGCCCATTCGCCGCCGGTAGGCGGCAGGCATGAGGCGCACCATGACCGCCGCCGTCACCAGGGTCCTCGACGCCGCGAAGGCGCTCGCGTCGACCATCACCGCTGCGGGAGATCGGATCGAGGACGAACGCGAGCTGCCGCGGGAGCTCGTGGACCAGTTTCTCGACGCGGGCCTGTTCCACTTGGACGTGCCGTCGTCGTATGGCGGCGTGGAGGTGGACCCGATGGAGGCGTCCCGTGTCGTCGAGGAGGTCTCGGCGGCGGACGGCTCGGCGGGGTGGTGCGTGATGCTGGCGATGCAGGCCGGGCTGTTCGGTGGGTTCATCCCGCCCGACGTAGCCGCCGAGGTGCTCGGAAACCGAGGCGTGTTTTGCGGCACGGCCCGGCCGATCGGGCGTGCCGTCCCGGTGGAGGGTGGCTACCGCATCTCCGGCCGCTGGCCGTTCGCGTCGGGGTCCTCGCACGGGACGCACTTCACCGGAGAGGCGCTGCTGTACGAGGGCGGCTCGGAGACGCCGGCCAAGAATGAGGACGGGACGGATCGCGTGATCCCGTTTTTCGTGCCGCGCGAGCAGGTGACGATCTTCGACACCTGGGACACGGTGGGGCTGCGAGGCACGGCGAGCCACGACTTCGCGATCACGGATACGTTCGTGCCCGACTCGCACGTCTTCGACTTCTCGAAACCGCAGCACGAGTGGGCGCTGTTCCGCTGCGGTGCGCTGGTCTTCATGAACCACGGCGCGCACGCCCTTGGTCTGGGGCGGGCCGGGCTGGCGGCGGCGCGGGAGGTCCTCACGACGAAGCGCGGCTGGGGCGGCGTGCCGCTGCACGAGGTCGGCCGCGTCCAGGAGATCTTCGCAGTGGCGACCGCGCGGTACGAGGCCGCCCACACCTACTACTACGCGACCGGCGAGGCCCTCTGGACCGATGTCCTCGAAAGTGGCGGCGAGGGCGACCCGGTCCTCCGGGCAAAGGCGCGCCTCGCGGCGAACCACGCGCTGACGGAGAGCCTCGCCGTGGTGGACATGCTCCATCGGGTCTGCGCGACCACGGCGATCCAGCGCTCGAACGCCCTCGATCGGGTGTTCCGCGATATCCACGCCGCGGCGGCGCACGTGATGGTGGGTCCGCTGGTGTACGAGGCAGCCGGGCGCGTGCTCCTGGGACAGCCGGCGGACTTCCCCCTGTTCTGAGGCTGGCGGTTCTGACACGGGCGGTCGGAGGCCCCTCGCATCCGCGGATACCGAGCCCGAAGTCCGAAGTCGGCCCGGACTCGATTGGTCGAGAGGGCACCAAACGTTAGCCATCCGTGCAGAGCGTTTCTGACGGCCACCGGCTATAACAGAAGCATGAAAATCGCCGTCCTCCAGCCGATGCGCAGCCGCGCGGCAGCGCCTGAACGACAGGCGGCCCCCGCGGCGTCCGCGACGTGGGAGCGGTGGGCGGGCCTCCGCGGGGAGATGATGACGGGCGGTGTGCGTGGCGGTGCCGCGCTGGCGCTGCTGCTGGGCGTCTCCTACCTCGTCCTCGCCCAGATCGTCCTGAGGATGAACGACCCGCTGCAGGTCGGGATGAATTTCTGGCCGGCGGCCGGGCTCACCCTCGGCGTGCTGTTGCTGATCCCGACGCGGCGCTGGGCGTGGGCGCTGGTCGCGATCGTGGTCGCCGAGGCGGCGAGCGACTTCCTCAAGGGCCACGCTTTCGGCGTCACCTTCTGGCTGGTCGTGGCCAACAGCGTGGAGCCCCTGCTGGGCGCGACGCTGATCCGCCGGTTCACGACCCATCGAGGCGCGCTCGTCCCGATCCAGGGGCTGCTTGAGTTCATCGCCTTCGGGGTGATCGCTGCGCCGATCGTGGGCGGAGCGCTCGGCACGGTGGGCACCGCGCTGGCCGGGGCGGACTTCCTGGAGTCGTGGCCGAAGTTCATCGTGGGTGACGCCCTCGGCGTGCTCGTGGTGGCGCCGGTGCTCCTCAGCGTGCGGCGCTGGAAGAACGACCGCCCGGTCCGCACCGCCGTGGCGCCCGCGGTGGCGACCCTCGTCGTGTCCGCCCTCGCGCTGTACGCGTGGCCGGGCGGGTGGGACACCGTCACGCCGTACCTCGTCATCCCGCCGCTGACGTGGGCCGCGCTCCGCTCCGGCGTCCGCGGCGCCGCGTGGTCCATCCTCGCGATGGGGCAGGTGGCGAACTTCGCCGTGGCGAACGGTACAGAGCCGTTCGGCGCGACGGGTGACACCGGGTACACCGTCACCCTGCTCCAGGCGTATCTCGGCATCGTCGCATCCACGACGCTCATCCTCGCGTCCGCCACGAGTGAGTTGAGCGACCGCGACGCCGTGGAGGCCGCCCTGCGCCACCAGGCGCTGCACGACCCGCTGACCGGGCTCCCCAACCGCCTCTACCTCCTCGAACGGCTGGACGAGTTCCTCGGACAGGCGCGGGAGGATGGCGTTGCCGTCGCGATGTGCGTGATCGACCTCGACTCGTTCAAGACGGTGAACGACACCTTCGGCCACCCCGTGGGCGACGAGTTGCTCGTCGCTTCGGCGCAGCGGCTGCAGGGCGCGGTGCGCAGTACGGACATGGTGGCCCGCGTCGGCGGCGATGAGTTCGTGATCCTGCTCTACGGCGTCACCGACATCGCCATCGACGCCGTGACGTCGAGGATTGTCGAGCACCTGTCGGCGCCCGTCATGCTCCTCGGGCGACGGATCAACGCCACCGTCTCGGTTGGCGTCGCGTTCACCGACGGCGACGCCACCTTCGATGATCTCTATCGCGACGCCGACGCCGCCCTCTACCGGGCGAAGGCGCTCGGCCGGAACCAGGTGGCGCGCTTCGCACCGCTGTCCGACCTCAACCTCGCGTCGCCGGACGGCATCGCGCCGTCCGAGGATGGCGCGACGTCGAGGGCGGCCGCCTCACGCGACACCATCGCCGGCGACTAGCGCGGTCCTCTAGCGTGGCTCTGGCTCGGAGGCCGTCTCCGGTGTGACGAAGCCGGAGTCGAACGCGAACACCGCCGCCTGCGTGCGGTCACGGACCTCCAGCTTCGCCAGGATGCGCTTCACGTGCGTCTTCACCGTGCCCTCGCTCACCACGAACGCCTCCGCGATCTCCGCGTTGGAGTAACCCCTCGCGATCAGCAGGAGCACCTCCCGCTCGCGCGGGGTGAGGGCCTCGATCAGCGGGTGCTGCACCCCGGCCGGCGGCAGCACGGGGACATCGGCGTCCACGAGCGAGGCCGGCGGCGGGGGGATGTCCCGCGCGCGCGAGCCGAGCATCAGCTT
Source organism: Dehalococcoidia bacterium (assembly GCA_023228765.1). Lineage (GTDB taxonomy): Bacteria > Chloroflexota > Dehalococcoidia > UBA2979 > UBA2979 > W-Chloroflexi-9. The sequence continues at coordinate 8,851 of JALOAM010000091.1, forward strand.
CGCCCAGCGCCCCATGAGCCACGCCTGCAGGTTGAGGACGTGCAGCGACACGAACAGCACGACAAAGCCGAGCGGGAAGACCGCCCATGCCTCGCCAGCCGTGTCGATCCTCCAGCCCATGATCTCGAGCCAGCCGGCCTCCAGCGGCTCCGTGCCGAACCGGTCCACGAAGAACTGGCCGAACGGCCCCCAGTTCCCGTACGCCATGGGCGCGAGGATCAGGGTCGTGGAGAGCGCACCGGCGATGACGCAGGACACGAAGGCGGCGATACCGAGGGGGAACCGCGAGAACAGGAAGATGAGGCCGGTCCACGTGGATGGGTCGAAGAGCACCTGCCGCGCCTGGTCGCGCAGCGGCACGTCACGCTCGTACCAGGTCGGAGGTCGCCGGATCTCGATGCCGACGAGGTGGCGGTTGAGGAGCGCCTCGACGTCCCCGGCCCACCTCGATCCCAGCACGATGAGGATGAGGATCGCGACGCCGACGAGCGTCCACGAGAGCGCGCCGCCCACGGCGAACCCGACGACGAGGGCGATGAAGTACCCGAGCCCCAGGGGGAACGAGATCGCGAGGTAGAGGATGCGCCTGTAGGTCCAGCGGCTGCGGAGCGGCGACAGCCACCCCCAGCGGTCGGGGAAGCGATGGCGCGCGGGGTAGATCGGGATGGCTGCCATGGGGCGGGAATCCTCTCGAGGATCGGTCATGCCTGCTGAGCCTCCATGCGCGCGCCGAAGCCGAGGGCGACGGTCAGGGATGCGACCGAGGAGGTCAAGGCGCCGCCAGCGACGCCTCCTGCATCCGGAACGTCGCACCCGAGGCCCTCGGTGGCGTCTCCCTCGAGGGGGATTCTGGGTTCGGCGCGTGTCTGACCTCGAACGATCGGCAGGCCAAGGGTCCGGATTCTGTTCCGTCCCCCGGTACGGGGGAGGGGGAGGGTGGGGAGTGCCGACTCTTGCCGAACGAGCGTGCGAGGGCACCGAAGTGCCGGGGGAGGCCCTCACCCCAGCCCTCTCCCGGAACCGGGAGAGGGGGCCGGAGTCGGAAGGGCCGGAGTCGGAAGGGACGGAGCTGGAAGGGACGGAGCTGGAAGGGACGGAGCTGGAAGGGACGGAGCTGGGAGGAGACGGAGTCGGAAGGAGCGGAGTTGGAAGGAGACGGAGTTGGAGGAGGTAGGTGACGAGCGGAGGGGCGGGCAGCGAGGAGTGGAAGCCGGCTGTTCGACACCCCTCGGCGCCGACGGTACGATTGGAAAAACCCGGGAGCTCCCCACCACCCCCGAGTGACTTCAATGGCCAGGTTTGTCTTCGTTACTGGCGGTGTCGTTTCCTCAGTCGGGAAAGGCATCGTCACCGCCTCGTTGGGCCGCATCCTGAAGGCCCGGGGGCTGACCGTCTCCATCCTGAAGCTGGACCCGTACATCAATGTCGATCCCGGCACGATGTCGCCGTACCAGCACGGCGAGGTCTTCGTCACCGATGACGGCGCCGAGACGGACCTGGACCTCGGGCATTACGAGCGGTTTATCGATACCGACCTGACGAAGATGAACTCCTCGTCGTCCGGGCAGATCTACGAGGAAGTCATCCGCAAGGAGCGCCGAGGCGACTACCTCGGCGGCACGATCCAGGCGGTCCCGCACGTCACGAACGAGATCAAGCGACGCATCCGTGCGGCGGGGACGCAACTCAAGGCGGACGTCGTCATCGTGGAGGTCGGCGGCACCGTCGGTGACATCGAGGGGCAGGTCTTCCTCGAGGCGATCTCGCAGATGCGCGCGGCCACGCCGCAGGAGACGCTCTCCATCCACGTCACGCTGCTGCCGTACATCGGGAGCACCCACGAGCTGAAGACGAAGCCGACGCAGCACTCCGTGCGCGAGCTTCGCTCGTTCGGTATCCAGCCCGACGTGATCATCGCCCGCTCCGACTACCCGGTGCCGGACGCCCTCCGCGAGAAGGTGGCGCTGTTCTGCTCCGTGCAGAAGGAAGCGGTGATCCCGCTCCAGACCGCCCGCTCGATCTACGAGGTGCCGCTGATCCTCGAAGCCTCCGGGCTCGGCGAGATCGTGACGAAGAAGTTCGAGTTCGGCTCGGCGCGTCCCGACCTCGAGGAGTGGGCGCAGTTCGTGGAGCGGCTCACGGCACCGAAGAAGCATGCGACGATCGCCATCGTCGGGAAGTACGTCGAGCTGCATGACGCGTACCTCTCGATCAAGGAGGCGCTGGTCCACGCGGGCGTGCACCACGACGCGGAGCTGGAGTTCCGCTGGGTGCACTCCGAGCAGATCGAGTCCTCCGACGCCGCGGCGCAGATCGGCGCGCCAGGCGAGGTGGATGGCATCCTCCTGTGCCCTGGTTTCGGCGACCGTGGCATGGAGGGCAAGATCGCCGCTGTCCGCTACGCGCGCGAGAACCAGATCCCGTACCTCGGCGACTGTCTCGGCCTCCAGATGCTCGTGGTGGAGTTCGCGCGGAACGTCGCGAAGATGCCGACCGCGAACACGACCGAGGCGGACCCGAAGTCGCCGTTCCCGGTGATCTCCCTGCTCTCCGAGCAGGAGGAGGTCCACGACATGGGCGGCACGATGCGCCTGGGTGGGTACGACTGCCGGCTGACGCCGGGGACGAAGGCGCACGCCGCCTACGGCGCGGACATCGCCCGTGAGCGGCACCGCCACCGGTACGAGGTGAACAACAGCCTCCTGCCGCAGCTTGAGCAGGCTGGCCTGATCGTCGCGGGCCGCGACGCGGACTCGAACCTCGTGGAGATCGTGGAGGTGCCGGACCACCCGTTCATGGTGGGAGCGCAGTTCCACCCGGAGTTCACGAGCCGCCCGAACAACCCCAACCCGCTGTTCCGCGACTTCGTCGGCGCGGCCGTGCAGCGAGCCACCGCCCGAGGCGCCCGCGCGCCTCGGCGGGGTGAGGCGACGGACGGCGTCCAGCCTGGGACGGTGACGAACCCCGCGTGACCTTCTGGCGCTTCGTCCACCTCCTCGCGCTCTTCTACTTCATGGCCGGCGTCGGTAACACCGTCGTCCCGGTCTGGAAGGCATGGCTCACCGAGTCGCTCGAGGAGAAGGCGCTGCATCTGCAGGATGCGCAGCGCAACGAGACGTTCTTCCTGCTGCCCGGTGTCCTCGCCACGTTCTTCACCGGCTACGCGTGGGCGGCGTCCGAGGACTACAACATCGTCACGACGGGCTGGCTGGTGGCGCTGCAGGCGATCACCCTCATCGACCTGTTCATCTTCCTGCCCCTGATGGGCGTCGGCCTCCGCCGGGTGCGCTACCTGGCGCTGTCC
>JALOAM010000093.1 GCA_023228765.1 Dehalococcoidia bacterium
CGATCGTCGCGTTCCGCGTCACGCAGGAGGCGGCCGCGAACGCCCTGAAGCACACCGCCGGCGACCCGATCCTCGTGCGTCTCGCCATCCGCGAGGATGCCGTGGAGGCCGAGGTGATCGACCAGGGTCCGGGGTTCAACCCGGAGACACGGGCCGGGAGCGGCCTGGGGCTCCTCAGCATGCGCGAGCGAGCGGAGTCCGTGGGCGGTTCGCTGACGCTGGAGTCCACCGCGTCCGGCGGCACGCACGTCCGCGCCATCCTTCCAATCGAGGCGGCCCCCGCCTCGTGAGTCCGCGCGCGAGCACGACCGGACCGATCGGCATCGGGGTGCGGGCGGCCCTGATCTTTGCGCCGCTCTGCGGAGCCGTCGCGGCGTTCGCCACGCTGGATCCGATGGCTACGGTGCTCGGCACGGCCGGAGGCGGGCTCGTGGCGGGGGTGTTCTTCGGCGTCGCGGCACGCCTCGGTGAGCGGGGGGCTACCGAGGAGCGCGAGTAACCTACCGGCGCGCGACGGGCGCGAACGTCGCGCCCGCGAGGGCGACGAGGTCCGCGGGAGCGAGGGCGATCTCCAGCCCTCGACGTCCTGCGCTCACGTAGACGCGTTCGAAAGCCTGTGCGGACTCGTCGACCACGGTGGGGAGGCGGCGCTTCTGGCCGAGCGGGCTGATACCGCCGAGGACGTACCCGGTCGCCCGCTGGGCGGCACCCGCCGCTGCCATCGCCGCCTTACGCCCTCCCACGGCAGAGGCGAGCGCCTTCAGGTCGAGCTGCGCCGTGACCGGTACGACGCCAACCGCGAGCTTCCCGTCCACCTCCGCGACCAGCGTCTTGAACACCTGCTCCCCGGGCAGCCCGAGGACCTCGACCGCTTCGAGGCCGAACGAGGTCTGGCTCGGGTCGTGCTCGTACTCCAGCAGGTCGAAGGCGATGCCGGCCTTCCGCGCGGCCTCGACGGCTGGGGTCACCCGCCGGCCTCGGCTTCCTCGGCGACTGCAGTCGCCTCGGCCCCCTCGCCATCGTCGAGGCCGTAGACCACGGCGTGCATCTGCCAGTAGTGCGCGACCTTCGCGACGACCGTGACGACGCTCTTCACCTGGTCCTTCAGGGTGAACTCGGTGCCTGCGGGGACCAGCAGGCGGTCCTGGTCGTCCAGCCGGGCGTCCACGTTCTCCAGGATGATGCAGGCGCACATCCACGCGGCCATCTGGCGGCTGCGGCAGGAGATCGCGAGCCAACCGGGCTCCTCCGCCGGTTCGGAGAACAGCCCCGTCGTCATGTAGATGCCGCGCCGGATCTCCGCGATCGGGTCGAACTCGCCCTCGACGGGCGCGGGGATGGCAGAGGGCGTCCCGGTCGCTTCACCCTCGGACGGCGCGAAGATCGCGCTGTCCGGGCCGCGGTGGGCGGGGCCGCCAAAGTAGGCGAGCTCGCAGAACGACTCCCACATCGCGCCCCAGTCGGGGCGGCCGTCGTCCGTGTAGAGCATGTCGCCCGCGGCCATGCCCTCCGTCTGCACGCGCAGGGGGGAGAGCACCTCGATCGGGTCGTCGCCGGTCATCGGCGCGATCGAGAGCCGGGCGAGGTCGATGAGCTCCGGGCGGACAAAGGCGAACTCCACGGGCTCCCCGAGAAACGCCGCGAACGACTGGCTCAGGTCGCGCAACTCGCGCGTGCGCTCCCACGGGAGCTCCCTGTCCGCGATCACCAGGACGTGAGGCATAACCGGACTCCTACGCGTGCTTGTGGACCTCGGCCGTCGAGGTACCCGACGGCGCTGCGGAATTGCGAATCATCGCAGCACCCGGCATCCTCACCTTACTCCACGATCCCAGCGCCGTCGGGTACCTCGACGGCCGAGATGAGCGGATGGCGCATGCCGATCTACCCCTTTGCCTGTGACGCCTGCGGCGCGGAGTTCGAGGTGACCCGCAAGTTGTCGGCGATGCGCGAACCTGCCGCCTGCCCGGCATGCGGCAAGGATGCGCGGCGCGTGTTCACGGGCCTGACGGTGACGGGGAAGGCGGAAGCACCCACCGCGAAGAAGCCGAAGGCTCCCGCAGGAGGCTGGTCGCACGGCGGGCACTCGCACGGTCCCGGGACGGCCGGCCACACGCACGGTCTGCAGGCTCCGCCAGGTCCACGCTAGGCCAGTCACGCTAGGCCAGTGCTCACGCCGGGAACGGTAGCGGCCGCCCCGTCCGAGGGTCCGAGAGCGCGACCATGTCCAGCCCAAAGACGCGCGACAGCGCGTCCGGCGTCAGCACCTCGGACGGCGCACCGTCGAGGGCGATCTTCCCGTCCGCGATCGCGATGATGCGCTGCGCGTAGCGGCTCGCCAGCGCGAGGTCGTGGAGGACGGCGATCACGGTGAGGCCGCCCTGGTTCAGCCGCGCGAGCACCTCCATCACCTCCACCTGGTGACGCAGGTCGAGGAACGTCGTCGGCTCGTCCAGCAGCAGCACACGCGGCTCCTGTGCGAGGGCGAGCGCGAGCCAGGCCCGCTGACGCTCCCCGCCCGACAGCGACCGCAACGGACGCTCCCGCAGGCCCTCGATCCGCGCGTGCTCGATCGCGCGTTCGACGGCGGCAAGGTCCGCCTGCGTCGCGGGACGGAACGGCCGGTGGTGGGGCGTGCGCCCCCGCCACACGAGTTCCTCGACCACGAGGTCCACGTCGAACTGCTGCATCTGGGGGAGGATCGCCAACCGCCGCGCCACCTCGCGCGCGTCGAGGGTGGCGATGTCGTCGCCACCGAGGCGCACCACGCCCGCCGCCGGGCGCATGACCCGGGCGAGGCCTCTGAGCAGCGTGCTCTTGCCTCCAGCGTTCGGGCCGACGATCACGACGAACTCGCCGGAGGGCACGTCCAGCGACACGCCATCAATGACGGTCTTCTGGCCGTACCGCAGCGTCAGGCCCTGCGCGCTCAGGTCCACCGGGACGCCCTCATCGCCGGAACCGCACGAGGTACAGCAGGAACGGCGCACCCACGGCGGCGGTGAGGATGCCCATCGGCAGCTCCGAGGGACGGATCACCAGCCGCGCCACGAGGTCCGCGGTCGCCACGAGGAGGGCGCCCGTCAGCGCCGAGGTGGGCAGCAGGTAGCGTTGGTCCTCCCCCACCAGCGAGCGTGAGACGTGCGGGCTCACCAGCCCGACGAACGAGACGAGCCCGGCGACCGACACCGCGGCGCCGGTCAACGCACCGACGAGGATGAGCGCGATGAGCCTCGTGCGGTCCGTGAGCACACCGAGGCCGGCGGCGAGTTCGTCGCCAAGCGCGAGTGCGTTGAGCCTGGGCGTCAGCGCGATCGCGATGGCGACGGCGGGAATCACGATCGGCGCGACGATCTGCGCGTCGCGCCAGTCGGAGCCGTAGAGCCCGCCCGCGAGGAATCCGAGCGACAGCTCGAGGAACGTGGTGCTGGAGGCGAGGAGCCCGACGATCGCGGCGCCGAAGAAGGCGGAGATGGCGATCCCGGCGAGCGTCAGCCGGATCGAGGAGATCGCGCCCTGCCATGCCATCGAGAGCAGGACACCGGCGCCCACGAGCCCTCCGAGGATCGTGATCACCGCCAGCCACTCGCGATCAATGCCCGGGAACAGCACGAGGCCGACCGCCAGCGCAAGGCCCGCTGCCGCGGAGACCCCGAGGATCGTCGGGTCCGCGAGCGGGTTTCGCGTGACCGCCTGCAGCAGCGCCCCCGAAACGCCGAGGGCCGCGCCGACGAGCACCGCATCGAGGAACCTCGGGAGGCGCAGGTCCCAGACCACCAGGCGCTCGAACTCACCGTTGTCATGGATGAGCCCACGGATCGCGTCCGGCAGGCCGAGCATGATCGCGCCCATGATGATGCTGAGCATCCCGACGACCACGAGCGCCCCGAGGAGTGCGAGTGTCCACATGCCAAAGCGTCGCGCGCGCCTCGCACGCCACGAGCCAGGAGCACCACCTGCGGGCACCGGCGCCCCGTTCGGGGCGCCGTTCGGAGTGGGTGGCGCGGCCCCGGGGAACGGAGACCGGGGCCGCTGGTCAGCGGCCCCGGTCCCGGCAACGCCCGTTGGCGTACGTTCAGCCATCATCGGCCTGCCGGCCATCCGCCTACTCGGCGGAGAGGGTCTCCGACAGCGCGCCGAGCGCCTCGATCACGCGCGGGCCAGGCGACTGCAGGAACAGCTGCAGGTCCATCTCCACCACGTGGTCGTTCTGCATCGCCGAGAGGCCAGCGAACGGCGGGATCTGCTTCAGGATGTCGCTCAGACGGGGCGCCGGCTCCGGGGCCGGGGTCACCGCGAGGATGTAGTCCGGGTCCCACTGCAGCAGCACCTCGGGCGCGACGCTCGAGAAGCCCGGGTACGGGCCGGAGTCGGCCTCGCCGCCGGCGACGTTCTCCGCGCCGACCTCGTCGAGGAGCGCACCGGCCCAGGAGCCGGCGTTCGCCGCGTACAGCGTGTTGTCGCGGTCAGCGATCAGCAGGATGGCCGAGACGCCCTCCGGCACCGAGGACGACGCCTCAGCAGCGGCAGCGTCCACCGCGGCGATCTGCTCGGCAGCCTCGCCGGACTTGTTGAGGACCGTCCCCATCAGCTCGTACGTCGTGGTCATGTCCCCGATGTTCGCGGCGGTCACGAAGATCACCGGGATGCCAGAGGCCTCCAGCGGCTCGCGCAGCTGCGGCGCCGCGTGAATGGTCGCGTCCGCGACGATGAGGTCCGGGTTCAGCTGGGCAATGACCTCCTGGTTCGGCTGGTACGCCGAGCCCACGTCAGTCGCGTCCACGACCTCGGGGGGGAAGTCCGTCGAGGAGGAGCGGCCGGCAACCTCGGCGCCCAGGATGGCGACGAACTCGGCGGCGGTCGGGCTCAGCGTGACGATGGTCGTCGGTTCCGCCTCGATGGTGACGGTGCGACCGAGCATGTCGGTGACCTCGACCGGGTAGACGGTCTCCTCGGCCGCGGCCTCGGTGGCCGTCTCCGTTGCCTCGGCGGTGGCCGTCGCCTCGGTGGTCGCGGTTGCCGCGGCCTCGGTGGCGGTCGGCGTCGAGGTGGCCTCGGGTTCGTCGTCAGAGCAGGCTGCGCCGAAGAGCAGGGCCAGGCCGGCCGTGCCCACCAGGGCGAAGCGCATCATTCGTGAATCGCGCAAGTTGAAATCTCCGCATCCCTCAACGGACTGGTGAGAGAAACACCCGTCCGAGCATCGTCCCTCTGTTGGCGAGCCGACGAGTATCGTCCCCTCGCTTCGGTTCACAGGCGAGGGAAGTTTGCCGAGAATCCGGGCGATTTGAGGTCCGCGTAACGGACGTGATGAGGTCGCCCATTTCCGAGCAGGAGCGTCGTTCGCCGCGGTATTACACGCGGTCGGCGAGGGTGGCGAACCAGAGCGCGCACCCGTTCGCGAGCCAGAGGAAGCCCGCGTAGCGCAGCGCGCGCTCCGCCGTCCCGGCCCACCGGCGCTCGTCCGGCCTCAGCGCGCGAAAGCCCGAGGCCCATGCGCGCCCGACGACGGACTCCGAGCACGTCACGACCAGCCCGAGGAAGTAGATCGGCAGCGCGAGGATCGCGGCACCGCCCAGGACGAGCCCGTACACCGCCGAGTCGAACTCGCGTCCCGCAACCGCGAGGAGGAAGAACCCGCTCATGAACACGGTCGAACCGACGAGGGCAAGCCACCCGGTGGGCGGCCACACCTCGCGAGGCACGGAGAAGCCGAAGCGGTCTGCGCCGTTCATGCGGTGATCCTCGGACGGTGGGGCAAGTGAGTGAAGGGGCGCGTCGGAACGAGAGGCCGAGCAGCCCCCTCACCCCCGCCCTCTCCCGCTTCGCGGGCGAGGGAGTCAGAAGTGAGCCCCGGACGCCTCGCTCGTGACGGGGTGCGCCCGTAGCATCCGGGCGAGGTCGCAGAGGAGCGGGGATGTCCGAAGGCAACTTTTTCTTCGAGGCGGAGGGCAACCGCTACCACCCCACGCCGCGCACGCGCGGGCCGTGGGATCCGAACTCGCTGCACGGGCGCGTCCTCGCCGGCCTCATCGCGCACCAGGTGGAGCACGAGCACGGCGAGCCGAACTTCCAGCCCGCCCGCCTGACGGTGGACATGTTCCGCGTCGCGCCGATGAAGCCGATGACCGTCACGACGACCCTGGTGCGAGACGGCAACCGCATCCGCGTGGTCGACGCCTCGATGACCGACGACGAAGGCACCGAGATCGCGCGCGGGAACGTCGTGTTCCTCCGTCGCGCGGAGCAGCCCGAGGGCGAGGTGTGGTCGCCGCCGGCCTGGGACGTGCCCGCACCCGAGTCGCTTTCGCCTCCCCCACCGCCCGAGGGTGTCGAGGGGCCGTGGCTGCCGACCTGGGAGACCCGACGCATCGAGGGCGACTTTGGTGTGGTGGCGCAGAAGCGCGCGTGGCTGCGCGAGACGCACGAACTGGTCGCGGGCCTCGCGCCCAGTCCGTTCGTACGGGCGGCGCAGGCCTCCGACTTCACGAACCCGTTTGGGAACAGCGGGAGCGCCGGCCTCCAGTTCGTGAACGCGGACGCCACGCTCTATCTGCACCGCGATCCGGTGGGCGAGTGGATTGGGATGGAGGTGGCTGCGCACCACTCCTCGCACGGCATCGCCATCGCCGAGTGCGTCCTCTACGACCTCGACGGCGCGTTCGGCCGGTCCTCCGTCTGCAGTGTCGCCAACCGCCGCCGCTCGTAACACCGCTGCCACCTTGCTCCAGTGACAGCCCACTTCTCGTGACAGGCGCTCCGCGCGCCTCGATGCGCTCGGGGGTACGCTGTCCGCCGCGGGTCGGCCGCCAGTACGTCAACACTCTGACGTCTCCACCGGGCGGGGCGATGACCTGACGGGAGAGTGCGATGCGCCGAGCGCAGCCGTCCGACTCCTCGAACGAGACCACGAGGGCGCTGGAGCGCCACGAGCACGGGATGGTGGCCGCGGGCGGCATCGTCGTCCCGTACCGCATCGTGCGCAGCGCGCGACGTCGCCGCACCCTCGAGCTCCGCATGGAGGCCGATGGCGTCCGCGTCGCCGTCCCCCTGAGGACCCCGCTCCACGAGATCGACGCGTTCGTCCGCTCTCGCGTCGAGTGGATCAAGAAGCACCGCACGGCACGCCCTCGCCCGTCCGCGCCGGGGTTCGTGACTGGCGACGTCCTCCCCTACCTCGGCGGGCGGATGCCCCTCGAAGTCGTCGAGGGCGGCCCCACGGCCGGCCGGAGGCCGCGCGTGCAGGCAGACCTCCTCGGCCTGCGCGTCACCCTCCCACGCCCCGCTCGCGCCGAGGATGCCGAGGACGGCACGTCCGAGCCGGTGCAGGACGCCCTCCGCCGGTGGTACCGCGACCGTGCGGTCGAGGTGCTCACGGACCGTGTCGAGGCGTGGGCGGCGAAGGCGGGGTATGGCCCTGGGCGCGTGCTGGTGCGGGACCAGAAGCGGCGCTGGGGCTCCTGCGCGAAGGACGGCACGCTGCGCTTCAACTGGCGGCTGGTGATGCTCGACCCGTCGGTGATCGACTACGTGGTCGTCCACGAGATCGCCCACCTCGTGCGGCCGCACCACCGGCCCACGTTCTGGGCTGAGGTCGAGCGCCTGCTCCCGGACTACCGCGCACGCCGAAAGGCGCTCGCGGAGCAGGGCTCCGGCCTTCCCCTGTAGGACCCATCGAGTGACACACCCCGTCCGAGGGACCTCGATCCCACCGGTATGATGCGGCGATGACCACCACCTCCGGCACACCGTCCGTCCTCCGCCCCACCGAAGCCGAAGCCCTCGCGGAGTGGCGACGCCTGATCGAGGCGGACCGGGAGCAGGTGGAGCGCCTGCGCGAGGAGGTCCGCGGTGACTACTACGCGCCGGTCGCGGCTGCGTTCCGGCCGGGGCGCCGAGAGTCGGTGGAGTGGCCGCTGGTCGAGGCGTTCGCACGGCCGGGTGACACGTGGATGGACATCGGCGCCGGCGGCGGGCGGCTCTCGGTCCCCCTCGCGGAGGTCGTCGAACACGTCATCGCCGTGGAGCCGTCGCCTTCGATGCGGGACGTGATGGCCTTTGCAGTTGCCGAGGCAGGCGTCACCAACCTCGAGGTCGTCGATGCGCGCTGGCCCGTCGAGGGCTGGGACCGCGAGGTGGATGTCTCGTTGGCCGCGCACGCGCTGTACGACGTGGCCGACCTCGATGGGTGGCTGACCGCGCAGGAGCGCGCCACGCGCCGCACCTGTCTCGCCATCTTCGGAAGCCACGCCCGGGGCACTCACCTCGCCGACCTGTTCGAGGCAGTCCACGGCGAGCCGATGGCGACGCTCCCCGCCCTCCGCGAGTTCGTCGCCGTCCTCGCCGCGCGGGGCAACCAGTACGAGGTGCGCACCGTCGCGAGCGGCGAGACCTCGCAGGCGCGTCCCCCCGAGGAGGCACACCAGGTGCTGCGCCGCCTCCTCTGGCTCAGCGAGGGCACCGACCTCGACGCGCGCATGCAGCAACTCGCGCAGGAGTGGTACGGGGTCGACGGCGGCCTCGCGCTCCCGCCCTCACGACCGTGGATCGGGATCGTCTCGTGGAGCCCTCGATGACCTCGGACTCAACCAACGCCGACTCGGGCGACGGGGAGCAGCCGACGTTCCCGAACAGCCCGTTCGGGGAGTACATGGGGCTACGCATCACGGAAGTCACGGACGAGGTGGCCCGCGCCACCGTGGAGATCCAACCGCATCACCTGAACCCCACGGGGATGATCCATGGCGGTGTCTTCATCTCGCTGTCCGACAACGTGGCGACGACGATGGCCAACCGCGCCCATCAGGCCATCGACGGCGACGAGCGCTTCATGGTCGGCATCGATCTGCACGCAAGCATGATCTCCAACCAGCCCGGCGGCACGATCACTTTCGAGGCGCGCCCGGTCCGCGTCGGGCGGCGCGTCGCGTTCATCCGCACCACCGTGACCGGCGACGGCGGACGCCTCCTCGCGGAGGTGACCACCACCCACGTCCCCGCCTGAGATGCGAGCCTGATGCCGAGGCAGCGCGACACCTTCTCGGTCGACGAAGCGCGACGCATTGCCCTCGCGGCGCAGGGATTCGATCGGCCGCGCGTGACCGGGCGCGTGGATGCGCGGCACCTCCGCCGCGTGCTGGACACCGTCGGCGTGGTACAGATCGACTCGGTGAACGTCCTCACGAGGGCGCACTACATGCCGTTCTTCTCGCGCCTCGGCGCGTACGAGCCGAGCGCCCTCGACCGGTTCGCGTGGGGAAGCGGTCGCCTGTTCGAGTACTGGGCGCACGAGGCCTCACTGGTACCCGTGGAGGACTACGGGCTGTTCCGTCACCGGATGGAAGGCGGGCGCCGGATGTGGTGGCGCCGCGACGAGCTGCTCCGGAAACGCGCCGAGGAGGCGAACGCCCTCGTCGAGTACATCCGCGCCCACGGCCCCGTCGTCCACGGCGAGATCCACGAGGGCGAACGCCGGGCCGGGTGGTGGGGCTGGAGCGAGACGAAGGTGCTCCTCGAAGCGCTCTTCACCAACGGCGAGCTGGCCGTCGGCAACCGGCGCAGCTTCGCGCGGCTGTACGACGTGCCGCAGCGCGTCCTCCCGTCCAAGGCCCTCGACGGTCCGCACCTCGACCCCGAGAGCGCACAGCGCGAGCTGGTGCGGCGCGGCGCGATCCACCACGGCATCGGCACCGCGGCCGACATCGGCGACTACTACCGCGTGGGCACGACCCAGGCGAAACAGGCGCTGGAGGAGCTCGCGGAGGCGGGCGAGGTGCAGCGCGTCCGCGTCCGCGGCTGGCGCGACCCTGCCTACCTCGCCACCGGCGCGCGGGTGCCTCGGCGGATCGAGGCCCGCGCGGTGCTGTCGCCGTTCGACCCGGTCGTATGGTTCCGTGACCGCTCCGAGCGGCTGTTCGACTTCCACTACCGGATCGAGATCTACACCCCGGAGCCGAAACGGCAGTACGGCTACTACGTGCTCCCGTTCCTCCTCGGCGACCGCATCGTCGGCCGCGTGGACCTCAAGGCCGACCGCAAGGCGAGCGTCCTCCTCGTGCAGGCGAGCCACATCGAGCCCGGTCAGGACGAGGGTGAGGTCGCCTCCGCGCTGGCCGAGGAACTCCGTCTCGTGGCGGAGTGGCAGGGCCTCGAACGCATCGACGTGCGGCCGAAAGGCAACCTCGCGGGGGCGCTATCGGCCTCGATCGGGCCTCGATAGGGGTGCCGCGATCGAGGCGGGACGGGGTCATTCATGGCGTTTCGGTGCCCGCATGAGTGCTTGTGACGGATGTTGCAAACATTGACCCTCACGTTTCCGTCATCGGCTCTCTGAATCTGTTATGGTGCAAGCACGTCGCATGGGGTAAAGGCGACCGTTCATCTGGTGTGGGGGGGATATGGCTTCCAAGTCGAAGGTTTCTTGTGACGCTCACCACTGGGTGCTGCCGGCACCCGGGGGGGCTACCACCCTGGGAACCTGCAAGCACTGCGGCCAGGAGAAGCAGTTCTCCAACGTCGCAGGTAGCGGATGGGTACTCCGCTCCGGTCTGAAGAAGCAGACCGCGTAACCCACTTCCCAACGTCGAGGGGCGCTCTCCTCGGGCGCCACAGGGCCGCCCCACGGGGCGGCTTCGACATCTCCCCTCCCGAACGCCTCGCACCCCACTCTGTTCGAGGACTCCCGCGCCGCCGAGGCGCTACCCGCGGGACATCGCCCCTACCGGAACATCGCCGATCCGTCCCAGAGCAGCTTCACACCCGTCACCAGCAGGCCCGCGTACACCACCTGGAACAGCAGCTCCTGGCTCACGCGCTTGTGCAGGAACACCCCCATCAGCACCCCGACCGGCGCGAGGGGTGTGAGCACGGCGGACGTGGCGAGGTTCGTCGCGTCGAACTGCCCGAGGAACCCGTAGGGCACGAGCTTCACGTAGTTCACCAGCGCAAAGAAGACCACGGTGGTGCCCACGTACGCCGTCTTGTCGAGCTGTTGCGGTAGCAGGTAGACGTTCAGCGGAGGCCCTCCGGCATGCGCCACGAACGAGGTGTACCCGGCCACGCCTGACCAGAACGAGCCCTTCACGAGGTTCGGGTCGGCTGCCGCGGTCTCGGTCTGCCGCCGACGGGCGGCGAGGGCGCCCGCGAAGCGCCAGAGCGTGAACCCGACGGCGATCGTCCCGATGATCAGGCGGACAGCGTCCTCCGACGTGACGGCGAATGTCGCGGTGCCGAGGAGGATGCCGGCGACCGCGCCGGGCGCGAGGATGCGCATCTGCCGGCGGTCCCAGAGCCCTCGGTAGGTGTAGAGGCCAACGAGGTCCATCAGCGCGAGCACCGGCAGGAGGATCGCCGCGGCCTGTGTTGGCGGGATCACCAGCGCGAGCATGGGGACGCCAACGGTGCCGAAGCCACCGCCGAACCCACCCTTGCTGATGCCGATCAGCAGCAGCGCGGGGATGGCAGCCGCGTAGAACCACGGATCATCGAGCATCCCGCGCTACCTCCGAGGTGATCGAGCGTCGTCGAACCCCTCGAGGGGGCGTCTCACACCGCTCGGGCCGACCGACGCGAAGGAGCGGAGCCTACCGGGATCTGCCGCTACGATGCGGGACATGCCGATGCAGCGTTGCCAGTTCTGTACCGCCCAACCGCTCCAGGAGGTCGCCATCGCTCGGTGGACCACCGACCCGGACGATGTCGAGCGCGACACCGTCTGGTTCTGCGGGAAGCACCTGCAGCGCGTGAAGAAGGCGGGCAACCGCGGCTTCGAGCACAAGGGCGTCCACTACAAGATCGGCTTCTGGTGACGCTGGCGTCAGACCTGCCGCCCGAGGGCGTCCGAACCCGCGCCGAAGTCCTCCGCGCTGTCGTCGCCCTCATCGGCGAGCGCGGCATCGACGGAATGACCATGCGGCAGGTGGCACAGGCCACCGGCATGAGCACCGGGACGATCAACTACCACTTCACGAACAAGCGCAGCCTCATCCTGGCCGCGCTCGACTCGGCCCCCTCGGCGCCCGCGATGCCCGAGTCGGGAGGACCGCTGGAGCGCCTCCAGTGGTTGTTCCGCGGCTTCATCCTCGAAGACCCGGACCAGCGCGCGTGGTGGTGGTTCTGGGTGGAGGTCAC
>JALOAM010000095.1 GCA_023228765.1 Dehalococcoidia bacterium
GGTCGCGCCGCAGGGACGGCACCCCACCCCTCAGCACGTGCTCCACCGAAATTCGCCACGAATGTCCCGTCCGAACCGTGTATCGTCGCGGCGTCGACCGAGGACACCGAGTGCCTCGGGCGCCCTCGCGACCGTCACAGGAGGTATGCCGTGGAGATGACCGGTGGGCAGGCGCTCGCGCAGTCGCTGAAGCTGGAGGGCGTCCAGACGCTCTTCGCCCTCCCGGGCATCCAGCTCGACTACCTCTTCGACGGCATCTGGGAGGAACGCGACCACTACGAGGTGATCCACGCCCGCCACGAGCAGGCGACGGCGTACATGGCGGATGGCTTTGCGCGCTCCACCGGACAGATCGGCACCTTCGTCGTGGTCCCGGGCCCCGGCGTCCTGAATGCGACCGCGGCGCTCTCCACGGCCTACGCATGTTCCTCGCCGGTATTGTGCGTGACCGGGCAGATCGACTCGTCGATCATCGACCGCGGCGTAGGAGCGCTGCACGAGATCCACGACCAGCCGGGCCTGCTGCGCCACCTGACGAAGGCCTCCGAGCGGGCGATGCACCCGACCGAGATCCCCGGCATGGTCCAGCGCGCCGTCCGTGAGCTGCGTTCCGGCCGGCCTCGTCCCGTGTCGGTCGAGGTGCCCCCGGACGTGCTCGGGACCGTCGCCGACGTGACGCTGCTCGAGCCCGACCGCACGAGCCGCGCCGACGAGCACGCCGATAGCGACGCCCTCGAACGTGCCGCGGAGGTCCTCGGCAAGGCGGAGCGCCCGCTCATCTGCGCGGGCGGTGGCGTGCTCACCGCGGAGGCGTGGGAGGAGATCCGCGCGCTCTCGGAGATGCTCGACGCGCCGGTGCTGATGACCTCGAACGGCCGGGGTGTGCTCTCTGACCGCGACCCGAGGGCGTTCACGGGGCGTGTCGCGACCTCGGCGCTGGTGCCGCAGGCGGACGCGATCCTCGCGATCGGCACGCGCTTCGCGCTCGCGGCGAACATGGGCGCGGGAGCGACGAAGGTGAACGGGACGCTGGTCCAGGCGGACGTGGACGCCGAGGAGATCGGGCGCAACCACGCCGCAGATGTCGCCCTCGTCGGCGACGCGAAGTTCACCGCTGCGGAGCTGGTGGCGCGGGTGGCGAAGCACAACCGTCGCCGCCCCTCGCGCGCCGCGGAGTTCGAGGGCCTGCGTGAGAAGCACTGGGCTGCGATGTCCTCCACGCCGTGGCAGCGCTCGATGGCGCAGGCGCTGCGCGACACGCTTCCAGACGACGCGATGGTGGTCTCGGAGAGCACGCAGGTGGGCTATCACGTCCATGGCGGCGGCTTCGAGGTCTACGAACCCCGCACAATGATCACCTCGGGCTACCAGGGCACGCTTGGCTACGGCTATGCGACCGCCCTCGGCGTCGCGGTGGGGAACCCGGACCGCCCGGTCGTCTCGATCACCGGCGATGGGGGCTTCATGTACAACGTGCAGGAGCTCTCCACGCAGGCGAAGTTCGGGATCCCCCTCGTCACCGTCGTGTTCAACGACAACATGTTCGGCAACGTCCGTCGCATCCAGACGCAGCGCTATAACGGCCACACCATCGCGACCGAACTCAAGAACCCGGACCTCGCGAGGATGGCGGAGAACTTCGGCGTCGCGGGCTTCCACGCGAAGACCCCGGACGACCTGCGTTCCGTCCTCCGCGAAGCGATCGATCTCGGCGCTCCGGCCCTTATCGAGGTGGAGCAGCCGCCGACGCCGGACCTCGAGGCGGCCGTGCCGATGGCGCCGCTGCCGCCTCGACCGGTGCTGGACCTGTAGGGCAGACGCTCGATCGAGCGCGAAGGAGGACGGCGTGCCTGACCCGATCCGCGTGGGTGTCATCGGTGCCGGTGGGAACACCCGCTCGCGTCACATCCCCGGCCTCCAGGCCATCGAGGGGGTGGAGGTGGTCGTCGTCTGCAACCGCTCGGAGGAGAGCGGGCAGCGCGTCGCCGATGAGTTCGGCATCTCGCGCGTTGTCACCGACCCGCGCGAGGTCCTCGACGCTGCCGACGTCGACGCGGTCTGCATCGGCACGTGGCCGTACCGCCATCGCGAATACACCGTCGCGGCGCTCGAGGCGGGGAAGCACGTCCTCGTCGAGGCGCGGATAGCGATGGATGCCGGTGAGGCGCGCGAGATGCTCGCGGTGTCGCGGCAGCACCCGGACCTGGTCGCACAGATCGTCCCGTCACCCCTCGATTTCAAGTCGTGGCGCACGATCCGGCGGATGGTGCAGGACGGCACGCTGGGCGAGGTCCGCGAGGCGCACGTCACCATCCTCGGCGGTGCGAGCCTGAAGCCGGAGACGCCGCTCCACTGGCGCGAGCGTGTCGAGTACTCCGGCACGAACACGATGACGCTCGGCCTCTACATCGAGGCGGTCCACCGCTGGCTCGGCCCCACGGCGCGGGTGATGGCGGACGGTACGACGTTCCTGGACGAGCGCACGAACCCGGATGACGGGCAGCCGTACCGGATCGAGGTCCCCGACAGCCTCGGGGTCCTCGCCACGATGGAGAGCGGGACACGGGTGACCTACCGCGTGTCCGCCGTGACGCACGCGCCCGTGGACCGCAATGGCGTCGCGCTCTACGGCTCGACGGGCACGCTGCACTGGCAGCCCGGCGACCGCATGACGTGGGCGCCCCTGGGCGAGGAGCCCCAGCCGCTGGAGCCGGACGCCGGCACCGCCGGCGATTGGCGCGTCGAGCAAGACTTCATCGACTCGATCCGCGAGGGCAAGCCCGTCGAGCTCACGTCCTTCGAGGATGGCGTGCTTTACATGCGCGTGACGGAGGCGGTCGCCCGGTCCCGCAAGGAGGGGCGCGCCGTGGAGATCGGGGAGGTCTGACGATGCCCGGCGTTGCCTACCGCTACGAGTCCCGCGACCCCTGGTCGCCGTCCGCGCTGGTCGCGCGGTTCCTCATCAACCTCCTGGGGATCTTCATCGCGGATGCGCTCGTGCCGGGGTTCGAGATCGGCGACTGGCAGTCACTCGTCGCTGGCACGGCGATCCTCGCGATCGTGAACGTCCTGCTGAGGCCGCTGGCGACGATGTTCTCCTTCTGCCTGATCATCCTGACGTTCGGGTTCTTCGTGCTGATCATCAACACGGCGATGCTCGCCGCGACTGCCTGGACCGCCGGTCAGCTCGACCTGGAGTTCACGTTGGACGGGTTCTGGAGCGCCTTCTTCAGCGCGCTCATCATCTCGATCTTCTCGCTCATCGGGTCGACGTTCATCCAGGGCACCGTCCGGCGCGTGATGTAGCTGCTCGCGCTGGTGTCAGACCTGGGTGTCAGACCTCGGCGTCGCGCGCCAGGACCACCACGGTTCCGTCCGCGAGCGCGGACGGCGTCACGATCTCCTCGAATGCGTCGCGCGCGACGAGGTCCCCTGCTGCGCCGATGCGGAGTCCGGGCACGAGACCGGGCGTTGCGCCCGCCATCGCGAGGATGCCGGTCCAGGTCGTCGCGCCGCCCACCGGCACCTCGTACAGCCCGGGGCGAGGCACGGCACCACTGAGGGCGACGAGCCGGGTCGGCGGTGGGGGCTGGTCGAACACGGTGGTCAGTGCGCTCACCGCGTCGATGCCGATCGCGTCGCCTTCGGGCGGGATGTCCGTCACCTCGAGTGTCAGCGCAGGGCCACCGAGGGCGCTCCCGTCGAGGAGGCCGTGCGCCTCGGCCTGTCGGAGTGCCTCTTCGAATGCCGCGCGAGCCGAGGCCGGCTGCCCGCCGAGGTGGAGGCGAGCGTCTGTCGCGCCGGTCACGAGAGCGGCGGTGAGGATGCCCTCCAGCACGCGGTGCGGGTCGCCCTCGAGCAGGTGTCGGTCCGTGAAGGCGGCCGGGGAGTCCTGCTGCGCGGCGACCGTGAGCGTGCCGCCCTCCGGCAGTGCGCCGTAGCGCGCGGGGTAGGAGGAGTTCTCGACCGCGTCGAGAGCGCGCCGCGCGCCGGACGCACACGTATGCGCGAAGGCGGCGTATGCGCCGCGAGCGACGGCATCCTCGAACGTCCCGTCCTGGCGTCCCAACCGTTCGAGGAGCCCGTACTCACCGCGCCCGGCGTATTCGTCGTCGCAGTCGCCGGCAAAGCAGCGCGCGAGTTCCTCGGGTACCCCGCGGTCGAGGTGGGTGAAGCGATGCTGGTGGCCGGCGCGCTGCACGGTGGCGGCGGGCGCGGCCCAGCAGCTGCCGTCGCATGTTCCGTCGATCAGCGCTCCCTCGATGAGCGCGTCGTCGATGGACGTGACGAGGTCGTCCCGGACCGCCTCGGCGCCGGCGTTGTCACCGCAGGTGCCACGATGGAGGATGATGCGGCGGTCGAGGGGCGACGGGAACTGGCTGCGCAGGCGCGCGAGGGCGGGCGTCGAGGGGACTCGGGTCACCCGATCTCGACCTCGTCGCCGACGCGGATCGTGCCGCCCTCGGAGCCCGGGGCGGGCAGCAGCAGCGTGCCGAGCGTGGGCTGCTCCAGGCCGATGGTGTGCGTGAGCGTGGTGAGGACGGGCGTGTCGCGCACACCCGTGTCGGGGTTTGCATGTGTCGCGAGGCAGCGCACGATGTGGTGGCTGACCTCGAACTCGACGTCGCCGATGCGGACGCGGCCCGCCCACTGCAGCTCCTCCCACGCGGGGAGGCCATCGACCGCGACGTTGGAGCGGAAGCGCCGCTCGTCCACGTCCTGCCCGAGGGCTTCGCCGAGCGCGAGGACGCTGCCACGGCCGTGCACGGAGATGAAGCCGCGCGGCCGGTCGGTGAACTGCGCCGTCCGCCCGTCGCCGAGGAGCACGAGCGGCAGCCGCCCCGGCTCGCGGAGGCGGTCGCCCTCGGGCGTTGCGAGGACGAATTCCGCGACACGGTCGCAGAGCAGCGCGCGTCCCGCCTCGTCGAGCCCGGCCTCGACGAGGACCGCGCCCCCCTCCGAAGTCGGGTGCTCGATGCGGACGCGCTGCGCAGTCTCGTCGAACGTGAGCCGGAGCGGCGTGATGCTCGGCGAGTCCTGGACCGCGAGGCCCTCCGTCTTCGGCCAGTAGTTCAGGCCGTCGCGCAGGATCGGTTCGGTGGCGTTCGCGAAGCGGAAGGTGAGAACGCGGTCACCCTCGATCCGCCCGTCCGCCTGGACGACCAGGGCGTCCCGGGATTCTGGGGTGAACCCCTTCACGGGGTAGCGGTAGAGCGCGGCGACGTGTGGCATGGGGGGATGGTAGCCCTCGGATGGCGCGGGGACAGCGGACTCAGGCGAGGACCGTGCTGCCGTGGCCGCCCTTCTCGACGCGGATGCGGTCCGGCAGCCGCTCGGACAGCTCTTCGACGTGCGAGATCACGCCGATCATCCGTGAGCCCTCGGCGAGCGTCTCGAGCCCCTGCACCGCGAGGTCGAGCGCCTCGGCGTCCAGCGCCCCGAACCCCTCGTCGAGGAAGAGCGAGTCGAGGGAGACGGCGCCGCCGGTGCCGGAGATCTCCGGCAGGTGCTCGGACAGTGCGAGTGCGAGTGCGAGGCTGGCGAGGAAGGTCTCCCCCCCGGAGAGCGTCTTCACCGAACGCTTCTCGTCACCGTTCAGGTGGTCCACCACCTGGAACGTGTCCTCCTCCGCCACCAGCGCGTACCGCCCGTTGGTGAAGTCGGAGAGCCGCCCCGAGGCGTCGGAGGCGAGCAACTGCATCGACTCATGCAGCAGGTACGCAATGAAGCGGTTGCCCTGCAAGTCGAGGCCGACCGCCCCGACGAGGGTTGCCTGCGCCTGGTGCTCCTCGGCGTCCGCGCGCATCTGCGTGGCCTGCTCGACCTGCGCCGTCGCCTGCGCGATGCCGACACGCGCGGTGGTGAGCTCGCCCTGCACGCGGTCCCACTCCTGGAGGAACGCCTCCATCACCACCTTGAGCCCGCCCAGCGACGGCTCCCCTTCGCCGATCGTCTCGCGCCACGACGCGCCGAGGGCGGCCCGCGCCGTGGCCGCTTCGCTCTCGGCCTCCGTGCATGCCAGTCGACGCTTCGTGACGGTGGCCTCCACGCGCTTGTGCGCGCCCGCCGAGGCGGTACGGGACGCCTCGGCGGCGGCGAGCGCCACCTGCTCCGCGCCGAGCGCGTCGCGCAGCTCTCGCTGTCGCACGGCCTGTTGCTCCGCTGTCGTGAGGGCGGTGCGGATGGCCTCCGGGTCGCCCTCGACGCCGCCGAGGGCAGACAGACGCTGCTCCGCGTCGGCGACCGAGCGCTCCGCGCGCTCCGTGTCCCGCGTCGCCACCTCGACGGCGCGAGATGCCGCCTCGGCGGCGTTCGTTGCCGCCGTCGCTGCACGCTCGGCTTCCCTCGTCCCACCGAGAGCAGTGGCGTACCCATCGAGGCTGCTCGCCAGGTCCTGCTGCACGGCTTCGGCGTCGGCTGGTGCGCGCTTCACCTCGGTCGGTTCGATCTCGGCGGGCACCCGCGCGAGGGCTTCGCGGAGCGCCTGCGCGCGTCGCGTGTGCTCGCGGGCTTCGGCGCGCTTCGCTTCGACGGTCTCCGCGAGGCGCACGCCCTCCGTGGTGGCGTCTTCGAGCGTGCGTGGGAGGGCGTCGGCGGCGACACCGTGCGCTTCGAGACGCGTCGCGAGCGCGGCGTGATGCGCCTCGGCAGCGTCGAGGGTGCGCGTGCTCGCCTCGACGCGCGCGGCGGCAGCGGCGGCGGCAGCCGTGGCGCCCTCGGCGGTGAAGCGTGCCTCGGCGAGGGCGGCCTCCGCTCGCTGAAGGGCTGCCTCCGCCTTGCCGAGGTTGGGCGCGCGGTGCTTGCCGAGCTTCTCGATCGGCTCGCCACAGACGGGACATGGGTCGCCGACCTTGAGGCCGGCTCGCAGGTGGGCTGCGGCATCCTCCGCCCGCGCGGCATCGAGGGCGGCACGGGCCTCGGTGGTCTTCGTCTCGGCGGTAGCGCGGAGGGCCTTCGCCTGCTCGGCGTGCGTCGAGCAGGTCGCGTGGTCCGTCGTGGCTCGAGCGACCGCGTCCCTCGCGCGGGCCAGGTCGCCCTCGGCGGTGGCGAGCGTCTGGCCGAGCGAGGTCAGCTCGCGTACGCGGTCGGCGAGGGCGCGTGCGGCGGCGTCGGCCTCCGTCGCCGCGACCTCGGCAGCGGCGGCAGACTCGTCGAGGTGGTCGAGGAGGCGGAGCGCGCGTCCTGCCGCCTTCGCCAGGGCGGCCTCGGCGGTGCGGGCCGCCTTCTCCGCCGCTGTGAGCGCCGTAGCCGCCTGCTTCGCGCGCCCGTCCGCCTCGGAGTGGGTACTGGCTGCAGCCGTCGACGTGGCATGTGCGCCCTCGAGGTCGGCGCGTGCGGCGGCGAGTGCAGCTTCGGCTCCGGCGCGCTGGTCGAGGACGGCGACGGCGGCCCTCAGGCGATCGTGTTCAGCCGGGTCGTACTGCACGGCCGCGAGGTCCGAGGTGATGCGTTCGACCGCGGCTGCACGCTCCTCGACGGCACGGGTCGCCTCGGTCAGCGCGTGCTGCGCCTCGACGAGCTCGACTTCGGCCTCGCGGGTCTCGGTGGCGGCACGGGTCGCGGCGTCGTGGCGGTCGCGGTGCGCACGGGCGAGGTCCCCGAGCGCGCCGAGGTCGGCCCGGCGCGTGGTGAGGGTGGCGGACTCCGCGGCGAGCTGCTGCTCGCGCTGCTGGAGGTGGGCGATGACCTCGGGCGTCGCGAGCGTCATCTTCTCGAGCTGGGTGCGGATGGTGTCGGCCTGGGTCTTGTGGTTCTTGGCGCGTTCGCGCGCGAGCTCGCCCGCGCGCTGGTAGACGCCGAGGCCGATGAGCTGGCTGAGGATCGAGCGCCTGTCCTTCGCGTCACCTCGGAGGAAGGAGTCGAACTCGCCCTGCGGGAGGACGATGGCGCGCGTGAACGTCGCGTAGTCCATCCCGAGGAGCGTCTCCACCGCGCGCGTGACGTCGGCGGCGCGGTCCTCCATCGGCACCCACTGCTCGCTCACGAGCCGTTCGAGGCGCGTCGAGGTGCTGCCGGGGTAGCGGCGGGAGACGCGGTAGCCGCGCCCTCGGACGGTGAACTCGAAGAGGACGGACATCTCGCGCTCGCCCTGCGAGACCAGCTCCTTCACGGAGCGTCCGACGCGCGGCACCTGCCCGTAGAGCGCCCACGTCATCGCATCCAGCAGCGAGGACTTCCCGGCGCCCGTCGGCCCTGTGATCACGAACAGCCGCCGTCCTTCGAACTCGACGACGGTCTCGTCGCGGAAGGCCGTGAAGCCGCGGATCCGGAGGAGCACGGGCCTCACTGGGGCGCCCTCATTGCTGGACCGTCGCTTCCTCCAGCACCTCGCGGAACACTGCAAGCGTCTCCGGGGATGGCGGCTGGCCGTGCTCGTACTGGTAGTAGCGGACGTAGAGGTCGGTCGGGGTGAGGGTCTCGATCAGCGCCTCGGGGAGGTCCTCGGCGTCGCGGCGCTGCTCGATACGCACGTCGACGCAGTTCGGGAGGGCGTCCCGTACGCGCTGCGCGAGGCCGGGCGTGGGGCCGTCGAGGCGGACGGTGGCGCGGAGGTAGGCGTCGCCGAGCCGCTCCCCCTGCGCGACGACTTCCTCGAACGTCCCGCGCACCTCGGCGAGCTGCTTGCCGGACGTGAGCGCCACCGGCCGATGGCGTGCCGGGCGGCCCGGCTCCAGGTCCACGATGCGGACGATCTTCTCCTGCCCCGCCTCGCCGAAGTCGAGCTGCAGCAGCGAGCCGGAGTACGTCGCTGCGTTGTTCGGTGCGCCCAGCACCACCTGCGGCTCGTGCACGTGCCCGAGCGCGACGTACTGCGCGTGCCCCGGCAGCGCCGAGGGCATCACGGCGTAGGTCTGCCCGATGTGGATGCGGCGCTCCGACCCATCGATCGTCGCGACCTTCGAGCCGTCTACGAAGACATGGGCGGCGAAGACGTTGATCGCGCCATCCTCGAACCCCTGGGTCGCCTGCTGGTACACCTCGCCGACGAACTCCGCGTAGCCCTGGTAGGACTCGAACGACGGTCCGAGGATCTCCTCGGCGTTGAGCGCGCGCCCCTCCGGCACCCACGGCAGGGCGGCGAGGCGGAGCTGCTCCCCATTCCGCTCGAGGCGGACCGTGCCGCCCTCGTCCCAGCGGCGGACGTGAGACTGCGCGTGCACGCCGAGGAGGTCGGCGAGTTGCCCGAGGGCGGCGAGGCGGCGTGGGTTGTCGTGGTTTCCCGCGACGAGCACGATGTCGATCTTCGCCTCGACCAGGCGGCGCAGCGCGGAGTAGAGCAGTCGTTCGGCTTCGGGCGGCGGGCTCATCGTGTCGAAGATGTCGCCGGCCACGAGGAAGACATCCACGCCTTCCTCGATCGCCACGCCGGTCACCTCCTGCAGGACGGCGTCGAACTCCGGGACGCGCGAGCGCCCGCGGATCGTCCGCCCCAGGTGCCAGTCCGCCGTGTGCAGGAGGCGCATCAGCCGTCGTACCCCTCGTCCGGGTCGTCGAAGCGCAGCATCGGGTCGCCGTCCGAGCGCGCCGTCACCGGCGCGACCTCGGAGCGGCGCGTGCTCCAGGAGGGGAACGGGAACTCCACGAGGAGCGGCACGGGTATCTCCGGCTGCGACACGATCATCGAGCCGGGCTTCAGGAGGACGGCGCGGGCCCGCGCGCTCGGCGTGAGGAAGCGGTACTGGTCTCGTCCGGCCTCGGCGGTGTCGAGGCGGCCGACGATGCGGAACGAGGCGTTCGCCACGATCCGCTGTTCGACCTCGGAGGCGGTCTGCTGCGCGCCGATGAGGATCACCCCCAGCGAGCGCCCTCGCTCGGCGATGTCGAGCAACGTCTCCTTGATCGGCGAGCGGCCCTCGCGCGGGGCGTACTTGTTCAGCTCGTCCACCACGACGAAGAACGGCGAGGTGCGGTCAGCCCCGGCGGCCGACTCGTGCTCAGCCATGACGCGGCTCAGGAGCACCCCCACCACGAACCGCTGCGCGCGGTCGTGCAGGCGGTGGAGGTCCACCACCGTCACCTGCTCCTCGAACTCGATGCGATGCGCGGAGGGCTTCCCGAACCCCGCTCCTCGGACGAACGGCTGCACGAGGCGCGCCCCTGCTTCGAGGCGGCGGAGGAACGCACGGACGGTGCCCGGCGCGGCGGCCCGGTAGGACGACGCCATCCAGCGGCCGTGGGGCTCCTCGTCGTCCTCGTCGCCGACGAGCGCGCGCTCGATCTCCTGCACGAGGTCGTCGAGGTCGCGGCACCAGCGGCCTTCCACCTCCACGTCGCCCTCGGGGTCGCGGAACGGGGTGTTGCGCGCCGCCTGCGCGAGGCGTGCCGAGACCACCTCGACGAGGTCGCCGATCTGACCGGCGTCGCGGTCGGCGTCCGCGAAGAGGTAGCGGAGATAGCCGTTCAGGCAGAACTCGTGCAGCGTCCAGTAGAAGCCGGTGACGCCCTCCTGCCGGCTGGAGGTCTGCGGGAGCGGCTGGTCGCCCGGGCGGCACGGCGCGTAGAACGCCACCGACCCGAACGGCCCCACCGGCAGGCCGAGGGCGCCCCAGCGGGCGCTCTGCTCCTCGGTCAGTCGCGCGTTCGGCCGGTCGAGGAACAGCAGGTCCTCGCCCTTCACGTTGAAGATCAGCGCCTTCGAGGTCGCCCGCCGCGATCCGAGCGCCTGGCTCTCGAACAGTCCGTACAGCAGGAACGTGGCGTAGGTCGTCTTGGTGGCGACGCCGGAGACGCCGCTGATGTTCACGTGCGCCCCTCGCGTCCCGTCGAGGAACTCGAGGTTCCCGTACACGGGCCTCCCCGACCGGTCGAGGCCGACCGGGAAGCGGAAGTCATCGTCCTCGTCCTGCATCCGGTCGAAGAACAACGCCTTCTCACGCGCCTCGCCGGTCGCGAGGTAGACCCGCTGTCCGGGCATCGGCGGGACGTAGATCTCGGGCTCGACGCGCGTCACTGAGACATGTGCGGCGATCGAGGACTGCGTCGGCAGCACGCCCTCCGTCGAGAGCGCCACGTCCGAGGTGAGCGAGACGCCCTCCTGCGTCGCCTTCAGCTCATCGACGACGCCGTAGGTGTCGACGACCTCGCTGCCGGGCAGCGTGGTGCGGACGTGGACGACATCGTCGAGCTGGAGGTAGCCCTCCGGCGCGACCCATGCGGAGAAGGAGAGCGGCGTGGAGGCAGCCCCCTCCGTCCCCAGGACCAGCGCGCGGTAGTTGCTCTCGTCGATCACGCGGCGGCCTCCTCGCGGGCGATGGACGCGGCCAGGAGGCGCGCGATCAGTCGGCGGTCACCGAGCAGGTGGGTGAGGTGGGCCTCCAGCGCACCGACGGGCGTCAGGTTCTGGGGCGCCCTCGGGTCGCGGACGGGCGATGAGGCGAGCCGGGGGAGGAGCGTCGCGCTCTGGTCCGCGAGCTCGCTCGCGCGCTCCGGCGAGATCGACGCGGAGCATTCGAGGCGGAGCACGCCGCCGAGGTAGTGCACGTGCGGCCCCGGCGCCGGGAGGCGCACGAACCACGAGTAGCGTCCCTCGGCGAGGTGCAGCGGATCCTTCGGGCTGCCCGAGATGCGGAACAGGGGCGTGCGCTCACCCGGCAGCAGCGTGGCGAGCAGCTCCAGCTCCGCCCGGGGTACGTACCACTGCTGGATGCGCTTCACATAACCCACGACGCGCCGTCCGGGCGCCCGCAGGGATCGCAGCGGCCCGTCCACCAGCGTCAGCGCCGTCTCATCCTCGGACAGCGTCGCCGCGAGCCGCGCCTCCTCGTCGAGCATTGCCCGGTTGAGGGCGGCGACGAGCGAGTTCGCGTTCGATGCCGTGGGCACCGTGCGCGAGGCGAAGGCGAGCTGCGTCTGCTGGAACGCGACGATGCGGTCGGGGACCTCGGCGGTACCGGTGTGCAGGTAGCGCCGCTCGACGCGGACGCGGTCCTGCATGATCCGTGCCGTGCCATCGATCTCAAC
>JALOAM010000001.1 GCA_023228765.1 Dehalococcoidia bacterium
TCCCCTCGCAGACCGCCTACTGGTTCGCGTGGTCCGGAGCGTTCCCGGACACGGAGGTGTGGCTGCCCTAGGAAGCCTCCGCTCGATCCTCGGAGGGCTCCGGGACATCCCTGAGTTGACGGCACCCCTGCAACACCTACACTTGCTGCGTTATGGCGTGCATCACTCGTCGCACCGCCCCCGCCTTGCAGGTCGCCCCGCGCGACCTCGGCCTCCTCGTACTCGTACTTAGCTAGGCGACGCCGCGCATCGCGCTGCGTCGCCTGCCGCCCGATCTGGGCGGCCACCGGTGTCCCTCGATAGAGGGTGCGCCCAACCAGTCATGTCTCGAACCAGCCGGCCCCCCAGAAGCAGAGAAGCACTGAAGCAACCCGGCCTGTAGCGAAGGAATCCAGCGATGAGCCCCACCCCCAATGGCACCCGCATGAGCGGCGCCGACATCGTCCTCGAGTGCCTGAAGCGCCTCGAGGTCGACACGGTGTTCGGGTACCCGGGTGGGGCGGTACTGCCCCTGTACGACCGGTTCCCGGCGCACCCGGAGATCCGGCACATCCTGGTCCGGCACGAGCAGGGCGGCGGACACGCCGCGGACGGCTACGCCCGCGCCTCCGGCCGCCTCGGCGTCGCGATCGGCACGAGTGGTCCCGGCGCGACGAACCTGGTCACCGCGATCGCCACGGCGCACATCGACAGCGTGCCCACGCTGTTCCTGACCGGGAACGTGACCCGCGCCCTGATCGGGCGGGACGGGTTCCAGGAGGCGGACATCACCGGCATCACGATGCCGACGGTGAAGCACAACTACCTGGTCATGCGCGCCGCTGACATCGCGCCGACGATCGCGGAGGCCGCCTTCCTCGCGACCACCGGGCGGAAGGGCGCCGTCCACGTGGACATCCCGAAGGACGTGTTCATCGAGGAGGCCGAGTTCAACTGGCCGGACACGATCTCGATCCGCGGCTACCGCATCCCCGGTCCCGCCGACGCGGAGGAGGTCCGCCGGGCCGCCGAGGTGATCGACGCGGCGGAGCGCCCCGTGATCTTCGCGGGCCACGGCGTGATCCAGTCCGGCGCCTCGGATGACCTCCGCCGGTTCGCGGAGAAGGGCGGCATCCCCGTCCTGAACACGCTGCTGGGCCTGGGGAGCATCTCCCCGGACCACGCGCTGTCCTACGGGATGATGGGGATGCACGGGTCCTACTGGGCGAACCACACCGCGAGCAACGCGGACGTGATCATCGGGCTGGGCATGCGCATGGACGACCGTGCGCTGGGCCGCTTCGCGGACATGAACCCCACCGCCACGATCGTCCACGTGGACATCGACCCCGCGGAGCACGCGAAGAACCTGCCGACCGCCCATCCGATCGTCGGGGACCTTGCGCAGGTGCTCCCGCAGCTGACCGAGGCGATCGAGGCGCGCACCCACGTCGAGTGGATCCGCTGGATCGACACCATGCGGAACGAGCACCGGCAGTCCATGTCCGTGCCGTCCGGCCAGGAGCTGACGCAGCAGTTCGCGATCACCAAGATCGCGGAGTTCATCGGCCCGGAGGCCGTCCTCACCACGGGCGTCGGGCAGCACCAGATGTGGGCGGCGCAGTTCGGCCACGTCGCGCGCCCGCGGCAGTTCATCACCTCGGGCGGCCTCGGCACGATGGGGTTCGAGGTGCCTGCGGCGATGGGCGCGCAGGTGGCGTGCGCGGACCGCGCCGTGTGGACGATCTGCGGTGACGGCGGCTTCCAGATGACGTTCCAGGAGATCGCCACCATGGTGGACGAGCGTCTGCCCGTGAAGATGGCGATCATGAATAACGGGTTCCTGGGCATGGTGCGCCAGTGGCAGGAGCTGTTCCACGGGAACAACTACGTGGCGGTCCACATGTCCCAGCCGGACTTCGTGAAGATCGCGGAGGCTTACGGCATCCACGGCATCCGCGTCACGGACCAGTCCCAGGTGGAAGACGCCATCCGCGAGGCGGCGGCGTACCCCGGTCCGGTGATCCTGGACTTCCAGGTGACGGCGGAGGACAACGTCTGGCCCATGGTGCCCGCCGGCGCCGCCCTCAACGAGACCATCGAGGCCCCCGTCCGGGTGACTCACTAGCCCGGAGCCCAGGAGGCAACTGACATGACGACGATGACCCCCGCTGCCACGACGACGTCGGCCACTTCGGCCACGCCGAACAAGCACACGCTCGCCGCGCTGGTGGAGAACCGGCCCGGCGTCCTCAACCGGGTCGCCAGCATGTTCCGGCGGCGCGGCTTCAACATCGACTCCCTCGCCGTGGGCACCACGGAGGAGGAGGGCGTCTCCCGCATGACCATCGTGGTCGAGGGGCCGCCGGAGATCGGCGACCAGGTGCGCAAGCAGCTGGACAAGCTGATCGACGTGATCACGGTGGAGCCGCTCTCCGAGCAGGAGGCGATCACGCGCGAGCTGGCCCTGATCAAGGTCGTCGCGCGGCCGGACCAGCGGCGCGAGATCCTGGACCTGATCGCGATCTTCCGTGCGCAGGTAGTGGATGTCTCGCAGACCACGCTGGTGGTGCAGCTGACCGCGGCCGGGGACACCCTGGACGCGCTGATCGAGAACTTGCGGCCGTACGGCATTCGGGAGATGGTGCGCACCGGCCGCATCGCCCTCGCCCGGGGCGCGCGCACGACAGCGACCCACCAGCACGAGCCGGAGGCACTGCGACGCTTCCACCAGGAGTCCGGCCGTCGCCCGGAGGGCGACCTGCCGTACACCACGAAGTAGGGCACAAACGCAATCCAGCGCACCACCCGCCGGCGAGGATGCCCGGCGGTGAACAGCAGACGCGAGTCCGCGACGTGCGGTCCGCGATCCATGAAGGACTGAGGAGACCGAACCCGTGGCGAAGATCTACTACGACTCCGACGCCGACCTGAGCGTGCTGAACGGCCGCACGGTCGGCATCATCGGGTTCGGCTCGCAGGGGCACGCACACGCCCAGAACCTGCACGACTCCGGCGTCAACGTCGTCGTCGGCCTGTACCCCGGCTCGAAGTCGTGGAAGAAGGTGGAGGAGGCCGGCCTGCGCGTCGGCACCGTGGATGAGGTCGCCCAGGAGGCGGACGTCATCATGATCCTCACCCCGGACCAGGTCCAGAAGAAGATCTACGACGACCACATCGCCCCGCACCTGACCGCCGGCAAGACGCTGATGTTCGCCCACGGGTTCAACATCCACTTCAACGCGATCCGCCCGCCGGAGGACGTGGACGTCACGATGATCGCCCCGAAGGGGCCGGGCCACCTCGTGCGGCGCGTGTTCGTGGAGGGCGGCGCAGTCCCCGCGCTGGTCGCCGTCCACCAGGACGCGACGGAGGGCGCCCTCGCCACGGCGCTGGCGTACGGCAAGGGCATCGGCTCCACCCGCTCCGGGATCCTGGAGACGACGTTCCGCGAGGAGACCGAGACCGACCTGTTCGGCGAGCAGGCGATCCTCTGCGGCGGCCTGACCCAGATGATCAAGAATGCCTTCGAGACCCTGGTGGAGGCCGGCTACCAGCCGGAGTCCGCCTACTTCGAGACGTTCCACGAGGTGAAGCTGATCGTCGACCTCATGTACGAGGGCGGCATGGCGAAGATGCGCGACTCGATCTCGGACACCGCGGAGTACGGGGACTACACCCGCGGCCCGCGCGTCGCCCCGCCGGAGCAGAAGGCGGAGATGAAGAAGATCCTCCGCGAGATCCAGACGGGCCAGTTCGCGCGAGAATGGATCACGGAGAACCAGGCCGGCCAGCCGCACTTCCAGGCCCTGCGACGCATCAACGCCGAGCACCCCATCGAGGAAGTCGGCGAGGAAGTCCGCGGCATGATGTCGTGGCTGGGCAAGTAACACCGGGTGAGTAGCGCGCTGGGCTAGTCACAGCCGAGCGAGCAGAGACTGAGACGATGACGAACACCCCCGCGAGTCGCACGACGGAAGCTGTACGCGTATGCGTCAGCGGTGTCGTCGTGCCCTCGCTGGGGGCAGTCCGTGAGGCCGGTGCAGACCGGCCTCACGCGTTCCCCGCGCGACTGACCGCGCTCCTCCTTGGCCTCGTCCTTACGCAGCCCTCCGCTGCCGCGCGTTCGGCGTGGCGGATGGGAGGGCACGAGGACCACCCGACCGGCTGAGGACACCCCGAAGGGGCACCGATATGAGCGACACCGACAAGATCTACGTCTTCGACACCACGCTGCGGGATGGCGAGCAGTCCGCCGGCATCGCCTTCACCATGGACGAGAAGGTGGAGATCGCCCGCCAGCTCGCCAAGCTGAACGTGGACATCATCGAGGCTGGCTTCCCGGCCACCTCCCCCGGCGACCGCGAGGCGATCGCGCAGATCGCCCGCGACGTGAAGGGCCCGGTCATCGCCGGCCTCGCGCGGGCCGTCCACGCGGACATCGACCACGCCTACGAGGCCGTACGGGGCGCCGAGGCCCCACGCATCCACGTGTTCCTCTCGTCCAGCGAGATCCACATGGGCCAGCAGCTCCACAAGAACCGCGAGGACATCCTGGGGATGACCCGTTCCGCCGTGGCGCACGCGAAGAAGTACGTCTCGGACGTCGAGTTCTCGCCGATGGACGCCTCCCGCTCCGACCGCGCGTTCCTGTACCAGGTGCTGCAGGCCGCCATCGAAGAGGGCGCGACCACGGTGAACATCCCGGACACCGTGGGCTACGCCATCCCGGAGGAGTTCGAGGACCTGATCCGCTCGATCATCGCGAACGTGCCGAACATCGACCGCGCGCGGGTCTCCGTGCACTGCCAGAACGACCTGGGCATGGCGACCGCGAACTCGCTCGCCGGCATCCTCGGCGGGGCTCGGCAGGTGGAGGGCACGATCAACGGCATCGGGGAGCGCGCGGGCAACGCAGCGCTCGAGGAAGTCGTGCTCGCGATCGCGACGCGCCCGGACTTCCTCCACGTCCACACGGACGTGAACACGCGGGAGTTCTACGCCGCCAGCAAGCTGGTGGAGCGCTACTCCGGCATGATGCTGCAACCGCACAAGGCGGTCGTGGGCAAGAACGCGTTCCGGCACTCCTCCGGCATCCACCAGGACGGCGTCCTGAAGATGCGCGAGACGTACGAGATCATGGACCCCGCGAGCATCGGCATCCCCGAAGGCTCCTCGATCGTCCTGACGAAGGTGTCCGGCTCGCACGCGGTGAAGGCGCGCCTCGCCGACCTCGGCATCACGCCGGACGACACGGAGTTCAACCGCATCTTCGAGGCGTTCAAGGACGTCGCGGACGCGAAGGACGAGGTGGACGACCGCGACCTGATGGCGATCGTCTCGGAGCAGACGCAGATCAGCGTGAAGGACCAGTGGACGCTGGACCTCGTGCAGGTCTCCAGCAGCGACCACGGCGCTCCCACCGCCTCCGTCCGCCTGCTGGACGTGGACGGCCAGCCTCGGCAGGACGCGGCGATCGGGACCGGGCCGGTGGACGCGATCTACCGCGCGATCAACCGGGTCACGGGGGTGGATAATGAACTCATCGAGTTCAGCGTGAAGTCCGTGACCGAAGGCATCGACGCCCAGGGCGAGGTGACGATCCGCATCCAGACGGACGCGGGCGTGTACCAGGGCCGGGCGGCGGACACGGACATCCTCGTGGCGTCCGCGCGGGCATACGTCCACGCGGTCAACCGCTCGATCGCGGCGGCCCAGCAGGCGGAGCGCGTGACGGCGAACGCGTAAGGGCCGGATGGACAGCAGTCGGTAGGAACAGGCAGAGACGCCCTCGGAGGCGGCAGAGTCCTCCGAGGACAGCCCTCGGAACCAACGGAGAAGGCATCCCCGTGGCGAAGACGATCATCGAGAAGATCTGGGAGCAGCATGTCGTGCGGTCCGCCGCCGGCGAACCGGACCTGCTCTACATCGACCTGCACCTGGTGCACGAGGTGACCAGCCCGCAGGCGTTCGAGAGCCTCCGGATGAGCGGCCGGAAGGTGCGCCGCCCGGACCTCACGCTCGCCACGGTCGACCACAACGTGCCCACCACCAACCGGAGCGAGCCGAACCCGGACCCCCTGTCCGCACAGCAGATCGAGACGCTGCGCGAGAACGCGAAGGAGTTCGGCGTCCCGCTGTGGGACATCTTCGACATCCGGCAGGGCATCGTGCACATCATCAGCCCGGAGCACGGCCTCACCCAGCCGGGCATGACGATCGTCTGCGGTGACTCGCACACCTCCACGCACGGTGCCTTCGGCGCGCTCGCGTTCGGCATCGGCACGTCCGAGGTGGAGCACGTGCTGGCCACCCAGACGCTGCCGCAGTCGAGGCCGAAGACGATGGCGGTGGAGGTCACCGGCAAGCTCCACGAGGGCGTCACGGCGAAGGACGTGGTCCTCGCGATCATCCGCAAGATCGGCGTCGACGGTGGCGTCGGCCACGTCATCGAGTACCGCGGCGAGGTCATCCGCAACCTCTCGATGGAAGAGCGGATGACGATCTGCAACATGACGATCGAGGGCGGCGCGCGCGCCGGCCTCGTCGCGCCGGACGAGACCACCTTCGAGTACCTCAAAGGCCGCGAGTTCGCCCCGAAGGGCGAGGCGTGGGACCAGACCGTCGAGATGTGGCGCGCACTGACCACGGACGAGGGCGCCACGTTCGACACCGTGGTCACGCTCCGCGGCGAGGACATCGAGCCGCACGTGACCTGGGGCACGACGCCCGCTCAGAGCGTGGGCGTGACCCAGGCCGTCCCCGCGCCGGCGGAGGCCGCGACGGCGTCCGCCCGCGAGACGGCGGAACGCTCCCTGAAGTACATGGACCTCGAAGCCGGGACCCCCATCGAGAGCATCGCCCTCGACCGCGTGTTCATCGGCTCATGCACGAACGGGCGGATCGAGGACCTGCGCGCCGCGGCCGGCATCGTGAAGGGCCACAAGATCGCGGCCGGCATCCACGGGATGGTGGTGCCGGGCTCCGGCCTCGTGAAGCAGCAGGCGGAGGCCGAAGGCCTCCACCAGGTGTTCCTCGACGCCGGGTTCGAGTGGCGCGAGCCGGGGTGCTCGATGTGCCTGGGCATGAACCCGGACATCCTGCTGCCGGGCGAGCGCTGCGCCTCCACCAGCAACCGCAACTTCGAGGGCCGGCAGGGCGCCGGCGGCCGCACCCACCTCGTGTCCCCCCAGATGGCCGCCGCCGCCGCCATCGAGGGCCACTTCGTGGACATCCGGAATTGGAAGAAGTAGAGCCATGCGTAAGGTCACTGGGGTCCAGGGTCGCGCGGTTCCGCTGAACAAGGCGGACGTGGACACGGACCAGATCATGCCGAAGCAGTTCCTGAAGCGGATCGAGCGGTCCGGGTTCGGGCCGTATGCGTTCTACGACTGGAAGAAGGACCCGGACTTCGTCATGAACGTCCCGGCCTACCAGGGCGCGCCGATCATGCTCGCGCAGCAGAACTTCGGGTGTGGCTCCTCCCGCGAGCACGCGGTGTGGGGGCTGGAGGACTCCGGCGTCGAGGCGATCATCGCCCCGTCCTTCGGGGACATCTTCCGCAACAACTCCTCGAAGGTCGGCCTGCTGACCATCGTGCTGCCGCAGGACGACATCGACTACCTGATGGCCCGCCACGAGGAGCTCCCGACCGCTGAGCTGGTCGTGAACGTCGAGGCACAGACCGTCGCCGTCGCGGATGGCTCGTGGTCGCGCACGTTCGAGATCGACCCGTTCGTGAAGCACCGGCTCCTCAACGGCCTCGACGACATCGGCCTCACCCTCCAGCACGGGGACGACATCGCGAAGTTCGAGGAGACCCGCACGGAGCTGAAGCCGGACACGAAGCTCGCGGCGTTGAACTCGCTCAAGGTCGGCTAGCACCAACATCCGTCGGACACATGCAAAGGGGCGGCCCCGGAGTGGGGGCCGCCCCTTCTGCGTTGCGCCTCTCGGAAAGCGTTAGCTCGCCGGGGCGAAGAGGCGCACGGTCACCTCGGTGTCCGCGGGGTCGTGCGGCTGGGAGGCCAACGGGTATGGCTGCACGTCCAGCACCTGCATCCCGTACCCACCGAGGACCACGGACGCGTCGTCCGGGCCCTGGAACGTGATCACGAACGGTTCGCCATCGTGCTCGAACTGGAGGCGAGCCTGGCCCTGCCAGATGCACATCGCGTCCGCCGGGCAACGCGAGTCCTCCAGCAGCGCGACGAACTCGACGGTCGTCCCATCCGGCAGGTCGAGGGTGTCACCGACACCGAGGACCACGGGCCGGAAACGGCCGCCATCGCCCTCGTCCGGCCCGTGCGAGACCGGCAGGTGTTGCGCCGCCATCGCCGAAGCGAACAGCCCGAGCAGGATCATCGGCAGCAAGAAGAACTTCATCATCGCGGTCGCCCTCCTCGGGCAGTGGCGGATGGGGTGGATGTCGCATCGATGCTCGTGAGGGTGAGACGCCGAGGTAGGCATGGCAGTTCCCGACCTCTGACCCGCTCCCCTTGAGGGGGGAGGGCTGGGACGGGGCGGAGCGGTGCTCGACACGGACCACACCGGCCGCCCTCCGAGCCCCCGTGCTACGTTCCGCCTCGGATGCCCACGCCACCGATGACCCGTCCTGCAACCCTCCCCATCGAGGCGTACGCCCCACTGCGCGAGGCGCTCCCCGGTGCGCGCCCGGAGGCCGCGAGGTGGATCGGTTCCGGGTGGGGCGCCGCTGCGTTCCTCGTCCCCAGCGCGGACGGCGACTGGGTCGCGCGCGTGCCCTCGGCCGTGCCGTGGTCCGTCGAGGACCTCGAGCGCGAGGTGCGGACAGTGCCGCTGCTCGAATCGCGACCGTTCGAGGTGACCGTCCCCCGCGATGCCCGTCTCGTCCGCGACGCCGAGGGTGCGCTGCTCGCGGCCGTCCACCGGATGGTGCCGGGGAGCACCTCCAAGGGGCGCGCGCTGCGCGGTCGGGCGCGACGCGAGCACCTCGCGGGGATCGGGCGCTTCCTCGCGGTGCTCCACACGACCCCGCACGAGGCGACGCGGGCGCACGGCGTGGAGGCGCGCGACACCTGGCGCGAACTCTCGCTCCCGCGCATCGAGGAGACGATGGCGCTCGCGGGGCCGATGAGCCGCGCATGGCTCGAGGACCGCGTCCGCACGTTCGAGGCGCTCGAGCCCTCGAGCGCGACGGTCGCCCTCATCCACGGTGATCTCTCGGGCGACCACCTGCTGATGCACGAGGACGGACGGCTCTCCGGTGTGATCGACTGGACGGAGGCGCGCCTCTCCGATCCCGCCCTCGACTTCGCGGGAGTCCTCAACCGGTTCTCCTGGCGCGACCTAGAGGTCGTGCGCGCGCACTACGACGCGCCGGTGGACGCCACGCTCATGGAGCGCGCACGCGTCTACATCGACATCGTCCCGATCTACTCCGTCACGGATGGCTACATCGCGGCCGGCGAGGCCGAACGCGCCGCCGGCCTCCGCAAGCTCGCGGCGCGTGCCGCGGCATGGGCTCGCGCGACCGGCCGAGGGAACCGCACTCGGTAGCACGGCGTCATATCCCTCGTAGCGCGGTCAGCTCGTCCTCGCGACGGGTGGAGGGAACCCTATGGCTTTCGCACGACACCGCATCTCGAAGCTCCTCGGCGTGGCGTTCGTCGGCGCCATGCTCGTCGTCGGCGTCGCCTGTAGCGACGACAGCGGCAACGAGGACGGACCAACCTCGACGCCGACGAGCACCTCGACCGGCACGCCCGAGGCAACTGCGACCGAGACACCGCAAACCACCGGCGGCGGCGCAGCGGGTGGCGGCATCGAGCCCGCGAATCCGGAGGAGCCGCCGACTGGCGCGCTGGTCTCCGAAGGGGGCGAGGTGGACCTCGGCCTCGGGACGTACTGCTGGTCGCCGCCGGCGGGCAGCGGTGCCTTCGCCGGATGCGCGGACATGATCGGCATCATCACCGGCACAGAGGACCTTGCGGTCACGGCCGGCGAGGTGCTTACGGTCACCGGTGACCTCACCTGGCCGCCGATGACGATCGCGTACGCGCAGCTGCGCCCGGCCCCCGCCGACACGGTGGTCCCGGCCGAGGGCGACTTCCGCGCCTGGTCGCCCGAGGCAGAGCCGACGGAGCTCGAGTTCGAGGCAGGCGCTCCGGACGAGCACACGATCACCCTGCCGGCTGACCTCGAACCGGGCCGCTACCTCCTCGCGGTGAACTACACCGCTGGCGAGGGCCGCGGCTCCGAGGCCACGTACGGAGCGATCCTCGTCGTCGAGTAGTCGCTGGCCGAGGGCGCGACCCCGGCGAACACACGGCGGGGCCGGGTTACACTCGGCCCCGTTCGCGTGTGCGCGGGCGGCCCCCTCCCTTGCTCGACGATCGGAGTCTCGATGGCGACCTTTGACATCCTCGTGCTGCCCGGCGACGGCATCGGCCCGGAGGTAACGGCGGAGGGCGTCCGCGTCCTGCAGGCGGTCGGCGAGCGCTTCGAGCACGTCTTCAACTTCGAGCAGGACCTGGTGGGGGGCGCGTCGATCGACGCCGACGGCGTCGCCGTCCTCCCGGAGACCATCGAGAAGGCGCGGTCGTCATCGGCGGTGCTGTTCGGCGCCGTGGGCGGTCCGAAGTGGGACATCCCCACGGCGGACGTGCGTCCGGAGCAGGGGCTACTGGCGCTGCGCTCCGGCCTCGGCCTGTGGGCGAACCTCCGCCCTGTGACCGCGATCCCCGCACTGCTGGACGCCTCCACGCTGAAGCCCGAGGTGATCGAGGGTGTCGACCTCCTCGTCATCCGCGAGCTGACCAGCGGCCTCTACTTCGGCAAGCCGCAGGAGCGCCGCGTCGTGGACGGCCGCCGGGAGGCCGTGGACACCAACTACTACAACGAGGACGAGATCGCGCGCGTCGCCCACCTCGGCTTCCGCACGGCACGTGAGCGCCGCAAGAAGCTCACGAGCGTCGACAAGGCCAACGTGATGGCCTCCAGCCGCCTGTGGCGCGAGATCGTGGTCGAGGTGTCGCAGGAGTACCCCGACGTGGCGCTGGAGCACGTCCTGGTCGATGCGATGACGATGCACCTCATCCGCCGCCCGCGTGACTTCGACGTGGTCATCGCCGACAACATGTTCGGCGACATCATCACGGACGAAGCCTCGATGCTCACCGGATCGATGGGCATGCTCGCCTCCGCCTCCCTCGGCCAGCTCGGCGAGGACGGCCTCGGCCTCGGCATGTACGAACCGATCCACGGGTCGGCCCCCGACATCGCCGGCAAGGGCGTCGCGAACCCCCTCGCGATGATCCTCACGACCGCGATGCTGCTCCGCCACTCCTGCGGCCTCGAGGAGGAAGCGCAGGCCGTCGAGCGCGCCGTCATGGCCGTGATCGACGCCGGCCTCCGCACGCCAGACATCGCCGCCACCGGTGAGCCCTCGCTCCCCACCCGGGAGATGGCGGACGAGGTGCTCTCCCGCCTGGGCGCGTAGCACCCCTCGGAGACACCTCGCGGGCTCCGGCCCCGCTCTGGCTCCGCCTCCGATCCGACTCCCCTCTCCCGGTTCCGGGAGAGGGGCCGGGGGTGAGGGCCCTCCCCCCACGAGGATCTCGGGAAATGGAAGCAGATCCGGAGCGGCCCTCACCCTAACCCTCTCCCGGAACCGGGAGAGGGGATCAGAGTGCGGGAGTCGTGGGGCCGAAGGCGGCCCGCCGCACAATCTCCCCACCGTCACGTTCTCTGGTAGAGCAAGGCCGTTCGGCCCTGTACCGTCGATCACTGGGGTCATTCCAGGAGGAACTCATTGCGTACGTTGAGATGGCTCGCAGTGCCGGCTGTCGCGCTGGCGCTCTTCTCGGTCGCCTGCGGTGGCGACGACAACGGTGGCGAGGACAGCGAGGCGACCGAGACGTCGACCACGACCTCCACCGCGACGTCCGAGACGACGACTGAGGCCACGGCGACGGAGTCCTCTGGCGAGGGCGAAGAGGTGGATCTCGCCTCGGTCTTCGCGGGGTTCGGCGAGGCGACCTTCAACATCACCTACCGCATGGACGGCGGCGCCGAGGGCGAGTCGATCGCCGGTGACTGGAAGTGGATCCAGGACGCCGGGGGCGAGCGCACCCGCTTCGAAGCTGAGTCCGAGGGCCAGACCGTCGTGATGATCACCACGCCGGAGCAGACGCTGGTCTGCTCGCAGGACACCTGCTTCGACGCCGGTGGCGCGATGGGCGGCGCGGTCCCGGACATCGGCGACATGTTCACGGAGAACATCGACGACGTGCAGGCGGAGGCCTCCACCGGCACGGTCCGCAAGATCGACGGCCGCGAGATCGCCGGCACCGACACCGAGTGCGTCGAGTTCGAGGATGAGGCCGAGGGCGTGAACGGCGTCGCCTGCTACGCCGAGGGTGGCATCCCCCTCTTCGTCGAGAGCACGACCGCGGACGGCACCTTCCGCATGGAGGCGATCGAGTTCTCCACGGACGTGAGCGACGCTGACTTCGAGGCGCCCTTCCCGGTGATGAGCCTCGGCGGCTAGTCCGCGTTCGGGCGAGGGGATCAGAAGTCGGAGGGCGCTCCTGCCCTCTGTCACCTCATAGCCCACGAGCAGAAGGCATCGGCGCCCTCCTCCCTCGCGGGGGAGGGCGCCGCTTTCTACGCGACCGACCGTCGAGGGCTCGCCTCGTCTGTCTCCGTTGTGAGCGATCCAGTGTCGGAGGAGACCCTCACCCCAACCCTCTCCCGCTTCGCGGGCGAGGGGGCCAGAGGTGGTTCGACCTCCAGCGCCACTACCCGCCGACGGGCGAGGAGGTGAGAGGGCGCTACCATCGCCTCGCTCAACCCCGACTTGAGGAGGACTCCACCATGCAAGACTTGGCGACCGAGCTGCGCGTGCCGGATCCGGGGATCCGTGTCCTCTTCGGGCGGGACGCGCGATGGCAGGCATGGCTGGACGTGGAGGCAGCGCTCGCGGCGGCGGAGGCGGACCTCGGGATGATCCCGCGGGAGGCGGCCGAGGAGATCGCGCGGAAGTGCCAGCTCTCACTCCTCGACATCCCGACGATCGAGGAGGGGTTGCGGGTGACGGGGCATCCCCTGGTGCCGCTGATCTGGGAGTTGGACCGCGTGTGCGAGGGCGACGCGGGCGGGTACGTCCACTGGGGCGCGACCACGCAGAACATCACGCAGACCGGGCTCATCCTGCAGCTCCGCAAGGTGCACGCGATCATCCTCGAGCGGCTGGCGCACCTGCTGGAGGCGCTCGCCGGCCTCGCGGAGCGGACGCGGGACCACCTGCTACCAGGGCGCACGCACGGTCAGCACGCGGTGCCCGCGACGTTCGGGCTGAAGGTCGCGAGCTGGATCGACGAGATCTGCCGGCACGTGGAGCGCCTGAGGGCGTGCGAGCCTCGGCTGTTCGTCGCGATGCTCGGTGGGGGCGCCGGGACGGTCGCCTCCTTCGGCGAGCACGGGATGCAGGTGCAGGACCGGCTGGCGGAACACCTCGGCCTCGGGTCGATGCCGGTACCGTCGCGCGTGATCCTCGACCACCAGGCGGAGTACGTCCTCGTCCTCTCGATGTTCTCCTCGACGGCTACGAGGATCGCGCGGGAGATCTTCACGCTGATGAAGGAGGAGTTCGGGGAGGTGGAGGAACCTGTCTCGCCGGGCACCGTCGGCAGCAGCACGATGCCGCAGAAGCGCAACCCGAAGCTGAGCCAGGACATCATCACGCTTGGCGCTCAGATCCGCTCGAACGTCCCGCTCGCGCTGGAGGCGATGCAGGCCGAGCACGAGGCGGACCGCGCGATCACGAACATCGGCGCACGTGCCCTCGAAGCGTCGTGCACGATGACGGGCGACGTGCTCGAGCGCCTGATCATGCTCGCGGAGGGGATGCGCGTCTTCCCGGAGCGGATGCGTAAGAACCTCGACCTCTCGGGCGGCCTCATCATGTCGGAGACGCTGATGCTGGAACTCGGCCGCGAGATCGGCCGCCAGCGCGCGCACGACGTGATCTACGACGTGGCGCAGGAGGCCGCCGTCTCCGAGCACTCCTTCCGCGACCTCCTCGCACGGAACGAGGAAGTCACGAGCCGCCTCTCCGCCGAGCGCATCGAGCAGTTCCTGGACCCCGCGAACCACATCGGACAGTGCCGGGAGCTGACGGACGCGCAGGCGTCGAGGGCGCGCGAGGTGGCCGCGGACGTGCGGTCCTCCGTCCCCGCGGGCTGAGCCTCACGAGGGTTCGGGGGATCGAGATGAGATTCACACCCGGATTACACTTTGCTTGCGGATCGTGAATCGGCCTTCGCCACAGTGGACGGTGTGGAAGGGGCCGCACCCGAACTGCGGTTCGCAAGAATCAAGCAGTAGTGGTGGGAGCGGTTGCGGACCATATGCAGTGACCTTCGGGTCACGGGTTCGGCCCCGACCACAGCACACACTCCCCTCGGACGCATGAGGGCTAGAGTGACGAGCGACGAGCCCTGCTGATGCCCGCCAAGATCCTCGTCGCCGACGACGAACCCAACATCGTGAAACTGCTGCGCATGTACCTCCGCGAGGAGGGCTATGACGTGGTCGCCGCGCGCGACGGGCGCGAGGCGCTCGACCGC
The DNA here is from genome assembly GCA_023228765.1 of Dehalococcoidia bacterium. Classification (GTDB taxonomy): domain Bacteria; phylum Chloroflexota; class Dehalococcoidia; order UBA2979; family UBA2979; genus W-Chloroflexi-9. The sequence continues at coordinate 14,589 of JALOAM010000001.1, forward strand.
TTCCGCACGGAGAAGCCGGACCTCGTCGTCCTCGACCTGATGATGCCTGAGATCGGGGGGTTCGAGGTCTGCACCGAGATCCGGAAGCAGTCCGACATCCCCGTGATCATGCTCACCGCCCGCTCCGACGATGTCGACAAGGTCGTCGGCCTGGAGATGGGCGCGGACGACTACATCACGAAGCCGTTCAACCCGCGCGAGTTCGTCGCGCGGGTGAAGGCCAACCTCCGCCGCCGCGACTGGGACCGCGCGGGCGCGGAGGAGAAGAACGACGAGCCGATCACCATCGATGACGTGACGCTCGACCCGGCGGGTCGTGACGTCCTCGTCGCGGGCGAGCGCGTCCGTCTCCGCCAGCGCGAGTTCGACCTGCTCACCGCGTTCATGCGCCATCCCAACGTCGCCCTCGACCGGGAGCGGCTGCTCTCGATGGTGTGGGGCGAGGACTTCTACGGGGACGCTCGCACCATCGATGTCCACGTCGCGTGGTTGCGGGAGAAGCTGAAGGCCGCGAAGCCCAAGATCGAGACCGTCTGGGGCGTCGGCTACAAGTTCGTCCCGGCGGATGCTTCATAGCTTTCGTGCCAGGCTCCTCGGGGGCTTCGGCATCGTCATCCTCATCACCCTGAGCTTCTCGGCCGTGCTGGTCGCGCTGCTGTTGCGCGACCAGCAGGCGGAGACCGCCGAGGCGCGCATCGGCGTGCTGGTGGCGCCGATCACGCAGATCGCGAGGGAGAAGGAGCTCCTCGGCTGGCCCGACGAGCTGATCCGCGTGGAGCTGTCCGCCTACGCGGACGCCTTCGACCTGCGCGTCCTGATCATGGACCGCCGCAACCGCGTCGTGATCGACACCGCAACCGGCGAGCCGCTCCTCGGCCAGGTCATGGAACTATCCTTCACCGAACCGATCCTCGCGCAAGGGCCGATGGAGGCATTCCGCACCCAGCGGCTCCGGGTGGGCGGCGACGAGCTCTACCTGTTCACCGTGGGCGAGTCGAGCTCGAACTCCATCCTCGACCGCGCACCGCTGCGACAGGTGGTCATCGCCGTCCCCGCGGGCGACGTGGCCGGCGCGTGGTGGCAGCTGCTGCCGCGCCTTGGCATCGCGGGGCTCGGTGCGGCAGCGGTCGCGGTCGTGTTCGCGCTCCTGTTCGCATCACGGGTTACGGTCCCCCTCCGCGCGATGACGCAGGCCTCGGAAGCCATGGCCGCCGGCGACCTCAGTCAGCGCATCGACGTGAACGGAGAGGACGAGGTGGGGCGACTCGCGGAGGCGTTCAACCTCATGTCCAGCCGCGTCAGCCGGGGCGACCGCTCCATGCGCGACCTGCTCGCCAACGTCTCCCACGAGCTGCGCACGCCGCTCACCTCGATCCAGGGGTTCTCGCAGGCGATCGCGGACGGCGTCACGGACGACCCCACCGAGGCGGCCCTGCTGATCTCGGACGAGGCGCAGCGCATCCGCCTGCTGCTGGACGACCTCCTCTACCTCTCCGAGATCGAGTCCAGCACCGTGCACCTCAACCTCGAGGAGGTGGACCTCGACGGACTGGTGGAGGGCGCCCTCCGCCGCTTCCGCTTCCAGGCCGACGAGCGCGAGGTGGAGCTGGTTGCGAACTCGCATGGCGGATCGATCCAGGCCGACGGCCGCCGCATCGAGCAGGTGCTCGCCAACCTCGTGGAGAACGCCATCCGCTTCGCGCCCCCTCGGACGGCCGTCACGATCACCACCTCCGAGGTCGCCGACGGCGTCCTCATCGACGTGCACAATGGCGGCGCCCCCATCCCCACCGAGGACCGCGAGCGCGTCTTTGACCGCTTCTACCAGGTCGACCGCGCGCGGAGCCCCGGCCGCCACCGCGGCCTCGGCCTCTCGATCGTCCACGAGCTGGTGCAGGCCCACCACGGCCACGTCTCCGTCGACTCCTCCGAGGAGCGCGGCACGACGTTCTCCGTCTTCCTCCCCCTCTCGCCGAGGGCGACCGAGACCGCGGGATAGGTCGGAGGGCCCTCACCCCCGGCCCCTCTCCCGAAACCGGGAGAGGGGAGGCGGAGTCTTCCGAGCCATCCGCCATAGCCCAACGGATCGGACGGTTCGGCCCCCTCCCCTGTACGGGGGAGGGTGGGGGTGGGTACTGCGCCAGTCCTGCAAGACAGCGCCGATATCGGAGCAGACTCTCACCCCATCCCTCTCCCGCTTCGCGGGCGAGGGGATCAGAGGCAGAGCGGAGTCAGAGCCGGAGACGCTACGTCGAGGCGATCTCCGCCTGACCCCAGTGCAAGATCCAGTACTCGTACGCGTCCTGGAGGGCGAGCCAGGACGCCTCGATGACGTCGGTGGAGGCGCCGACGGTACGCCAGCGGTGGAGGCCGTCCGAGGTCTCGATGAGCGTGCGGACGGCGGCGTCTGAGCCGGCCTGCGAGTTGATGATGCGCACCTTGTAGTCCACGAGATGGACCGGGGACATCGAGGGGAACACCTGGAGCAGGGCCTTCCGCACGGCGGCGTCGAGGGCGCTGACGGGGCCGTTGCCGTCGGCCGCGACCTGTACCATCTGCTCGCCGATGCGGAGCTTCACCATCGCCTCCGCCATCATGGCGCTCGCGGTCTGCTTGTCCGCCTCGTCGGAGTGGCGGCGGCGTTCCACGATGAGGAAGTCCTCCAGCATGAACGGTGCCTCGTAGCCCTCCAGCGTGCGGCGCACGAGGAGCTCGAAGGACGCCTCGGCGGACTCGAAGGCGGCGCCCTTTGACTCGCGCTCCTTCACGCGCTCCAGGGCGCGGGCGGTCTGCTCGTCGGTGAGTTCGAGCTCCACGCCCTGCTCGCGCAGCTTCTCGGAGACGTTGCGGCGGCCCGAGAGCTCCGAGACGAGCACGCGCTCCCGGTTGCCGACGCGCAGCGGGTCGACGTGGGTGTATGAGCCTGCCGACTTGGTGATCGCGGCGACGTGGAGGCCGGCCTTGTGCGCGAACGCACCCGAGCCGACGTAGGGCTGCTGCGGGTCCGGCGGCAGGTTCGCCAGCTCCTGCGCGAAGTGCGCGACCTCCGTCAGCCGGCGCAGCTGCTCGTCGGTCACCACGTCGAGGCCCATCTTCAGCTTGAGATTGCCGATGACGGAGACGATGTTGGCGTTGCCCGTGCGCTCGCCCCAGCCGTTGAGGCACGCCTGCACCTGCGTCGCCCCCGCGCGGATCGCGAGGAGCGTGTTGGCGACGGCGCCGTCCGTGTCGTTGTGGGCGTGGATGCCGATGGCGCACGAGACCGCCTCGCGCGCGGCGCGGACTGCCGCCTCGATCTCCCAGGGCAGCGCGCCACCATTGGTGTCGCACAGCGTCACGGTCGTCGCACCGCCACGCTCCGCCGCCCGCAGGCTCGCGAGGGCGTACTCGGGGTCCTCGCGGTAGCCGTCGAAGTAGTGCTCCGCGTCGAACGTCAGCTCACGGCCCTGCTCGACGAGGTAGGCGATGGAGTCGCGGATCATGAGGAGGTTCTCCTCCTCGGTCGTCTGCAGCACCTCGCGCGCCTGGCGGCTGGAGGACTTCCCGACGAGGGTGACCGCAGGCGTGTCGGCCTCCAGCACGGCGCGGATCGCGGGGTCGGTGGCGGCATCGCCGCCGGCGCGGCGGGTGGAGCCGAAGGCCACCAGCTTCGCGTGCTGAAGCGGGACCTCCTTGGCGCGCTGGAAGAACTCCGCATCCTTCGGGTTGGAGCCGGGGTAGCCGCCCTCGATGTAGTGGACGCCCAGCTCGTCCAGCTTCTGGACGATGAGCAGCTTGTCCTCCAGCGAGAGGGAGAGCCCCTCCATGCCGAGGCCGTCGCGGAGCGTGGTGTCGTAGAGGCACAGGTCGGCGGCGTTTACGGAAGGGGCGGCGGTCTGTTGGGTATCGGTCGTCATTGCGTGATCGTCTCTCCACCCGGGCGGGGCAGCGTCTGGCCGATCACACGTTGAGGTCGAACGGGGCGAGACGAGCCGGCGCGTCCGGGAACGGGTGCGTTCCTCGGTGGTTAGCGAAGCGCAATGATCGAGGCTGCCGGTCCGTGGGACCGGTCAGCGCTCACCGCCTTCGTCGTCGCAGGCACGCTTGTCATAACCAAGCCAGTGTAGGGGCGGCCCATGGCGGTGGGCAATCGGCCTTGAACCTCCGGCCGCTTCGAGGGGCAAGTGTGCTCGCATGCGTGCCCACCCAGTCCCCTAGTCGGCTGGGCGGGATTGAGGGCGCTCCAACCCTCGGAGGGCCTGGGCGAGGCCCTCGCGGCCGGCAGCGATGCCGGGGAGCCGGGCCGCGGCCTGGTTCTCGCCGGCGACCTCGACCAGGAGTTCCTCGCGCAGGACGGACACGGACCGAGGCGCCTCGATCCCGATCTTCACACGCTCACCATCGATCGCGAGCAGGCGGACGACGACCTTGCCGTCGATGACGATCCCCTGCTCTGCCTTCCGCGTCAGAATCAGCACCCGTGGCCTCCTTGCCTCTGGGCTCCGATCGCCTTCGTGCCCTCGCCGCCGCGCGGCAGGGGGCGAGCCGCCTCGTGCGGCCGTATCGAGGGCGATCGAGGGTGCGGCCGAGCGACCGAGACCCCACCGGGATCATCGGTCAACGGGACGCACTTCTCCAGCATCCGGACGCTCGCGGGAGCGAGCTCCTGGACGCTGCACCGAGGTGCCGGACGCTACGCGCTGGCGCGGAGGGCGACGCGCTCCTCGGCGTTCCCGGCAGCGGCTCCCACCTCGACGGCGCCACCCTCGGCCTCGGCCGCGGCGACCTGGGCGAAGAGGGCGAAGCGCATCGGGTAGTCGCTGTGCTGCAGGATGACCTGGCGCGCCATGTGCGAGCGGCGGCTGAGGATCATCGGAGCCAGCAGGTTCGCCGTGATCTTCTCGGGGTCCTCGTGCAGGGTGAGCACGCAGCGGACCAGAGCGTCCTGCGCCTCGTGCATGCCCAGGGCCTCCGCGTCCGCGTCGGACAGCTCGAAGGCGTACCCCGGCATGAACGCGAACGGCTCCAGCAGCGCGAACGCGACGTCCGGGTCCTCCAGGGACTGCAGCCACTCCACGGGGGAGTCCTGCTCCGGGATGAGCGCGTACCGGCGGAGCGACTCGAAGCCGCCGACGCCGGGGTCGAAGGAGAAGATCTGCTCCTCCATCACCTCGATCGTTTCCTCGACGCCGAGGAAGTTCGTCTTCACCAGCATGGTTCCTCCTTGGCGAGGGTGTCCGGCCTCGCCCTGTTCACTTGAAGTGCGTGCATCACCGGTCATCGCAGGAAGTCCATCAGGCTCGGCCCCAGCGACCGCGCGGTCGCCGAGAGCGCGGCCTGGAAGGCCGTGTCCCGCATCTGCAGCTCCACCACCTCCTGGGTGATGTCGATCTCCTCGAGTCCGGAGATGGTGGTCCGCAGGGCCAGCTCCTCCTCGCTCAGCCGGTCCCAGGTCATCTCCACGCGGCGCATACGCGCACCGACCTCGCCCCGGGCCGTCAGCACCGTGTCGATCTCTCGCGAGATGTCCCCGGAGGCGACGTTCATCGCCGTGCGGTCATTCGCGAGGAGGCCGTCACGGAACGCGATGAGGGAGGCGAAGATGCCATCGAACAGCGGGTCGCCATCGATGTTCACGGCGATGGTCTCGCCGTCACCGATCTCACGAAGCACCTGGCCACCGTCGCCGTTGTAGGTGACGGTGGTCGGGTTCTGCGGCACGTCCGGCGTGAACGGCTCACCCCCCTGGTGCCCCCCGAAGATCCGGCGGCCGGAGTAGCTCGTGTTGGCGATGGAGAGCGCCTCGTGCAGGAGTTGCTCCACCTCCGTCGCGATCTGGGCGCGCGCGTCACCGTTGAGGCCTGACGAGTCCGCCTGCACGGAGAGTTCGTGCGCGCGGCTCAGTACCCCTCCCAGCGACTCGAGGGCGGACTCCACCGCGCTCAGCTCCGTCACGGCAAGGTCCGCCGTGCGGATGCGCTGCCCGACGGTGTCGAGCTTGGAGCGGGCGGCGAGGGCGCGCGCGGTGGCGAACGGGTCGTCCGAGGGACGGTTGATCTTCCGGCCGCTGGCGACGCGCTCCTGCGTCTCGTTCAGGTTCGCGGTCGCCCGCTGGATGTGTTGCAGCAGGCGGTCGTGCACGCTTCGGTTGCTGATGCGCATCGCCGCCTACCCGATCATCGCCATGAGCTGGTCGAGCATTTCGTCGATGGTGGAGATGACCTTCGCGGCGGCCTCGTATCCCTTCTGGAACTGCACCATCGCCACCATCTCCTCGTCCAGGCTGACGCCCGACACGCTGGAGCGGAGCTGTTCGAGGTGCGCGATGGTGGCGCCCTGCGCCGCCGCGATGCCCGAGGCATCCCGCACGGAGACGCCGAGGCGCGTGAGCATCCCGTTGAAGTACGCCTCGTACGTCTGGCTACCACCGGTGAGGTTGGTCGCCCGCTGCAGGTCTGAGATCGCGAGGGCGCCCGAGCCGTCGCCGGTCGCGCCCGTCGCGGTCGCCGCCGCCACCAGCCCGAGGTTGGCCTCGACGGCCGCGTTCACGGCGATGTCGGTCGCGTCCGTGCCCGTGAAGAACGCGGTGCCCGTGGTGACGCCGTCGAGGGCGTACCCGGTGGCGTGGACGGCGTTCACGTCCGCGATCACCTGCGAGATGAGCGTGTTCAGGTCCGCCATCCGCGCCGGCAGATCCACATCGCGCTGGTGGAGGAGCCCGCCGACCTCGCCGCTCTGGAACTGCACCTCGGTGCCGTCGGAGGCCCACTGGAGGTCGTAGAAGTTCTGGTTCGTGGTGTCCGGCACGAGGTTGATCGCGCTCGACTTCACACCCTGCACCAGGGCACGCCCGCCGACGAACACGTCGATATGTCCGTCCTCGTGCTCGATCGTGCGCATGTCCGTGAGCTGCGCGAGGCGGTCGAGGGCGAGGTCACGCTGGTCGCTCAGGTCGGAGGCCGGGTCCACCGTCGCGCGCACCTCGATGATGCGCTGGTTGAGCTGGGCGATCTGCTTCGAGAGGTCGTTGATCTCACCGATCGAGGCCTCCAGCCGCGTGTTGGCATCGGCACGGATGTCCGCCATCGAGGTGGCGAGACGCTGCGCGACGAAGGCGAGCGACTGGCCGGACTGCACCACGGCACTCCGCGCGGCGCTGTGCTCCGGCGCGTTCGCGAGGTCCCGCCACGCGTTGAAGAACTGGCCCATCACCGCCCTCAGGCCGTTGTCGCTCGGCTCGCCGAAGGCGAGCTCGACCAGGGAGAGCGAGTCCGCCCGTGCGGAGTAGTCCCCGGCGGCGTGGCTCTGGGTGCGGATCTGGAAGTCCACGAACATGTCGCGGACGCGCTCCACGGAGAGTACCTGCACGCCCTGGCCAACGCCGGCGCTGCCGGCCGGGGCGACCGCGGCGAGGTGGATGCGCTGCCGGCTGAAGCCGGGCGTGTTCACGTTGGAGATGTTGTGCGTGACGGCGTCCATCGCCTCCTGGTGGGCGAGGAGCGAACGGACCGCCGAGTTGAGGCCGATGGAGATGGCCATGCTGGGCTACGCCGACCGGTCCAGCGTCCGGCCACCCTCGACGGACGGGCTGTCGCCCTCCGAGGTGTAGAGCGACCCGGCGAGGACCGTGCGCAGGTAGTGGATCCAGCGGTCGACCAGTGCGCGGCTGTTCCGGAGCAGCCGTGCGTTCACGGCGTGCGCCTCCTCCAGCGCGACGGCCTCCGCGCGCAGCTCTCGCCCGGCCCGCTCGAGCTCGTCCGCGATCTCGGTGGGCAGGTGCGTCGCGATCTCGGAGACCGTGGCGGTGTCCGCCGGGATGCCCGTCGCCATCTCGATCGCGACCAGCGCGGTCATGCGCTCGGTCTCCATCGCGCGGAGGTGGTCCAGCACCTGCTCCTTTTGCTCCACGAGCCGGGTCAGGCGCTCCACGTCTCCCTCCACGATCGCGTCCTGCTCCTGCGTCGCGATGCCGAGGAGCGCGCGATAGAGGTCGCGCTGCCCCGTGAGGACGTCCGCGAGGGTCACGGCCCCCACGGTCAGGTCAGAACGCGGCGAGAGAGTTCGCGTCGAGGAGGAGGTCACGGACTCACCCCGCGGTCGTGCAGCAGGCTCGCGAGGCCGAAGTAGTCCACCTCGTACTGGCCGTTCGCGATCCTCGACTTCAGGTCCTCCACGCGGGAGGCGCGGGCGTCCGGGGACTCCTTCACGGCGTCCATGATCCGGGCGAACTCGCGGGCGCCCTCGGACAGCGTCACCTGGTCCGTGCGGCGTCCGGCGGCGTGCGCGCCACGGCGGGCATCCGCGGCGGCTTCGGCTGCCTCGGCGCTCGTGACCTGCCGGCGGTAGATGCCGCTGGCGTCGTGGGGGCGGATGGGCTGGACCATGATGGTGCCTCGTTCCCGCGGAGGACCGCGTCCCGGTTAGACCGTGACGTCGTTCGCCTGCGTGAGCATCTGTTCGATCGTCCGGAAGGCGACCAGGTTGAGCTGGTAGCCACGCTTCGCCATGACCAGGCCGGTCATCTCCGTCGCGATGTCCACGTTGGAGGCCTCCAGCCAGCCGGAGAACACCGCGCCCATGCCGTCCGCGCCCGGCGCGCCGTTGATCGGCGGCTGCGACTCCGGCGTCTCGCGGTACCGGCTGTTGCCGATCGCCTCGAGGCCCGCGGGGTTCGAGAACCGCGCAAGCTCGATCTGGCCCACCACCTGGCGGACGCCGTCGCGCGGGTCGAATGGCCCGAGCGCGGCGAGCTCCGCGTCCGTGTAGTCACGGATCACGGACACCTCGCCGTTGGTCTCGATCCGGAGGCCGCGGAAGTTCTGGGGCAGCGCCAGCGGCGGATCCAGCAGCTCACCGGAGGCCGTGGTCACCTTGCCGTCCCCGTCCAGCATGAAGACGCCGGAGCGCGTGTAGGCGACGGAGCCGTCATCCAGGCGGACGCGGAAGAAGCCGTCCCCGCTGATGGCAAAGTCCATCTGGCGGCCGGTGGGCTGCAGCGTGCCCTGCGCGAAGTCGCGCGTCATCGCAGCGGTGGAGACACCGGCGGACTCCGCCACGTCGCGCTGGTCCACGGTCCCCGTGGCGATGGCGGCGAAGACGGAGGAGGAGTTGAGGATGTCCTGGAAGTGGATCTTCACCCGCTTGTAGCCGGTGGTGTTCACGTTCGCCAGGTTGTTGGAGATCGCCTCGATGTTCTTCTGCTGCTGCTGCATGCCAGAGACCGCGGCGTCGAGAGAGAGTGGCATCGCGCGCCTCCTACACCCGTCCGAGGTCGGCGACGGCCGTCTCGAGCGTCTTGTTGATCTCGGCGAACACACGCTGGCTGGAGGAGAACGTCCGCGCGACGGAGTACATCGTGGTGGCGTTCTGCCCCACGTTGACGTTCGCCTCCTCCAGCGATCCCTGGATCAGGAAGGTGCGCCCCGCCTCCATGTCCACGGGGGTCACCTCCGCGCCCTCGGGGATGGTGAACTTGGAATCGCCGGCGCGGATCAGGTCCTCCGCGTTCAGGTTCACCAGCTGGAGGCGCGCCACGGGGTCCTCGTTCACGTCGATGAACGTGGAGCCATCGGGCTGCGGGATCTCCGTGCTGATCAGCTGGATGACGTCGCCGTTCATGCGGATGCGGATCTTGTCCGTCGTCAGCGTGATGTGCTGGCCGGCCTCGTCGAGGACGAACGCGCCGTCGGCGCTGATCAGGCGGCCTTCCGGGTCACGGGCGAAGTGGCCGTCGCGCGTGTAGCGGATGCCCTCGTCGGTCTCGACGACGAAGAAGCCGTCGCCCTGCACCATGACGTCCAGCGCGATGCCGGTCTCACGCTCGGCGCCCTGCCCGAGGAACGTGCGGACGTTCTCCACGTACGCGCCCGTCCCGATCTGCCCGATGACCTCGTCGAGGCGTCCGGGCACCGGGCCGTCGGCGGGCACGCTGCGCCGCGCGAGGACGCCGGCGAAGGCGGTCTGCGCGGACTGGTCGGCCTTGTAGCCCACCGTCGAGGAGTTCGCGATGTTGTCCGCGACCACGTCCTGCTGGCGCATCCCGATGAGCATCCCAGAGGCGGCGGTGTAGAGCGCGCGGATCATGCGGTCCTCCGGCTCAGACGCACGCCGACCACCACCGACAGCCCGAGGGCCATCGCGAGCGCGGCGACGCGGATCACGTCGGTGATGAAGGCGGGGTCGCCGGTGTTCGGCAGCGAGCCGGGGACCTGGAGGCCCAGCGAGCCGCCCTGCGCCTCGCCGCCCTGCCCGTCCGTGGTGGCGATCCCGATGAGGGAGAAGTACCCGCCGATCGAGCGGTCCTCGGTCGGCTGGGGGACAGCGTCGGGGTCCGGCTCCACGGTGAGGATGAGCAGGTCGAACCCGAAGTCCGCGATCGGCGGCAAGGTGCCCTCGAACGCCACGGCGCCGGAGGCGCTGGCGTTGAAGCGGCCCGCCGAGATGGCGTCGCCCGCCTCCGAGTTCACGAGCCACGCCTGGTACAGCTCGTCCTCCAGCATCGGCAGACCGTCCGCCTCGATGCGGATGATGCCCTCCGCGAAGATCAGCTCCGCGCTGCCCGAGGCGTCCTGCGGTCCCCAGTTGGACAGGTCGATGTAGGACAGCTCCACGGTGACCGGCACGCCGTTCGCGCGCGCCTCGGGCGTCCCGCTCGCGACGAGCGCGAGCACGGCGAGCGCGCCGGCGAGGGCGACGCGGAGTCCACTGCGGATCGGGCTGCGCATGCCGAGGATCATGAGTGACGGCCCTCAGTGCGATCGGTCCGCCCGGACATGCGCGCGATGCGCACCTCCTCCAGGCCGATGTGCAGCTCCCGCGCGATCGCGCGGTCGGAGAGGCCCTCGTCGGCGAGCTGCGCGATGCGCGAGCGGACGCCAGAGGTCCCGCGCGAGACGAACTCGCCGGCGGCGACCGGGAGGTCGTCACCCTCGTCGATGGTTCCGTCCTCGAACGTGTCGAGGGAGAGCGGAGCGACGGCCGCGAAAGCGGGCTGCAGGCGCTCGCCCGTCAGGCCGTCACGCGCGCCGCCCGGCCGGCCACCACTGAGCATCCCGGCGAGGGTCTCGCGCTGGCTGACGAGCTGCGCCTGCATCTCGTCCACGGCTTCCTGCAGGGCGAAGAGCAGCTCCTCCGCGGACTCCGTGGCCAGCGAGTCCACGTGGTCCTCCAGGAGGTCCATGGGCTGCCGGCTGAACAGGTACGCGTGGTAGAGCACCCCCAGCGCGAGCAGCATCAGCGGCACGCCGAGGGCGAGTGTGACCAGGAGGACCGTGGGGGAGACGCTCATGCTGCCTGTCCCTGCTGCCGGCTGGTCACCCCAGCCCGAAGTCGCGTCAGCGCGCGGGCGTGGAGCTGGCAGACGCGGGACTCGGAGATGCCCAGCACCTCACTGACCTCCCGCATGGTCAGCTCCTCCTTGTAGTAGAGCGAAAGGATGAGCTGCTCCCGATCAGGCAAATCCCTAATCGCAAACGCGAGATCACCTATGAGTTCCTGACGCTCGAGGTCAGCGGAGAAGTCCTCCCCGTCCGGGTCGGCCACCGCCATCGCCCCGCCGGAGTCCTCCTCCCCGTCGCTCGCGCCGAGCGTGTCGAGGCTGACCGTGATCCAGGAGGACTCCACCTGCGCCTGCCGGTACGCGTCCGGATGGATCCCCATCGCCGCCGCGACCTCCTCGTCCGTGGGGTCGCGGCCGAGCTCGTTGGTGAGCCGGAGGATCGCCTCGTTCGCGTCGCGCGCCTTCTGGCGCACGGAGCGCGGGAGGCGGTCCAGCGAGCGGAGGGCGTCGATGATCGCGCCGCGGATGCGGGCGATCGCGTACGTCTCGAACTTCACACCCTTCGTGTGATCGAACCGCTCGACGGCCTCGATCAGGCCGATCGTGCCGAAGGAGAGGATGTCCTCGTAGTCCAGGATCGACGGCAACGAGATCGCGAGGCGGCCCATCACGTACTTCACCAGCGGCGCGTATTGCAGGATCAACTGCTCGCGCACGGCCGGGTCACGCTCCTCCATGTAGCGCTCCCACAGCGCCAGGTTCCGGCGCTGCTGCTCCGCCGGCTCCACCACCGCGAGCTTGCCTCGGCGGCCCGCCGGGCGTGCCGAGGCCGCGGGCGTCCCTCCCGCCGGAGTCGAGGCCCCCGGCTGCTCGGGCGGTGGGGCAGGCGTACGTCGTCTGTCAGGCATGGGCTGCCATCCTCAGTTACGCCGCTCGACTCTCGTCGACGGCGGTGTCTCGTTCTGCTCGGACTGCGGTCAGGCTGACCGGCTGGGGGTCTTCGTCGTCATCGAGGAGGGCGTCGTCATCCTCGAGGGTGCGGGGGCGATGGACGGGCGGGGCGGTGAGGACCACGAGCTCCGCGGCGTACGCGACCAGGCTGCCGGCGATGAAGGCGAGCAACCCGCGCAGCATCGCCACCTCGATCGGGTAGCCGACCGAGGTCGACTGCCACGTCGCGATGATCGCGAGGCCGACGGAGACGTAGAGCCCGGCGCGCAGGATCAGCACTAGATCACGCCCTTTCGCCGCATCTCCGCCTGCTGTCGGTAGACAAAGCGGACCAGGCGCTCTCGCTCGGAGCGGTTCGGCTCCAGGAACTGGCAGTGCAGCCGGTAGTGCTGGGCACTCGCGACGGGCCGGCTGCACGAGAGCACGAGCGCGGCGATGTCCATCTCGAACGGATCGCCGTCGATCTCGAACACCAGCCGCAGGCGCGTGCCGGCCGCGACGAACTCGCGGCACTGCAGGAGGATCCCGCCCCCACCGAGGTCCAGGATCACCGCCTGCAACTGCTGGGCCTCGCCCCCGGCGTCGTCCAGTCGCGCGACGATGCGCGGCGCGATGCGGACGGGGAGCCGGTAGAACTCGCGGCGCTCGGTCTTCTCGGCCTCGCGCGGCGTGTCGATAAAGAACGAGTCGGTCGCCAGCTCCACCATGTGCACGGACGTGTTGAAGCGGAACACGCGGCCGTGGACGGTGGTAAACATCGTCAACTGCTCACCGGGTTCGACCACGAGCACCTCGCGGTCACGTCGAGGCAGCCCCAGCCGCAGCTGGGACGGCAGGATCGCGCGGACGGTCGCCTCGTACGAGACGCCGAGGGGGTCGCCGGGAGGCGATACCTTGAGCCGCGTGCCGGGCTGCAGATCGACATAGGCGGGCATGGTGGCTCGCTACCCCACCTTCGCGAGGGTGCGCTCGGCGGCGGGACGCCGCGCCGGGACCACGGGCTGCGCGGGCGACCACTGCGCCCGCACGACCGCCTCCGCGAGCGCGAGGTTGTCGCCCGGCACGGGAGCATCGCCCACCTGGTCCGACCTCGTCGTAAACGCCACCCCGAGGGCAGCCTCGATCAGGACGCTCGCCAGGTGGCCGAAGTGCGCCGTCTCGTCGCAGCGCGTCACGACCGCGCCATCGAGGCCGACCGCGCTGAACGCGGAGACCACCTCGGCGAGGTCGGAGCCTTTGGTCGTGGCGGGGATGGTCAGCAGCACCAGGCGCTGGCGGGCGACATGGAGGAAGGAGGTGAGCTCCGCCATCCGGTCGCGTCGCAGGCCGTTCTGGCCGGGGGTGTCCACGATCACGAGATCCACACCCGGCTCCTGGAGGATCGCCTCCAGCTCATCCGGCGCGTAGCAGAGCCGGACGTCAAGGCCGGTCACGGCGCCGAACGCCACCAGCTGCTGGGGCGCCCCAGCGCGGTTCACATCCGTGCCTGCGATGACCACGTTGAGTCCCTGCCGCTGGAGGTCCAGCGCCATCCGCACGGCCATCGTGGTCTTGCCGGCGCCACCGGGCCCCACGAGGAACATCGCACGCTGGCGTCGGCCCACCACGCTGGCGACGGGCGGGAGCTTGGCCGCCAGGCGGCGCTCCACCATGGCGGCGAGCGTCTCCTCGTCAGTGGCGGCGCCCGCGTCCACCTCGCCCAGGAGGTTCGCCGCGAGGGCGGGCGTCATGCCGTGACGCAGCAGCCGCTCGCGTACTCCGCGGAGGGCGGTCGAGCCGCCCTCGATGCGCTGGTCGAGACGCTCGGAGACGAGCTGCTCCAGCAGCACACGCATCTGGTCGAGCTGGCGGCTCCACGTCTCGTTGCCCTCGGCGGACGGGAGCATGGAGGGCATCGCCGTCGGGACGGGGAGTGGGGTCGGCGCGGCCGGCTGTTCTGCTCGCTTCGCGGCAGCGCGCTTCGGTGCGGGCTTCTCCACCTCCTGCGGCGCGCGCTTCTCCGTCACGCGCTTCTCGGTGGCGCGCTTGCGCGAGGGCCGCACGGGCACCGGGACATCGTCCACGGGCGCGACCGCCTGGAAGCCGGCGAAGGGGCCCGCTGCGAGCGGTGCCGCGGCGGTCGCCTCGGCGACGGCGCGTACGAGGTCGTGTGCGGCCTCGTCCTGCTCCAGCGTCGCGCGCGATGCTCGGACGTCGGGGGCCTCCTGCGGGACCCGCGCGACGACCTCGACGAACTCGCGGCCCGGCTGGCCGAAGAGTCCCGGCGCGAACGCCTTGCGGGTCGAGAGGATGACGGCGGCATCGCCCAGGTCACGTCGGACCTGGTCGTACGCCTCCGCCATCGTCGGTGCCTGGAACCGCTTAGGCTGCTGCATGTTCCACCTCCACCTGTCCCACCGCGTCCACCTCCACCTCGCGCGCCACCTCGGCGAACGACATGACGGCCAGCGTGGGGAGCGAGCGCTCCAGCAACCGGCGGAGCGGCCGCCGGATCCGGGTCGATGTGAGCAGGACCGGCTGTGTCCCCGTGGCGGCGGCGTGTTCCATCTGCGCCGCTACCCGGTTCATCAACCGCTGCATCAGGTCCGGCGACACCACGAGGGCGACGCCGGCGTCGGTCTGGGTCAGTGACTGCGCCAGGGTCTGCTCCAGGCGCGGGTTCATCGTGATCGCGTGCAGGCGGTTGTCGGAGGCCCGGTGCTGCATCGTGATCTGGCGCGCCAGCGCCTGCCGCACGCCCTCCGCGAGCGCCTCCACGTCCTTCGTCTGCCGCCCGAGGTCCGCGAGCGTCTCCGCGATGCTGACCATGTCGCGGACAGAGACGCCCTCCGACAGCAGCAGCTGCAGGACGCCCTGCACCTCGCCGACCGTGAGGACGCCCGGCACGAGCTCCTCGACGACCGCGGGGTACTCCCGCTTCAGGTGGTCGAGCAGACCCTGCGTGTCCTGCCTCGAGAGGAGCTCCGGCGCGTGCCGCCGGATCAGCTCGCTGAGGTGGGTGATGAGGACGGAAGCCGGGTCGACGACCGTGTAGCCCATCAGCTCGGCCTGCTGCTTCGTGTGGGACGTGATCCAGCGCGCCGGGAGGCCGAACGCCGGCTCCACGGTGGACTCGCCCTCGATGTCCCCGGTCGCGAGGCCGGAGTCCATGGCGAGGAACTGGTTCACGTAGAGGGTGCCGCCGCCGATCTCGATGCCACGGAGGCGCACCACGTACTGGTTCGCGCCGAGCGAGAGGTTGTCGCGGATGCGGATCATCGGCACGACGATGCCCATCTCCATGGCGGTCTGACGCCGCATGATCGTGATCCGGTTGAGCAGGCTCCCGCCACGTTCGTCGTCCACCAGGGGGATGAGGCCGTACCCGACCTCCACCTCCAGGGGATCGACGCGGAGGACGGACACCACCGAGTCGACGCTCTGCGACTCCTCGGCCTGTTCCGCCTCTTTCGCCTCGGCATCCTCGACCAGCTGCGTCTTCTGACGCTGCCGGACCAGGAACCCCGCCCCGGCCATCATGGCCGCGATGAGGAGGAACGGGGATCGGGGAAGTCCCGGAGTGAGGCCGAATCCACCCAGTACGGCGGCCACGATGAAGAGCACCCGGGGGTTGCTGAACAGCTGCGAGCCGATGTTCAGGCCCAGCTCCGTGTCCGAGGACGCCGCGCGGGTCACGATGATGCCCGTGGCCGTGGAGATCAGGAGCGCCGGGATCTGCGACACGAGGCCGTCGCCCACGGCCAGGATGGAGAACGCATTGACCGCCTCGCCGGGCGACATCCCCATCTGCATGATGCCGATGGTCATACCGCCGATGAGGTTGATCGCCGTGATGATCAGGCCGGCGATCGCGTCGCCCTTCACGAACTTGGAGGCGCCGTCCATCGCGCCGTAGAAGTCCGCCTCCGAGGAGATGCGACGGCGGCGATCCTTCGCCTCGGTCTCCGTGATGAGGCCGGCGTTGAGGTCCGCGTCGATCGACATCTGCTTGCCGGGCATCGCATCCAGGGTGAAGCGCGCGGCCACCTCCGCGACGCGCCCCGCGCCGTTGGTGATCACCACGAACTGCACGACCAGCAGGATGAGGAACACGACGATACCGACGACGAGCGATCCGCCGATGACGAAGTGTCCGAAGGCGTCCACCACGGCTCCCGCATCGCCGTGGAGCAGGACCAGCCGCGTCGTCGCGATGTTGATGCCCAGGCGGAACAGCGTGGTCAGCAGCAGCAGCGAGGGGAACACGCTGAACGAAAGCGCGTCCTGCGTGTACATCGAGATCAGCAGGATCGTGATCGCGATCGCGATGTTCGTGACGATCAGCATGCTGAGCAGCACCGGCGGCAGCGGCACCACCATCAGCGCGATGATCATCATCACGGTGACGGCCATCGCCACGTCAGAGTTCTTCGTCAGGATGTCCAGCATCCCCGTCCGACGACCACCGACAGAGGACATCACGGAAGCAGCCATGCGCTCGCTCTCCTCGTGCTCTCGTTACGCCGCATCACGCCGTCGCCCGCAGCCGCACACCGCTGGTGCGCAGCCGGTAGACGAACGCGAGGATCTCCGCGACGGCCTCGTAGAGGTCGATCGGGATCTCCTGGCCGATGCGCGTGGCCTTGTAGATGGCGCGGCACAGCGGCGGGTTCTGGATGACGGGGATGCCGTGTTCCTCGGCGACCTCGCGCATCTTGAGCGCGACGAGGTTGATGCCCTTCGCGAGGACGACCGGGGCGTTCGAAGAAGCCGGGTCGTACTTCAGGGCGACCGCGTAGTGGGTGGGGTTCACCAGCACCACGTCCGCCTTCGGCACGGACTCCATGATCCTGGACATGAGCTTGCGGCGCTGGCGGTTGATCGCGCCCTTCATCTGCGGGTCGCCCTCGGTCTGGCGGTGCTCGTCGATGACCTCCTGGCGGCTCATCCGCAACTGGCGGACGTGGTCCGCGCGCTGGAAGACGTAGTCCGCCACCGCCAGCACGAGCACCGCGAGGGCCATGCGCGTCACGAGGTCGAACGAGACGTTCACGAGGATCGCGAGGGAGTCCGCGAGGCCGGCCTGGAACCCCATCGTCGTGATGTCGTCCCAGTGCGAGATGAAGACGAGGTACCCGACCAGCCCGAGGACGACGAACTTGATCACGGACTTCAGCAGGTTCACCCACGCCTGCCGCGAGGCGATCAGGCGCTTCGTCCCCTGCATCGGGTTCATGCGGCTGAACTGCGGCTTCACCGCCTCGCGCGAGAACAGCGGGCCCCCGGTCTGCGCCATCCCGCCAAGGACCGAGAGCACCATCACCGCGCCCATCAGCGGGGCGAGCAGCATCACCGAGCGCCACATGAGGTCGAGGCCCACCGACGCGGTGAGGTCGATCGTGAGCGGGTTCCGCTCCAGGTGCGCCCAGCTGTCGATGGTGAGCGCCTCCAGGTTGCGCCACATGTACTCGCCGCCGAACCGGAACACGCCGATCACGGCGAGCAGCACGATCGCGGAGTCCACCTCGCGCGAGTGGGCCACCTGGCCCTTCTTGCGCGCGTCCTCCTGCCGGCGTGGGGTGGGCGCCTCGGTCTTCTCGCCTGACATCAGCGCACCACCAGTGCGTTCACGTCGACAAGTGCGCGGCCCATGGTGGCGCCGAGGAAGGAGACCATCATCGGCATCGACGCGCCGAGGACGAGCAGACCGACGCCGATCTTCACGGGGAAGCCGACGACGAGGGCGTTCATCTGCGGCACCGCGCGGTTCGCGACCGCCATCGCGAAGTCCGCGAGGATCACCGCGCCGAACACCGGCAGCGCGATCTGCACGGCGGAGACGATCATCGTGCCGAAGAACGGGATCACGCGGTCGCCCGCCACCACGCCCAGCGTCGCCTCGCCCGGCGGGATGGCGTCGAAGGTGCGGAGGAAGCCCATGATCACGAGGTAGTGGCCGTTGATGGCGAAGAAGACCAGGGTGATCACCACCCGGTAGAACTGCTCCATCGTGCCGCTCATCGCCCCGGTCATCGGATCGAAGATCTGGCCGATGTTGAAGCCGATCTGCACGCTCACCAGCGAGGCCGCCATCTCCAGCCCCTGGAACACGAGCATCACTCCGAGTCCGATCGCGATGCCGAGGATCACCTCCGTCCCGAGGGCGGATGCGAACGCGAACAGGTCGGTCGGGGAGCCCTCGATCGTGCGGTCGCCGACGGTCTGCGAGGACAGCGGGAGCACGATAAGCGAGAGGATGATCGCGAAGCCGACCTTGGTGTGGATCGGCACGCCGCGCGCCCCGAACAGCGGCGCGGCGACGATCGCCGCGGTGAGGCGGCCCATCACCAGCAGGAAGTACGCCGACCACTCCGGCGAGACGGCGAACACCTCGGACAGCACTTAGCGCGCCAGCTCCGGCAGCGACTCCAGGAGCCGCGAGGTGTAGTTCACCATCGTGCCGATCATCCACGGCCCCACCACGGCGCAGACCGCGAAGACGCCGAGGATCTTCGGCACGAAGGTCATCGTGACCTCGTTGATCTGGGTCATCGCCTGGAACACGGAGACGACCATGCCGATCACCAGCGACACCACGAGGATCGGTGCGGAGACCAGCAACGTGGTCCACAACGCGTCCTGCGCGAGGGTGATCACCTGTGCGTCATTCATGGCATGTCCAGTTCGGCTCGCCCGGTTTCCGGGTGAACCCCTATGCGGAAGCGATGGTCAGAGGACGAACGATCTAACGAGCGAACCGATGATCAGGCTCCACCCGTCCACCAGGACGAAGAGCAGGATCTTGAACGGCAGAGACACCACCACCGGCGGCAGCATCATCATGCCCATCGAGAGCAGCGCCGAAGACACGACGATGTCGATGATCAGGAACGGGATGAAGATCACGAACCCCATGAGGAACGCGGTCTTCAACTCGCTCACGATGAAGCCCGGGATCATCACGTAGGTCGGGACCTCGTCCACGTTCGCCGGACGCGCGTCCTGTGACAGCCCCACGAACAGCTCGAGGTCTGACTCCCGCGTCTGTGCCAGCATGAACGTGCGCAGCGGGCCCTCGGCGCGGTCGAACGCCTCGGACTGGCCGATCTCGCCGTTGAGGTAGGGCTGCAGCGCCTGGTCGTTCACGGTGGTCCACACCGGCGCCATCACGAACACGGTGAGCAGGAACCCGATGCCGATGAGCACCTGGTTCGGCGGCAGCTGTGGCACGCCGATCGCGTTCCGGACGAGCGACAGCACGATCACGATCCGGGTGAACGAGGTCACCATGATCAGCAGCGCCGGCGCGAGCGAGAGCGTGGTGAGCAGCAACAACAGCTGCACGCCAGTCGCCCGTCCGGAGGGGTCGTCCACCGACTCCGGCCCGAGGCCCGGCGCGGTCACGCTGCCGTCTGCCGCGACGCACCCGCTCGACAGCGCGAGCAGCACCGTCAGCCCGAGCACGAGCCCGACTGAGCGGCGCGTCACGCGCACGCGGCGGAACGGGAGACCTCCCAGGGTCACGCGCTAGCTCGCGTTCCGGCGGGCGGCCGCGATGGCGCGCTGCAGCTCGGCGATCTGCTCCTCGCGCGACGATGCCGAGGGAGCCGGCGGCGCCTGCCGCGCCTGCCCGTAAGACGCGCGCGCCCGAGGACCAGCGGCCGTCGAGCCGTTCGGCATCACCTCGACCGCGTCGATGCTGGCGAGCGTGCGGTCGAAGAGCGACTCTCGCTCCTGCTCGGCCGTCGCGATGATCTCCTCGGAGGTGCGGGGAGCGGGATGTGTGCTGCGCGCGAGCATCCCCTTGAGCGCGCCGAAGCGAGGAGCCTCGGTGGCTTCCGCTGTCGCGACGCGCGAGCGTCGAGGGGCACGCCCCGGGCGAGCCTGGCGCCCGCCCTGCTGCTCCTTCAGCGCCTGACGGCGCTCGTTCATCTCGGACTGGCGGGCGCGCATCGCCACGAGGCCGGTGCGGAGCGATCCGAGCAACGACATCGCACCGAGGGCGACGCCACTGGCACGTGCCGGGGCGCGGACCTCGGGCTCCTCGGGCGAGGTGGTGAGGCGCTTGAACTCCTCGGGGTCGTCGACAGTGAGGAGCTGGGTGATGCGTTCCTGCGTCACCCCCACCAGCACGGCGCGGTCGCCGAGGCGGACCAGGTGCAGCGTGCGGTTCGGGCCGAGCGCGTGCGTCTCGAGGACCTCGAGGGCGCGTGTGCTACCGCGCGATCCTCCGTGGTTCATGCGCCGCACGTACCAGCGCATCGCGTGCACGGCGCCCCAGATCACGGCGACGACGAGGGCGAGACGGATGCCGAGGCTGAACCAGTCGCCGGCGCCGAAGGAGGTGACGCTGGAGCCCACCTCGTCGCCGGACTCGCCCGCCTCCTGCGCGGACGCAGTCGCGACCGTGGCGACGGCGAACAGTCCGCCGAGGAGCGTGGCTCCGACGAAACGGATGGAGGGACGATCGAGTCGCATCACTACGCTCCCATCGCCTGCGCTCGGCGGCGCGGGGAGACGATCTCCGTGACGCGGACGCCGAAGTTCTCGTCCACGACCACGACCTCGCCGTGGGCGATGAGCTGGTCGTTCACCATCACATCCACCGGCTCGCCGGCGAGCTTGTTCAGCTCCACCACGCTGCCCGGACCCAGGCCCAGGACGTCCTCCACGGTGAGGGACGCCCGCCCGAGTTCCACGGTGACGCGCATGGACACGTCCATGATCAGTTCGAGCGAGCGACGCTCGGAGGACATGTGCGCTGGCTCGCTCAACGGTGGGAAGCGCACCGGGTGCACCTCCACGTCGTCGCGCGCGCCGGCGCCGAACGTCCCCGCCGTGCGGAACGGCGACACGTTCCCGAGGTCCCCCCCAAGCTCCGAGGTCAGGTCGAACGGATCCGACGCGAACCCCGCAGCCGCCGGTGCGGCGCGAAGCGGCGTCGGGTCGGCCTCGACGTTCGCGGCATCGAGGCTGCGACCGATCGCGTCGAGGAAGGACTGCGGAAGGATCAGCACGAGGCGGGCGGGCTCGCCATCGGCAAGGCCGAGGCCGAGGTCGATGCGGATCACCGGGCTGCCGGCGGCCGCCTCCACGACGACGCCGACGGTGCTCGCGATGTCGCCGAGGCGCGCATCCGCCGGGACGGCCTCGATCCCCGCGAGCTGGTCCTGGAACAGCGTCATGCCGAGAAGGTCGAAGTACTCGCGGGTCGCGCCGGAGATGACCTGGAGCTGCGCGTTCGCGAAGTCCGCGTCCGCCATCCGGTCCGCGCCAGCCTGGATGCCGAGCAGCCCACCGAGGTCCGGCAGCGGCACGATCACCGCGGAGGCGAACCGCTGGCCGGACGGCGACGTGAGCGCGACGTCGATCCCCACGTGCGGGACCACCTCGAACTCGGCCTGCAGGCCGCCAGCGTCGGCGAGGCCGAACGAGATGTCCGCGAGCGCGGGCCGCTCGGTCGTGAGGCTCTCGATGCCGGTGAGCATCTGCTCCCGGACGAGGCTCGCCACCCCGGCGAGGGCGTCCGCATGCCGTCCGAGGGCGTTCCGCATCAGTTCGTCCATGTCGTACCCCATCGACTCCGGCCGCCCGGCGGGCGGCCTGCGCACTCGAACGGTTCGGTCTAGCTAGCCTGCTGCTCCGGCTGTTCCGGTTGGCCGGCCTCGGGCTGCGGTTCCGCAGGGACGAGGTCGGCGACGGGAAGGCCAGCCGGGCGCTCCTCGATGACGTCGGCGATCTGGACGCCCATGTGGCTCCCGACCACGCCGGGCAGCGCGAGGAAGCGCGTGCGCTCGCCGATGACGACGTGCAGCGGGCGCCCGAGCCGCGCGTCGAGGACGAACGTGTCGCCCTCCTGCAGTCCGGCCACCGTCCGCGCGGGCAGGTCCACTCCGCCGAGGACGACCGAGAGGTCCACGCGAGAACGCCCGATGAGCGTCTCCATCGCGTGGCGTTCCTCGTCGCTGATCGCGTGACGGGTGTTGTTGGTCATCCAGAGCTGCGCGGACAGGCTCGGCGTCAGCGGCTCGATCACCTGGTAGGGGATGCAGAAGGACATCTGCCCGCGGTGGTTGCCGATGATCATCTCGAAGGCCGCGGTCAGCACGACATCGGTCGGCGCCGCCACCTGGATCAACGACGCGTCCAGCCCGACGTCCTGCAACGTCGGCTCCACCGGCCGGACCGTCGACCACATCTCCTGGAGCGCGAGGCTGAAGATCCGTGAGAAGGATCGGAGGAGGCCGACCTCCATCTCGCCCAGCTCACGGGTGCGGTCCACCAGCGCGCCGTTCCCGCCCAGCAGACGGTCGACGACCTCCGCGGCGATCTCGGTGTTGAACTCGACCACCATATTGCCGATGAGCGGCCGCATCCCCATGACGTAGCAGACGGTCGGGTTCGGGACCTGGACCTGCCACTCCTCGTACAGCCCTTGCTCCAGGCTGGAGAGACGGACGGACACCATGGTCCGCAGCCGCGAGGAGAACGAGGCGCCGAGCATCCTCGCGAAGTGCTCGTGGATCGACTGAAGCGTCGCCCACTGCTCCTTCGAGAACTTGTCGGGACGCCGGAAGTCGTAGGACTTGATCGCGGTCAGCGCGGAACGGTCGTGGCGCGTACCCGTGTCTTCCTCCGACGCATCGCCGGGGAGGTCATTGAGGAGCGCATCGATTTCCCATTGGGAGAGGGCTCGCTGCTCGGCCATCGTTCTCGTCGTCTCGCTGATCTACTGGTGGGCTCTGGCTGGTTACCGATGTGGGCTGCTGGGCGTGGGCTACTGGGTGATGAAGTTGAGGAAGAGCACGCGGTGGACCTCGGGCTCGTGGATCAGGGCATCCACGGCGGCCTGGATCTCCGCCTTCAGCGCTTCCTTGCCCTCCGCCGTCGCGACCTCGGACGCCGTGTGCACGGTGACCACCGTGGTGACGGCGTCCTCGATCAGCTGGAGGCCCGTCCCGATCTCGTGCTCGAACTCCGTCATGAGCGCCTGGCGCTCCGCCTCGCACGGGTCGATCACCTCGCCGCCGCTGGAGCGGTCGAGCACCGGGGCCGGAGCGCCACCCGGCGCCGCGGAGACCACGAGGTCACCCCACCCGCCGAGGAGCGCGCCATGGCTTTCCTCGGTCGCCTCGGGCGTCGTCTCGCCTTCCGTCGTCGCGGGAGCCTCGGCCGGAGCGGTGCGCCCGACGTTCGTGTGGCCGCAGCCGTGGAGGACGGACTCCCAGCGCTCGTCGTAGCTCTCGAACTCGATCACGGTCTGGAGCTTCAGGTACTGGCGGTCGGAGCCGGGCTCGGGCAGCAAGTTGAACACGCGGTCGGCCAGGGTCAGATGCGGCCCCAGCTTGCCGGAGACGTTCACGGGCTGCGTCGGCGGTGCCGCCGCGGCAACCGGCGTCTCACCGCCCATGAGGAACGTGAAGGCCGCGAACGCCACCACCACGCCCACGACGGCGCCACCAATGCCCAGCAAGATCGGCTTATTCATGGTCTGCTCCAGCTCCGCTGGTATTGCCGTCGATTGGGTTGCGGTCGATTGGGTTGCCCTCGGCCGGAATGCCCTCAAGGGGGCCGGACGTACCGTCGAGAGAAGCGTTGGGGTACAGCAGGACGATGTCCGCGCGCCGGTTCAGCGCACGCCCCTCCGGGGTGAGGTTGGAGGCGATGGGCCGGTACTCGCCGTAGCCCGCGGCAAACGCGCGCGCCGGGTCCACGTTGAGCTCCTCGGTGAGGACTCGGAGCACGGCAGTGGCGCGGGCGGACGAGAGCTCCCAGTTCGAGGGGTACTTCTCGGTGGCCAGCGGGATGTTGTCCGTGTGGCCCTCGACGCGGATCTCGTTCTCGGTCTGGTTCACCGCCGCCGCGACGATGCTGAGCAGCGGGCGCGCCTCCGGCCGGATGTCCGCACTCGCCGAGGGGAACACGAGGTTGTCCGCGAGGCGGATGACGATCCGGTCTTCGTCGCGCGAGACCAGGATCTGGCCGTCGAGCCCGGCCATCGCCGAACGCTCCTCGATCACCTGCCGGACACGCTCCAGGTCCATGTCCAGGACGGAGGCGTCGTTGCGCTCCGGGACGATCCCGGTGCCGCCGTCGAAGATTGAACCGTCGGAGGCGCCATCCTTGACGCCCACGTTGAACGCCTCGGCGAGCCCTCGCGCGAGGGCCTCCATCTTGACCTCGTTCGCGTCCGCGGTGGCGTACAGGATGATGAAGAAGCCCAGGAGCAGCGTGACCAGGTCGGCGTAGGAGATGACCCAACGCTCGTCCGGGTGTTCCTCGGCGTGGCCCTTGGAGCGGCGGCTCATGCGGCCGCCCGTCCGGCGCCGGCGCCCTCGTCCTCGTCGTCGCTGGTGCGCAGCTCGGGCGGCAGGAACGACTGGAGCTTCTCCCGCACGATGCGAGGGTTGTCGCCGGCCTGGATGGAGAGGATGCCCTCCAGCACCATCTCGCGGACGGCCTGCTCCTCGGCGGCGATGCCCTTCAGCTTCATGGCGATGGGCAGCAGGACCACGTTCGCGAACCCGACGCCGTAGAACGTGGCGACGAACGCGGTCGCGATGCCGTGGCCGAGATCCTCGACAGCGCCGCCGAGGCCACCGAGCACGGTGATGAGGCCCATGACCGCCCCGAGCACCCCGAGCGTCGGGGCGAAGCCGGAGCCGGCCTTGAAGACCTCCGCCTTCTCGGTCTCGCGCTTCGCGGCGCCCTCGATCTCGATCTCGAGGATCGAGCGGAGCGCCTCCGGGTCCGTGCCGTCGATCATGAGCATGAGCCCCTTCTTCGCGAAGGGATCGCTCATGGACTGCGCGTCCTCCTCCAGCGACAGCAGGCCCTCGCGGCGCGCCTTGTCCGCCATGGTCACCAGGTGGGCGGCCATCTCGTGCGGCTCGGCGTTGTCGCCGCCCTTGAGGGAGCGCATGTAGCCGGCGGGGATGCTCTTGAGCTGGGCAGGCGGGAACGAGATCACGGTGGCGCCCAGCGTGCCCACGATGACGATCAGGAAGCCGGGGATGTTGATCAGCGACGGGATCGTCCCGCCCTCGACCATGTAGCCGCCAAGGATGCCGATCGCGGCGATGACCAGCCCGGCAATCGTCGTAGCGCCCACGCCAACCTCCGCTCGCGGACCGCCCGAGGACCTCGGACGACGCGGGATCCCTCGTCGTCTAGTCCTGGACGAGACTCAGCAGCGGGCGGCCGACGCCCCCGTAGACCGCCTTGCGGTAGTCCATGACGCGCTGCACCACCTCGTCGCGCGTCTCGCGCACGACGAACGAGACCCCGTTGAACAGCACGATGTGCGTGTCCGGGGTGCTCTCCACCGACTGGATGAACTCGGCGTTCAGCACGAACTCGCTGCGGTCGAACCGGGTCACGGCGATCATGTCGTCCCCTAACGCCACCCTTCGCCACCCCCGATCGAGGCAGCCCGCGGCGTCGAGGCCCATTGTTCGGCTGCGCGTTCGCCGTCCGTATTGGGGAAGCACCCTAGCGATCCGCCAGGCGTCCCCTACCTTGCGGCTGACGAAGGTCGGAGGCGGAGCAGACCCTCACCCCAACCCTCTCCCGCTTCGCGGGCGAAGGGGTCAGAGCCGGGCACGAATCACGGGCACACGATCCGCCGTCCGCACTCCAACTCCCCTCTCCCGGTCCGGGAGAGGGCCGGGGCGAGGGCCCTCGGCGCTCGCGGACTACGAGGGCCGGCGGTCGCGGGGGAGGAGCGAGGAGAGCATGGAGCGCAGGTCGGAGATCGTGAAGGGCTTCGGGAGGAAGGCGTCCGCGCCCGCCGCCTTGATCTCGTGCTCCTGCAGGTCGTCGCTGTAGGCGGACATCGCCACCAGCGGGATCAGGTCCCAGCGGCGGTCTTCCCGGATGCGGCGGGCGAGCTCCACGCCGCCCATGCGAGGCATCCGCACGTCCATCAGCACCAGGTCCGGGAGCAGTCCATCCTCGAGGCGGGCGAGTGCGTCCTCACCGTCCACGCAGAGGATGGAGTCGAATCCAGCAGCACGAAGGGCGATGCCGAGCATCGCCCTGACACCTTCCTCGTCTTCCGCGACGAGGACCACCGGAGCCGGTGAAGATTGGTCCGCCACAGGCCGGTATGTTGCCATACCTATCCCCGTCCGACGAGTCGCAGAAGTTGAGAAACGGGGAGCCGGAACGCACTTCACCAGAACGTCAGAAAAACAACAGCGCCCTGACGGGCGCTGTTGTACCAGGGCTGCCATTCATGACAGGAACGGGCGTCGGGGCGTGCTCGGCGCAGGCTAGATCGCGGCGCGCGTGTCCGTGTCGGACGCGTCGAGGCCCACGAGGCCGCGCTTGATCGCGTAGCGGATCAGGTCCGTGCGGTTCTTGGCGTGGAGCTTCGTCATGATGTGGGCGCGGTGCGCCTCCACCGTCTTCACGGAGATCACCAGCTCGTCCGCGATCGCCTGGTTGGAGAGGCCCTCCGCGATGAGCTGGAGCACCTCCCGCTCGCGCGGGGT
This sequence comes from Dehalococcoidia bacterium, assembly GCA_023228765.1. Taxonomy (GTDB): domain Bacteria; phylum Chloroflexota; class Dehalococcoidia; order UBA2979; family UBA2979; genus W-Chloroflexi-9. The sequence goes on from JALOAM010000001.1 coordinate 41,271, forward strand.
CAGCGTCTCGTAGCCCGTCTTGCCCTCCGGCTGCTTCGCCTGCATCAGCACGTCGTTGACGGAGATCTCCTCCGAGACCGAGGTGGAGAAGTAGGTGTTGCCGCGGCGGACGGACTGGATGGCGAGCAGAAGCTCCTCCATGTCCGAGTTCTTCACCACGTAGCCGGCGGCGCCGGCGCGCAGCGCCTGCAGCAGCCGTTCGTCCTCCAGGTATGCGGTCAGGATGAGGACGCGCGTGCTGGGCGAGCGCTTCACGATCTGCCGCGTCGCCTCGATACCGTTGAGGCCCGGCATCACCATGTCCATCAGCACCACGTCCGGCATCAGCCGCTCCGCAGAGTCGACGGCGTCACGACCGTTGGTCGCCTCGCCCACCACTTCCAGGCCATCCTGCGCCTCCAGCAGCATCCGCAGCGCCTGCCGGAGGAGCGCGTGGTCGTCCGCGACCAGGATGCGGATGTGCGAGGAGCCGCGTACCGGCGGCCGCACTCGGGTAATCGGGGCGTTCAGACGGTCGTGCTGATTCACTTGGCTTCCCCCACCTACCCGCAGGTTACCCGACGAGTAACTGTCCACTCATTACGTCTTCCTGTCGCTCAGACAAGTTCTGTCCGAGGCTGGCAGGAAGACGCTTCGTGCGTCGCGTTATGACAAGTCGGCGTTATTCGGACTCGACTCCGCCCCGGACGGCGCGACGAGGTCGCGGTCGTCCTCGGAGCGGTCGACGCCCTCCACGCGAGCGGCAAAGACCCGCTCGCCGCCGCACCGCTTACAGCGGGCGGGGATAGCGCCCTCGGACGGATCGCCGAGCACCCAGTGGTGCACGCAAGCCGGGGCATCCTCGGTCACAACTTCGAGCTCGGTACGCCGACCCATATTCGGAATCCTCACTCCGCCCCGCTATGGGCAGTGAAGATCTGCGCTTCAGGGTGACACATGTCATCCCCGTTGCATGCATCCTATGGAGCCACTGCGTCAACCCTTATAGGGGGAACCCCTAAGGTTTTGGGCCTCGCCCCCCGATTCGCCCCTCCGCGGTGGGGCCGGGAGCGGTCCATCCATCAGGGAGTACGCGGACTCGTGCCCACGTACTCCCCGCGGCGCGGGCGGTCGACTCCGTGACGGGCCCGCGGCGAGTCTCTACGCGCGCGAGCCCCGAGGTCGCCCTCCGGTGGTTGGCCCTTAGAGGTTGTCCGGGGTGCCCTCGAAGCTGAACTCGTAGTGGGTCTCTTCCTCCACGAGGCGTCCGAGGTCGGAGCGCAGCGCCATCGAGTGCTCCGCCTGCGCGGCGTGCTCGGCTGCATCCACGGTCTCCCAGAAGCCGACCCGTCCCCAGCGACGGTCGTCCGACTCGGCGCCCTCGTACGGGTTGAGGATGTAGCCACCCTGGTAACCGTTCTGCTCCCGGTAGAACGCGGAGAGCTTCTGAAGCACTTCCTTCAGTCGCGCCTCCTGTCCCTCCTTCGGGTGCATGTAGGAGATCCGGACGAACATGGCAGCCTCCTGGATACGGCGACCGAAATCCTCGACGGGTTCGAGAAGGCCGGACACCCTGATCATGCGTTGAGCGCGAGAATAGCCGCGATTTGGATCGAACGTGAAGGTGCTGCATGAGCTGGCGTCGAACGTGGCGATCCCCGCCGCTGGCGGCCCGCTCCCCTCTGCATGTCCCCGGACACGAGAAACGCGCCCCCGGCAGAGCCGGGCGCGCGTTCATCGCGTTCTGGGAACGAGTATTAGAGGCGGAGCTTGCCGTGGGACGGCTGGCGGCGGCGCTGCTTGCCAGCGGCCAGACGCTCTTCCTCCTCGAGGTCCTTCGGGTCACAGCGCTGAGCCTCGTGGACGTAGCCACAGGCGACGCAGGTCCCGAACTGGCCGTACCAGTCGTCCTCGATAATCATCAGCCCACGACAGCGCGGGCACTTCTTTGGCGGCGCACTCACGATCATGCCGCACTCCTTCTGGAATCGTCCGCATCCGGCTTCCCGCCGGTCGGGCTGATCCAGTCAGCCTCCGAGGTTAGCTGTCGGGTTCGGGCTGGTTCAGTATGCCCGTCCTTCTCATCCCGTGATGGGAAGGATTCACCCCAAGGTGTTGGGTCCCCCGGTCTCGATCGAGACTGCTCCCTTCGAGATTAGGCCGGTCACTCATCACAAGTGTGAATACCTCGTGCTTGTGACAACAAGAGCATAGGCGGGTAAAGGTGCTTGTCAACCCTTACGCGCCATGATCTCAAGACAACATTTTGAAGATCACACAAGAGTTTCTACATCGCGTTCGGAGCGTTTCGCTATCCAAACCATTTCAGGTGCGCCGTCCTGATACGGCTGGCCCTGAAACCCTCCCCAGAGCGACTCCACCTCGAACCTGCACCGCTCGAGGAGATGCTGCATCTCGTAGCGGTGGACGTAGCGTAGCCGGAAGGAGGTGCGCCGCCACTGGCCGTCCTCGTCGCGGACCCGGAGCGAGGTGGTCACCACCTGCTCCGTGGGGCGGTAGTCCTGGTGCGCCTGGTAGCCCTCCCACCCGAACGGCTCCCAGTCCTCGGCACGGCGCCCCATCCACTTCGCCATCATCCGCAGGTCCGGGTTGAACACGTTCAGCGCGAGGCGTCCCCCCGGTCCGAGGGCATCCCGGCACGCCCGCAACGTGGCGATCTGGTCCTCCGTCGTGAGGTTATGGAGAAACGTGCGGAACGGGATCGTCACCAGCGGCACGGGCGCGTCGAGGGTGAACGAGCGCATATCCCCGTCGCGGAGCGTGACCAGGTGGCTGACACCGGCAACCTCCGCCTTCTCGCGGGCGACCTCCAGCATCGCGGGCTCGCGGTCGAAGCCGAGGACAGGGACGCCTGCCTGCGCCGTGGGGACGGCGATGCGGCCCGTGCCGACGCCCAGCTCCACCACCGCGCCTGCCTCCCGCGCCAGCGCGACGTAGAACTCGACGTCGCCGGGCACGCCGCGCGAGTGCTCGTCGTACGCCCGGGCGTATTCGCGGTAATAAGGATCGTGTCCCTCGGACGGATACGTGCTCACGGGCTCCTCGCGACGGGCCGAGGACTGACTGGCGCTCGCAGCCCGAAGGGTGTCGCGCGCATACACTCGGCAGCACCGTCGCACCCCGCATCGTAGGCTCGGCCCCCATGTCAGAGACGCCTCACGAGGACCTCATCGCGCGCACCGTCGCCGCGATCCAGCCGCCCGACGCCGCCGCGGCTGCTTCCGCCGCGGCGCGGCAGGACACGCTCACCAAGCCGCCGGGGTCACTCGGGCGGTTGGAGGACCTCGCGGTCCGCATCGCCGGGATCACGCGCACGCCGCGTCCAAGGCTGGAGCGGCGGCTGATCATCGTGGCGGCGGGTGACCATGGCGTCGCCACACGTGGTGTGTCCGCGTACCCGCAGGAGGTCACCGGCCAGATGGTCGCGAACTTCCTCCACGGGGGCGCCGCCATCAGCGTGCTCGCCGCCCACGCCGGAGCGCGCGTGCGCGTCGTGGACGCCGGCGTGATCGCCGAGACGCCCGAGGTCCCCGCGCTGCTGCGACTCCGCCTCGGCGCCGGCACCGCGGACATCGCCGAGGGACCCGCGATGAGCCACGAGGCCGCGGCCGCCGCCGTCGCGGCCGGGATCGCCCTCCTGCAGTCCGAGCGCGCCGAGGGAGGCGTCGACATCGTCGGGCTGGGCGAGATGGGGATCGGGAACAGCACCTCTGCCGCGGCGATCATCGCCGCCGTGACGGGACGCCCGCCACGGGCGGTCACCGGGCGCGGCACCGGCGTGGACGACGTGCGGTTCGAACAGAAGATCCGCGCCGTCGAGCAGGCGCTGGAGGTGAACCGCCCCGACTCGACCGACGGCCTCGATCTGCTCCGCACCGTCGGCGGGTACGAGGTCGGCGTGCTGGCCGGGGTGTACCTGGCGGCCGCCGCGGAGGGCATCCCCGCCGTGGTCGACGGACTCATCTCGGGCGCGGCCGCCCTCGTCGCCGTGGCCCTCGCACCACAGGCCCGCGATGCCCTGATCGCCTCGCACCGCTCGGCGGAACCGGGGCATTCGACGGCGCTGGAGCACCTGCGCCTGGAGCCGATGCTGGACCTCGGGATGCGGCTCGGGGAGGGCAGCGGTGCCGCCCTCGGCATCTCGCTCTGCGTCGCCGCCTGCCGGGTGCTGGACGAGATGGCGACGTTCGACGAGGCCGGCGTCTCTGACTCCGACGACGCGGTCGAGCCCGAGTCGTAGCGTGGGGGCCGTCCGCGTCCTGGGCGGCGCGCTGATCGCGGTCGAGTTCCTCACCCCGCTGCGCCTGCGCAAGGTGCAGACCTACGACGACCGTACCTTCGCGGAAGCGCTGGGCTGGTACCCCTTCGCCGGGCTGCTCATCGGACTGATCCTCGCGCTCCTGGACCTCGGACTGCGCGAGTTGCTCCCACCCGGCCCCACCGCCGCGCTCCTCGTCGCCACGCTCGCGCTGCTCTCGGGTGGGCTGCACCTCGATGGCGTCGCAGACACCGCGGACGGCCTCGCGGTGCAGGGCGACCGCGCCCGGCGGCTCGGCGTCATGAGCGAGGGCAACACGGGGCCGGCGGGCGTCATGGCGCTGGTGCTCGTGCTCCTCGCACAGTGGTCGTCGCTCGCCAGCCTGCCGGAGGATGCGCGCCTCGCGGCGCTGCTGATCGCCCCCGTCATCGCGCGGTGGACGGTGGTTCCGGTGGGGCTGCTCTTTCCTCCCGCACGCCCTCGAGGCCTGGGGCACGCGATCCACGCCGGCCTGTGGCCGCTCGCCGCGCCGCTCGCGACGCTGATCGCGGTGGTGGTCGCGACCGTGACGTTCGGCCTCGCGGGGCTCGTGCTCATCGCACTCGGCGGAGTCGCGGCCGTCCTCGTCGCAGCGGCGGCGGCGCGAATGCTGGAGGGCGTCACGGGCGACGTGTTCGGAGCCGCGATCGAGATCGCGCAGGTGGTCGTCTGGTTCGCGGTGATCGCCTCGGTCGGCCGCGGCTGGGCCGCACCCCTGCTGGGGACGTAGGCCGAGGATGGGCGCGATCTTCTTCGTCACCGGCGGTGCGCGCAGCGGCAAGTCCACCTTCGCCGAACACCTCGCCGCTCGCGCGCACGACGCTGCCGAGGGCGGATCGCCCGTCGTCTACCTCGCCACGATGCAGGCCGGCGACGACGAGCTCCGCGACCGCATCGCCCGCCACCAGTCCCGACGCCCCGAGGGCTGGACCACCGTCGAGGAACCGCTCGCGCTGGCGCAGGCGCTCGCCGCGACGCCCCCCGACGCCTGCGTGCTGATCGACTGCCTCTCGCTGTGGGTGACGAACCGCCTGATGCAGCTCGGGACGGAGGATCCGCCACTCGCGGAGGTTGCTGCGCTGGAGGCCGCCCTCGACTCTGAAGTCGACGCCCTCCTGGCGATCGCCCGCGGCCGCGAGGGCACGACGATCACCGTGACGAACGAGGTCGGCGCGGGCCTGGTGCCCCCGTATCCCCTCGGGCGGGTGTACCGCGACGTGCTCGGGCGCGTGAACCAGCGCGTCTCGCGCGGCGCCAACCTCGCCTGGCTGCTGGTCTCGGGACGCGCACTGGAACTGCCACCACCCGTCGAGTAGCGGCCATCGAGGGCGTCGCGCCCTCGAAGCGTGTGGTGCGTCGGCCGGCTAGTAGCCGGGCTTCGCCACCATCAGGTAGATGAAGACGACGTACAGCAGCCCGATCGCGGCACCGCCGAGGCGCGCGACCGGCGAGTTGAACGCGGCGATGAGCGCCTCGCTCGTGGTCTCGCCGCGCTGCTGTGCCTCCTGAGCTGCTGTCAGCAGCTTCCGAGCGTGGCGCGAGAGGACCCCGCCGCCGATACCCATCGCGACGAACCACGCGAGGAACGCGGCCGAAAGCCAGGCCTGCGAGAACTCGTAACCGTCCACCTCGATCACCAGCCAGACACCCAGGACGGCGACGACGATGGCGGCGAAGGCAGTGATGCGTCCGCCCATGAGCTGCAGCTGGGCCGCCCTGGCGATCTCCGCCACCGCGGGGCGCGGTCCGGCGGACATGACCGCAACCATGGCCGCGCCGCTGCCGAACGCCATCACTACGACGCCCAGGATGTGCCCGATGAGCAGAATGTCCCGCAAGTCCATCTCGCCGACTCCAGTCTGCGGGCGCCAGGTCGCACCCGCTCACGGGACTGTAACGCAGCAGCCCTCATCAGTTGTGTGGAACTTGAGGAGGCCGTGGGCCCTCGAACAGTGCTCCTAGCTGCACTTGAGCAGCAGCGGCGTCAGCTCCGGCAGGCCGGAGGGGAACAGCGCGGCCCACGACGCATTCACGAACGCGGGGCGCCCCACCGTGTACTGCACCAGCCGCCCATCCGGCGCGCTCGCCCACATCGCGAGTTCCGGGAGCGGGCAGGCGATCGCCTGGATCAGCGTGTCCGTGCTGCCGCCGCCGAAGAGGACCATGCTGATGCCGCCGCGGAACACCTCGCCGTCCACGATCGTGCCGGTGGCGATCTGCGGCGCGGGCTCGGCCGGCGGTGGTGTCGAGCTTGCCGTGACGGTGACCAGGATATCGTCCGTGGTGATGTTTCCGCCGTCGCTCACGATCAGCCGGAACGTCATCGACGCCCCCACCTCCGAGGGCGCGACGAAGCTGACCGAGGTCCCCTGCGCGATCTGCGGCAGGACCGTCGGGCCGCTCTGCTGCGCCCAGAAGGCGCTCGCGTTCCTCGTACCCGTCGCCTGCAGCGTCACGGTCTCGCCCGGCGCCACCAGTCGGTCTGGCCCGGCGCTCACCGCGCCCGAGGCGGACGCTGCCGCGGGGCCCTCGGCGTTGGTGGAGGTGAAGCCGCGGCCCGCGTGGCCGTTGGAGTCAGTGATCGGCTCGAAGTTCACGCCCTCGATCGCGTACGCGCCGGAGAACGGCAGCGAGTCGCCGGAGGACCACGCCTCGTCGTCGCGTACGTTCAGCTGGAAGTGGATGTGCGCGACACCGTTGTTCCCGGCCTCGCCAGCCGGCGCCACCGTCCCGATCCGCTGCCCGAGGTTCACGGGGTCGCCGCGCCGCAGACCGGACTCCGGGTAGATGTGGCACATCATCAGGTCGACCTCGGCCGTGAGGATGGAGACGCAGGTGCTGGAGGAGTAGCCAACCTCGCCCGCGACCGGCGCGAGCACCGGCGTCCCGCCGGTGTCCGAGCCGTCCGTGCGCCAGATGTCCAGCGCGAACGGGTCGACGCCCTCGTGCGTGACGGTGTTGTACCCAGCCAGCACTTCCCACTGCGTGCCAGCGGGGGCAGGGGCCTTGATGCCTGTGGTCTGGGCGGATGCGTCTCCGGCGACTACCAGGGAGACGGCCAGTACGAAGAAAGCGGCGACTCCGAGGAGCCGCGCGAACGCGGGCGCTGTCGCCAAAACGAACCTCCGACGTCGCCCCGCCCCTCCATAGGAACTCAAACGAGCGTGGGATTCAACCCGTTCGCCGGACAACTGAGTTGGGTGGACGCGGAGGAGAGGCGGAGCAGACCGTCACCCCGCCCTCTCCCGCTCCGCGGCGAGGGGGCCGGATTCGGTATCAGAGGGCCATGGGAGAGGACAAACAACAGGGGAGGGGCCGAACACCCCTCCCCTGTTGGAGAGTTCCTGGCGTCCCGCTACGAGAGGTCCCACGGCTGGAGCGTGGCCGTCAGGGTGACCTCCTGGTCGCCGCGCATTACGACGATCTCCATCTCCTCGCCCACGTCCGCGCTGTCGATGGCGCTCGCGAGGTCCTCGAAGGTGTGGGTGGTCTCACCGTTGATCTTCACGATGACGTCGCCCTCCACGATGCCGGCGCGGGCGGCGGCGCCCTCCGGGACCACCGTGGTCATGTACAGGCCTCGCGTCTGCGTCGTGCCGAGCTCAGTGGCGGCGACTTCGTCGAGTTCGACGGGGCCGGCGATGCCGAGCTGCGGGTGCTGGATCGCCTCACCCGCGATCAGCTGCGGCAGGTAGCGCGCGGCGGTGTTGGACGGGACCGCGAAGCCGAGGCCGGCGAAGGTCTGGCCGGTGGGGTTCCGGATCGAGGTGTTGATGCCGACGACCTCGCCCGCCAGGTTGAACAACGGGCCGCCCGAGTTGCCGGGGTTCAGGGCCGCATCGGTCTGGATCACGCCCTGGATCGAGCGTCCGCCGAACGAGGGGGAGCTGCGGTTCACAGCCGAGATGATGCCCTGCGTCACCGTGAACGCCTCGTCGAACGGGTTGCCGATGGCGAACACCGCGTCGCCGACCTCGGCCTCCGCGGAGTTCCCGAGGTTCGCAGGCTGGAGCTGATCCGCGGTGAAGCCGGTCGCGCGGATGATCGCGAGGTCGTTCCCCGGGTCGGTGCCCACGACCTCCGCAAGGGAGGCGCTGCCGTCGTACAGCGTCACCTTGGCGCGGCTCAGGGCCTCCACCACGTGGTAATTGGTGAGGATGTGGCCCTCGTCGTCGATGACGATGCCGGAGCCGCTGCCCGGGCCGTCTGCGTTCTCGATGAGGACGACCGAGTTGATCACCTGCGAGACGACGCTCGAAAGGTCGCCCGCGACGATGTCCGACATGCCGGCGCTGGCGCCTGACGTCCCCTGGTTCGAGATCGGCTGCTGGGTGCCCTCGGTCGCCGCGGGAGGGCTCCCCGTGTCGTCCTCGCTGCATGCAACCGAGACGAGTCCAAACGTCAGTGCAACGGCGCCCACGAGCAGCACGCGTGGGCGAAGGAATGAGAAGCCGGTCATGGAGTCCTCCGTGTGGTCTGAGACCATCGTGGAGGACGCCCGTCATACCCGCATTGCGTAAGCATGAAGCGGTTACTAACCGCGACGTTATGCGCACCTCTCCGGCCTTCAGCAGCAGCCCTCATCTCAGCGCGCCCTCGGAAGCCGGGCCTCCGAGGGCAGCACTCCCGTCTGTCTACTGGCGGGCGAGGGCCATCCGCACCTCCGCCTCGTGGTCCGTCAGCCGGTCGCCCGTCACATCCACGGCAACGCGCTCGATCTTGCCGGTGAACGCGAAGGGCGCCGAGTATCTCGGGGTGACCGTTGACCCCGAGGAGCGTCCGCACGACAGGCCGCCCTCGATACCGATGATGTTGGGCATCGTGCAGGGCAGGTCCATCGACCCGACTGGCTCCTCGTTGATGAACAGCGTCCCCGTCCCGGGCGTGCCCTTTCCGTTCGCGAGGTCAGGCGGCCCGGTGACCTCGAACTGGTAGCTGAGCAGGGCGCGTCCGCTGGGGATGGGCTGTTCGGACTCGACATGGAACTGCTGGCTGCCCACGTAGTTGTGAACGTAGTGCAGCTTCCCGTCCTGGACGAACAGCGCGTAGCCCCCGCTCGCTCCGCCGTGGGACAGGAGGATGCCCTCCGCGCCCTCGTCGGGGATCTCCACCAGGGCGGCGATCACATGCGGGCGGTTCAGCACGCGCACGGCCGAGCTCTCCGGGATCGTCTGGGTGCCCGGGAAGTAGGTGTAGCGTGTCCTCGCCTCGGTAAGTTGGGGCCGCTCCGTCGAGAGCCGGCTCGTGGTCGAGCCATCGATCGGCAGGACCTGGTACTTCCCGGCCTCCACGTACCAGAGTGAGATCAGCTCCTGGACGACATCCGGCCGCTCACCCGCCAGGTTATGCACCTCGGCGGGGTCGTCCGTGACGCGGTACAGCTCCCACCCGTCGAGGTCGCGCTCTCGCAGCCGCTCGATCGTGAGGTCCTGGCCGAAGGCGTAGCCCAGGCCAGTGGCCTCCGTGAAGCTCGGCCCGGGGTACGGACAGACCGCCCGCCAGCCGTCGTGGTAGATCGACCGGTGGCCGAACATCTCGAAGTACTGGGTCGGCCTCGGAGCCGGCGCCGCCGCGTCGTCCAGCGTCGACCCGAAGCTCGCCCCTTCGATCGGCGCCTGAGTCACCCCGTGGATCTCGGCGGGTGGCTCAATGTCGAGCAGGTCGAGGACGGTGGGCACCATGTCGATCGCGTGTACGAACTGGTCCCGCAGCTCGCCTCGCGCCTGGATGCCGTCCGGCCAGTGGACGATGAACGGGTCGCTGATGCCGCCGCGGTACGTCTCGCGCTTCCAGCGCCGGAACGGCGTATCGCCCGCCCAGGTCCATCCCCACGGGTAGTGGTTGAAGTAGTGCGGCCCGCCGAGGTCATCGAGCGCGGCGAGGTTCTCCTCCGGCGACTCGGGCACATTATTGAAGAACTTGTTCTCGTTCACGGATCCGGTCGGGCCGCCCTCGGCGCTGGCGCCGTTGTCCGAGATGACCATCAGCAGCGTGTTATCCAGCTGGCCGATGTCCTCCAGGAAGTGGATGAACCGCCCGAGGTGGTGGTCCGTGTGCTCGAGGAAGCCCGCGAAGACCTCCATCATGCGCGCGTACACGCGCCGCTCATCGTCCGTGAGCGATTCCCACTCGGGGACATCGGGGTCATGGGGCGAGAGCTCGGTGTCCGCCGGCAGCACCCCGAGTTCCTTCTGCCGCGCGAAGACCTCCTCGCGGTAGGCGTCCCATCCCGCGTCGAACCGGCCCCGGTACTTGTCGGCCCACTCGGTCGGGACGTGGTGCGGGGCATGCATCGCACCCGGGGCGAGGTAGAGGAAGAACGGCTTGTCCGGCGCCACCTGCTTCGAGTCCGCGACGAAGGCGATGCTCCGGTCCACGAGGTCCTCGGTGAGGTGGTAGCCCTCCTCCGGTGTCTTCGGCGGATCGACCTGGTGCATGTCGTGAACCAGCGCCGGGTAGTACTGGTGCGTGTCACCGCCGAGGAACCCGTAATACCGCTCGAAGCCACGGCCAGTCGGCCAGCGGTCGTACGGACCGGCGGCGCTCATCTGTTCGGCGGGCGTCAGGTGCCACTTCCCCACGGCGTAGGTGTTGTACCCGCGCTGCGAGAGGATCTCGCTGAGGAAGCCGTGCTCGAACGGGATGTTGCAGTCGTACCCGGGAAAGCCCGTCGAGATCTCCATGATCCCGGCCACGTGGTTGCTGTGGTGGTTCCGCCCCGTGAGGATGCACGACCGCGTGGGCGAGCAGAGTGCCGTCGTGTGCATGTTCCGATAGCGCAGCCCGTCCTGCGCCAGCCGGTCGAGGTTGGGCGTGCGGATCGGCGAGCCATAACAACCGAGCTGCCCGTAGCCGGTGTCGTCCAGGACGATGAACACCACGTTGGGACTGTCCTCGGGCGCGCGTCGCGGCTCCGGCCAGGCCGGGCTCGACTCTTCGGTGGTCCGTCCGATCGTGAAGGGAAAACTGCTTCCCTGTGGGTACTCGGTCAGGGGCATGGCGCACTCTCCTAGGAGCGAGTTCGAGGTCGTAAGAAGCACCACGCGGAGCCGATGGGCTCCGCGTCGGTGCGACCGAACCTAGGAACGCTTCTACTCAGAGCACGCTCAGCCAAGCCTCAGCCCGGATCGAGCACGGGCGCGAGTTCAGCGCCCCTGGAAGTCCGGCTTCCGCTTCTCGCGGAACGCCGCCGGCCCCTCCAGCGAGTCCTCCGTCGACTGCACGATGGTCATCGCGGCCTGCGCGGCCTCCAGCGCCTCCGGGAACGAGAGGTCCAGCGAGCGGTACGTGAGGCGCTTCATGAGCTGGATCGCGACGGGCGGGCCGTCCACCAGCTGCTGCACGTAGGCGCGGGTCTCCTCCATCAGGGAGTCGTGTGGCACCACCTTCAGCAGGTAGCCCATCTCCAGCGCCGTCAGAGCATCAAAGATCTCGCCCCGCCACATCAGGTCGAGCGCACGCTGCAGGCCCACCAGCCGGGGCAGGAGCCACGCCCCGCCGTCGCCGGGGACCAGGCCGACGTTCACGTAGGACATCCCGAACCGCGCGAGGTCCGAGGAAATGCGGATGTCCGCCATCGACGCCATGTCCATGCCAGCGCCCACCGCCGCGCCGTTGATCGCGGCGATGTAGGGCTTGTCCAGGTACTGGAGCGCCTGGGGGACACGGTGCACTGAGTAACGCAGTGAGTTACGCCGCTCACCCGCGTTCCGGCCCTGCATCAGGACCGTGTCCTCCTCCGCGCTCGCCCGGAGGTCGGCGCCTGCGCAGAAGGCGCGGCCCGCGCCGGTGATGATCACGGCGCGCACGCCCTCGTCCTCCGCGGCGCGGCGGATGGCGTCCTCCCACTCGTGCAGGAGCGCGTCACTGAAGGAGTTCATGCGCTCGGGCCGGTTGAGCGTGATGGTCGCGATCCGGTCCGACACGTCGTACAGGATGGCTTCGTAGTCCGCCTGCTGGGTCATTGCGAATTCCTCCGGGAGAACGAGATCGCGAGCGCCAGCGGAGTCTACCGCGCCTGTCAGGGAGTGCTCCCTACCGAGGAAGTCGCTGGATTCCTTCCAGACACGGCGGTACGGTTGCACGTCGATGCGCCTGAAGCAGCAGCCCTCCCGACTCCTGGCCCTGGCCGTCCTGATCTTCGGGGCGGTCTTCCTTCTGGCGTGTGAACGTACTGCCGATCTCATCCCCGGCGAGGCCACCCCGACGCCCTCCAGCACCGCGGGCGCGGGCGAGGCATCGCCCACCCCGATCGTGGTGAACCCGGACAACACCACCGGCGGCTCCGCCACGGGCGGACGCGTGATCGAGGACCACCAGCTCGCCCTCTCCATTGTCCAGATCATGGCCGTGGACGACTCCGCGGGCTTCGAGGAAGTCCGCCGCTACGGCACGGGCGTGGTCGTCAACGCGGAGGAAGGTCTCATCGCGACCGCCTACCCCGTGGTCGACCCGGTGAACGGCGCCGGTGGGCGCGCGTACACCTCCATCGTCATCGCCACCGACCGCGAGCCGGGCACGCCCGCGCAGCGCGAGTTCACCGCGACGCTGGTCGCAGCCGACCCCACCGTGGACCTCGCGATCCTGCGGGTGACCGGGGACGCGGGCGGCCAGGCGATCGACCCCGGCACGTTCGACCTCCCCGCGGTCACGCTGGGGGACGCCTCGATCGCGGGGGTGGGCTTCGGGCTTCGGCTGTTCGGTTACCCCGGCTCGGCGGACGCGGAGCAGGTGGTGGAGACGACACAGGCGACGATCACCGGCCAGCGCGGCGCCGCCGGCCGCACGGGGCGCACCTGGTTCAAGATGGACGCGAGGATGCCGTACGGCGCTGCGGGCGGCCCAGCGTTCGACCGCTTCGGCGCACTCGTCGGGATCCTCGCACAGGACCGCTACCAGCCCTCCGGCGTGGTCGGCATGGCCCGCCCGCTGGACCTGCTCCAGGCGCTGATCGACGGTGCGCAGGGCGCGACCTCGTTCGACGCACCGGTCTACCGCGACTCCTCGATGCCCGGTTCGCTCGATGTGGCCCCGGACACCGGGATCTTCGTCTCGCGTCCCGCCTTCGCGGAGAACGCGACGGAGACCAGTAGCGGCACGGACCTCTTCGACTACGAAACCCGCTTCGTGCAGGGCCTCGGCACGCTCTACTACGAGTACGTCGTCAACGGCGCCCCGGACGGCGCGGTGATCGAGGAACACTGGTACCTCGACGGCATCGAGCAGCAGTCGCTCTCGTCCTCGCAGGTGTGGAGTGGCGGCACATTCGGGATGATCGCGGACCGCATCACGGCACCCAGCGCTTCCGGCATCCCCGCGGGCGTCTGGCGCCTCGACGTGTCGGTCGACGGCGTGCTGCACGCCAGCGCCACCGCGGTCGTGGGCGTCGACGTGGGGACGCCGTCCGCCGTCTTCCAGTTCGCGGCAGCGGAGGCCACCCCGGACGGAAACATCCAAGTCGCCGCGTTCACCGGCGCGGGCCAGATCCTGATGATGTTCGACGTCGCCGGTATGACCGGCGCCACCCAGGTCGAATGGCACGTGTTCCGGGACAACAACCGCGTCTACACCTCGCCGCAGGTCCCGTGGACCTTCGGCCCAGGCGGGCGCTTCTGGGTGGGCTACCGCCCGCCCGAGGGCGTCGGCCCCGGCGTCTGGGAGCTGGAGCTCCATGTGAACGGCACGATTGTGAACGTCGGGACGATCACCCTCTTCTAGCGTCGCCCCGCTGGAGCTGCCCTGCTCGGGCCCGCCCTACTCCGAGCCCTCGAACGCCCCGTCGTCGTACAGCCGTTCGAGGGCGGACTGGTCTACCACGGCGTCCACACCGATGGCCTCGGGGATCACCTCGTACTGCACGAGGAGATCGATGAGCGCCTCCCACGAGGCCGCGTCGGAGAGCCCGATGCGCCCGTCCTCCCGCTGCGCCGCGGCAAGGTCCGTGTCCAGCAGGTAGCGCTGGTGCGCTGCGTCGGCGCCCTCGGCGTAGCGGAGGGTGATCTCCACGGCCTCGTCCGGGTGCTCCGTGATCCACTGCACCGCTCGGAAGGTGGCGCGCAGGAAGCGCTCGGCGAGATCGCCGTCCGCCAGCGTGTCCTCCGTGGCGAGGTAGGTGAGGCCCAGCGTCGGCACGCCGAAGTCGTGCGGGTCGATGACGTTGATCTCGACACCGGCGCTGCGGATCGTGTCCGGCTCGTTGTTCAGGAAGACCGGGTAGACATCGACCCCGCGCTCCATGAACACGCGCGGATCGAAGCCGACGCCGACGAGTTCGACGTCATCGTCGGACAACCCGGCCCCGGCGAGGAGCGCGTGCAGCTCCGCGGGCACGACGCCTGCCTTGAAGCCGACGCTGTGCCCCGCGAAGTCCTCCGGCGTTTCGATGCCGGAGTCGGCATGGGAGACGTAGCCCTGATCACCCCGCTGGCCGAAGAGGGCGATCGCCTGCACGGGGAGGCCCTCCTGCACGCGCCGGACAGCCTGCGCGGCGGTGCCAGTGGTGAAGTCCACCTCGCCATCGAGGAGCAGCTTCAGATGCTCGTCCTGGCCGGAGGAGTGCGTGATGCGCACCTCCAAGCCCTCGTCTTCGAAGAAGCCCTCGGCGTCCGCGACATACGCGGCGACGAACGGGAGGTTGGCCTGGGCGCGGAACCCGGCCATGAACGTGACCTGCCGGACCTCGGGGGTCTCGTCCTCGCCGCCGCACGCCGCGAGGGCGAGCGCGGAGAGCGCACTGAGGGCGAGGATCGCGAGCACAAACAGGGACGAGACGCCTCCCCCTCTGTTCAGGAGGTGGCGGGCGCGTGGACGTGCGGACATAGAGGGACACACTCCCGGTATTGCCGGTGCGTGCATCCGAACTCTGTCCGGGCGCTACACGCGAACGATGATGCGAGTGATGGGGGTATCCGCGGCTACGGTCGTCGCGCGGGCACTACGCACCCATCTGCTGGCGCTCCGCGGAGGTCATCCACCGCAGCACGCGAGCCTCAACATACGAGAGGACGGCGGTGATGCCAATCCCCGCGGCAGCGAGGACGAACACCGCCGCGAACAGCACGTCCGTGTCGAACTCGCCATTCGCGATCAGGATCAGCTGCCCCATGCCCCCCGCCCCCGCGAGGAACTCCGCCACCACCGCGCCGATCAGCGAGAGTGGCACGCTGATCCGCAGCGCCGCGAACACGTAGGGCAGCGAGGACGGCAACCGCAGCTTCCAGAACACCTGCGCGCGCGACGCGTTCAGCACCCGCAGAACATCGAGGGCGGCCGGGTCGACCTGCCTCAGCCCCACGACCGCGTTCACCAGCATCGGAAAGAACGTGATCAGCGCCGCTACGGCGACACGCGGCGAAGTGCCAAAGCCGAACCAGATCAGCAGCAGCGGGTACACCGCCACGATCGGCGTCACCTTCACCAGCAAGGCCGGCGGGTAGATCGCGCGCTCCAGCACCCGCGAGTGCGCCATGAGGACGGCGAGGCCGAACGCGACCGTGCTCGCCAGCACCAGCCCCGCGAGCGCCGTCACCAGCGACTCCACGAGCGCGCCCAGGTAGCGCCCCGGCTCGTCGAGGAACGCCGCGCCGACCTCGGACGGTGCCGGGAGGATGTAGGGCTGGATGTCACGGAGGCGCACCCACAAATCCCACCCGAACAGCAGCAGCGCCCCAAAGGCGAGCGGCGGAGCGACGAGGAGCACGAGGCGTCGCATCAGCCGGCACTCGCCTGCTCGTCGCCGCGTACCTCGGCGAGTTCGTCCGCGCGCAGCGCCGAACGCACGCGGCGCACCGCCTCGATGAAGGCGGGAGAGTCCTCCATCGCTTCGGAGCGTGGTCGAGGTAGCTCGATACGCAGGTCATGGACGATGCGCCCGGGGCGTGGGGACATCACCACGACGCGGTCGGAGAGCAGGACGGCCTCGCGGACGGCGTGGGTGACGAACAGGACGGTGATCCGCTCGGCCTCCCAGATACGCAGCAGCTCCAGCCGCATCGCCTCGCGCGACAGCTCGTCCAGCGCGCCGAAGGGTTCGTCCATCAGCAGCACACGCGGCCGGTGCACGAGTGCCCGTGCGAGGGCGACCCGCTGCCGCATGCCGCCGGAGAGCTCGGCGGGCCGGTAGCGCTCGAAGCCCGCAATCCCCACCTGGCGCAGCATCGCGCCCACGTCGCCCTCGGCGCCGGTCACCTCCAGCGGGAGGCGCACGTTCTGCTCCACGGTGCGCCACGGGAGGAGTCCCGGCTCCTGCGCGACGAGGCCCACCTGCCGTGCGCGCTGTACCGCCCTCGGCGTCGCGCCCAGCAGCGCCACCTCGCCCCCCGACGGTTCGAGGAGCCCCGCGACGGCGCGGAGCAGCGTGGTTTTGCCGCACCCGGACGGCCCGACAAGCGAGACGAACTCCCCCTCGCGCACCTCCAGGTCCGTCGGGGCGAGGGCGGGAAGCGGGCCGTCCGCACCGGGGTAGGTGTGCGCGAGGCCGTGGAGCGCGATCGCAGCAGCGGGGGAGGCAGTGGTCACGGGCATCCCGTCAGGCGCGCACGGCGCCGCGATGGCGCTCCAGCACGAAGGGGCTTCTCGTCCGGTGGAATCGTTGCGAGGATAGCGACGCGCCTCCGGAGGATGCACGGCCGAGGGCACATGGCGGAGAGGAACTTGATGTCTCACACCATCGCACTGGTCGGCGGCACGGGCCCGGAGGGTCGCGGCCTCGCGACCCGCTTCGCCCTCGCCGGGCACACCGTCATCCTCGGCTCCCGTGAGGCCACCCGAGGGCAGGAGTCCGGCGCCGAGCTGGCCGCATCCCTCGGCGACGCGGGCGCGCGCGTCAGCGGCACCGACAACGAGACCGCCGTCCGCGACGCCGACCTCGTCGTGGTCGTGGTGCCCTACACCGCGCACCGGCCGACGCTCGAGGGGCTACGGGACGCCCTGGCCGGGAAGATCGTGATCGACGCGGTGGTGCCGGTGCGCTTCGAGAAGGGCCCGCGACCGATCGAGGTGGAAGCCGGCTCCGCCACCGAGGAGGCCGCCGCGATCCTCGCAGACTCCACGGTCATCGGCGCGTTCCACAACCTCCCCGCGGAGGTCCTCCTCGACCCGAGCGCCCAGCTCGTGTCCGACATCCTCGTGACCGGCGGGAACGGCGAGGCGAAGGACACTGTGATGGCGCTCGCGAACCAGATCGAGGGCTGCCGCGCGGTCGACGCCGGGCCGCTGCGGTTCTCGCGGTTCGTGGAGGGCCTGACAACCCTCATCATCGGCATCAACGGGCGCTACAAGGCGCACGGCTCGATCAAGATCACCGGCATCGACGGCGCTCACTAGCACCACCCACGAGGCTCCCGAAGACGGCGCGCGCAGCGTGCCGAAGGCGAGGCATGCATGTCTGACTCTGCTGTTCCGGACGTCCGCCTCATCGGCATCCGCGGCATCCCGATGGTCCAGCGCGACGACGACCTGGTCGCGATCATCGCGGATGCCGCCGCCGCACAGGGCACCCCGATCGAGGACGGCGACGTCGTCGTCGTCACCCAGCGCATCGTGTCGAAGGCGGAGGGCCGCGTCCTCCCCCTCGACGACTTCGAGCCGAGCCCGTTCGCCCTCCACTACGCCGAGCGCACAGAGAAGGACCCGAGGATCGTGGAGGCCGTCCTCCGCGAGTCGAAGCGGGTGATCCGGCAGGTCGGCGGCGTGCTGATCACGGAGACGCACCACGGCTTCAAGGCCGCCAACTCCGGCGTGGACGGCTCCAACGTCGGCGGTCAGGACCTGGTCTGCCTGCTCCCCGTGGACCCGGACGCCTCCTGCCGCGCGCTGCGCGACGGCCTGCGCGAGCGACTGGGCGTGGAGGTGGCCGTGGTGATGACGGATACGTTCGGGCGCCCGTGGCGGCACGGCCAGACCAATGTCGCCATCGGCGTCGCGGGGATGCTGCCCTTCCGCGACTACATCGGCAAGATCGACCTGGACGGGCGTGAGCTGCGCGTCACCACGATCTGCGTCGCCGACGAGATCGCCGGCGCCGCCGAGCTGGTCATGGGCAAACTGGACGCCATCCCGGTCGCCCTCGCCCGCG
>JALOAM010000096.1 GCA_023228765.1 Dehalococcoidia bacterium
CACTCGACATCGCCGGTCGCCGTGTCGAGGGCGGTCGTGACGCCGTTGTCGAGGTCGCCGACGAAGATGGAGCCCTCGCGGAGCGCCGGCTGCCCCCAGATCCGCTGATCCGAGGTCTTCAGCGTGTTGAGGATGGCGCCGTCCGAGCCCTGGATGAGCACGATCCGGCCATCAGCGGTGGGAACGTACAGCGTGCCAGCCTCGAACGCCGGGGTGGCGACGACATGAGAGTCGAGTTCGACGACCCAGCCCTCCTGCGGACCGCCTTCCGCGATGTTCAGGCGCGTGATGCGCCCCGAGTAGTCAGCGAGGTAAGCCGCACGGTCGTCCAGGATGGGAGTCGCATAGAACACGTGACCCTTGTCGTCGTCACTCGGGAAGGTCCACGCGGTCGCGCCCGTGTCCGGGTTCACGAGGGACACCTGCCCCTTCGAGGACTGCACGAGGACTTGCTCGTCCACCTTGACGGGTGCCGCCCAGCCCTCAGGGCTCTGGATCGAGGCGCATCCGGTCGCGAACAGGGTGACCGCGAGGAGCGCCGTCGCCATCACTCGCGAGCCCCGATGTTTCACGTGAAACATCCGCCGAGGCGAGACCGACGACGCGTCGGGTGCCTCGGCGGCCTCCGCGACATCAGGAGAGGAATGTTTCACGTGAAACATTCGAAACAGCGAAGAGTTTGGCATCAGCGCAGGCTCGCATCGGAGGCGGGTGACGTCGCACTGGTCGATGTCACCCGCGGTCGGGTGGTGGGAGTGACGAGGTCGTCAGTGTCCGGATCAGTATCGGGAACCGGGTCGTAGCCGCTACCCCCTCCGGGGCGACACCGTCCGAGCCGGGCCGCCGCGAGGCGCACGCCTCGCCACGCACCGTGGCGCTCGATCGCCTCGTAGGCATAGTGGGAACAGGAGGGTTCGTATCGACAGGCAACGCCGAGCGTCGGCGAGATCGTCGCCTGGTACAGGCGAATGAGGCGCAAGAGGGCGAACCTCATGCGTCGCTATCCTCCAGGAGCCGCAGTTTGCGGGCGTTCTCGCTCACGATGGCCTGCAACTCTCCGTAGCTCGCGGAATCGGCCCCGGACCTGGCGACGATCACCACATCCGCGCCCGACCTCCAGGGGAGGCCCGCGACGATCGCGCGGAGACGCCGCTTCACGAGGTTGCGAACCACGGCCCCGCCGACTTGCTTACTCACGGAATAACCGACACGCGTCGTGCCGGCATCCGTGCGCAGCGCCACGAGTTGGAGCAGGGGATGACGAGCCCGACGGCCTTTCCGCATCACCTCGGTGAAATCAGAGCGGTTCCGGAGACGGTCAGGCACCTTCGGCTCCTCCAACGGCTGTCTGCCGGTGTCCGCACGGAGGCTCGAAGGCCTCGGACGGGTGGGATGGAGGGCTGAACGGGCACCTCCGGGCGAACAGCCGTGCTGCCGCTCGGAGGTGCTGTGCTGTGATGGGACCGTGACTTCGGGTCTGGTTCCTGAGGTGGTGGGAGTTAGACCGACAGGCGGACGCGCCCGCGCGCACGGCGGCGCGCAATGACGTCGCGCCCACCCTTAGTGGACATCCGCGCGCGGAAGCCCAGCTTGCGCTTGCGGGGAATGCGCTTCGGCTGCCAGGTACGCTTCACCGCTGCTCCGATCGTTGGCGTTGAGATCAGGGAGTATAGGTGCGCGTTCCGCTAGAGGGCAATCGGGCCCGGATCGGCCCTCTCATCGACCTACGCGGCCCGTTCCGCTCGGCGCACCAGCCGCCCTCGGCGGTGCTCCAGCGCCTCGCGCCAGCGCTCCGCGGTCGCTCGCTCCAGCCGCGCGAGGAGCGCCGCACGGCGGAGCGCCTCGTCGACCAACTCGATTGCGCCGAGGTAGTCGCGGCGGTCGTGCTCCAGCGCTTTCGCGATCTCTACGAGCGGGGCGATGCCGCCGTCAGGCCGTGCCGCGACCTCGCGCCAGAGCGGCTCGGCCAGGTCGCGCCGTCCCGCCTTGCGATGCAGCGACGCGAGGCGCAGCAGCACGTCGTCGCGCACGCCGCTCGGCGGCAGCATGCCAAGCGCCGCCTCGAGGTGGCGCGCGCCTTCCTCCGCCAGCCCACGCGCGGCATACAGCCGCCCGAGCGCAACCGCGTCCAGCGGCGACGCCTCGCGCGCGCCGCTCTGCAGCGCCCCGAACCGCGCGAGGATCGCGGCGAGCGCCACGACATCGAGCGCGTTGTGCTCGACGATCGGGGCGAGGAGCCGCGCATCGCGCGTGCGCAGGTAGCGGAAGTAGAAGCCAGGCACGTCCACGCCGGACACCTCGGTCGTCGGCCGCGTCGCGCCGAGGACCTCCGTCTCCACCATCGACAGCCGGCATGACTCGATCGCGCCACGGAGCCCTGTCCGCACCGGCGCCAGCAGGTCCAGGTGCCGCAACCCCTCGAACCCCGCGCGCTGGCGGTGCATCGTGGCGCGGCCGTCCAGCATCGGCGCGTCGAACGTGCGCCCGTTGTATGTGACCAGGACCGCATCGCCCTCACCGACCTCGTAGTCGTCGAGGACGGCGCGGAGCACGCCCGCCTCCTCCGGCGGCGACGTCGCCAGGTACTGGCGCAGCACGAACTCCCCGCCCGCCTCGAACCGACCGGCAGCGACGAGAAAGGCGAGCGCCCCCGCCCCGCCGAGGCCGGTCGACTCGATATCGAGGAACACGAGGTCCTCGATCGCCGCGTCCTCCGCCCCCTCGTCCGGCGCCAGCAGCTCGTACGTCTTCGGCGTCACGTGCGCGACCTCGGCGAGCGGCTGCGAGCCCATGGCATAGTCGAGCGCGATCCGCTCCTCGATCACCCAGCACCCGCCCGATGGCGTCGCGCGCCAGTCCACCCCGCGTCCCGCACCCGAGACCGAGCCAACCGCGAACGTCTCCTCGATCCCCCAGGGCCGAGGCCGCCACTCCCGCTCGCCCTCGACATCCCCGCCGTCGGGATCCTCGCCACGTACGCCCTCGACGCGGCGAGGGCGTACCGGCTTCGCCTCCAGCCGCCGGATGAGCGCGCGCAGCCGCTCCCGTACCTCGGCAGGGGTCTCCGCACCAGAAGCCCCTCCGGCAGGCTCCGCCCCCCTCCCCCGTAAGGGGGGAGGGTTGGGGTGGGGGTGAAGCGGCGCGACCTGCTCGACCACCATGGCGACTACCCCGCCGCCTCGCTGCCAACACCCTCGGAGGGCCCTCGAACCGCCGCGAGCATCACCTCCAGCGCCCGGACCGCCGCCGCCTTCGCGCCCGGCGAGCCCGGTCCCACGCAGCCAGGGCAGCCATCGACGCACGGGCACCCCTCGGCCATCTCGAGCGCCATCCCCAGCAATCGAGGCGTCTCGCGGTACAGGTGTTCGCCGAAGCCGACGCCGCCGGGCACCGACTCCCACAGGAAAATCGTGGGCAGCTCCGTGTGCGGGCTCTTCGCCTGCGTCGACAGGTGCAGGTCGCGCGGGTCACACATCAGGAGCAGCGGCGCGACGTTCGAGAGCAGTGCGCCTACCCCCTGGAGGGCCGCCTCCACCGTCGACTTGCTCACACCAGCCGTGACGCCCTCGGGCAACGCGAGCCAGAACGCGCCCGTGTGCAGGTCTTCCTGCGGCAGACCGATCTTGCCGAAGCCGATGTTCTCGTGCGTGTGGAGCCGGATCTTCTTGAAGATCGTCGCGAGGTACGTCACGGCTACCTCGCCGTGCCCGCGGACAACCTTGGACGCACCGTTCGAGGATGGCGAGACGCGCACGCTCCACGGAGGGCGGTCGCCCTGGTCCGGGATCGGCTGGGAGTCGTATTCGTCGCTCGACCGCTGCCGAGGCACCGCCACCTCAGGGGGTTGGGCGGTGGACTCCCACTCGTCGATGACCTTCAGGTCCACCGAGAGGTGCGCGTCCGTGTAGTACTCGACGTCGACCGGCCGCACGTACGCCTTCAGCTCCTCCCAGTCGAGGTAGTCGACGTGGTACTGGCGGCCGTCGTGCATGTAGATGGCCTCGGTGTGCAGCAGCTTCATCGCCGAGGGGCGGTCCACCTCCCCGATCACGCTCGCAGGCGGTCCCTGGTCGATGATCACGACGTTTTGTTCCGCGCCCAGGCGCAGGGACACCTCCTCGGCGGGGTACGCCTCGCTGCTCCAGTAGGTGCGGGGACCCTCGGGCGTCTCGGCGCGGTGCACCATCCCGATCTCTTCGAGGGCGACCAGCAGGTCCGGGGTGTGCGTGCCCATGACGCCGGTGTCGGCGGACTGCTCGGAGGCGTCGAGGGGAAGCTCGAAGACCGCGCACTTCAGGTGCTCGGCGGCGATGATCGGGTTGTCCGGGTGGATCCGCGCCGCCTCCACGCTGTCGCCGAAGACGAAGTCCGGGTGCTGCACCACGTACTGGTCGAGGGGCGTCGACGACGCGACGAGGACGGAGAGCGACGCCTGCTGGCTACGGCCAGCGCGCCCCATCTGCTGCTTCAGGCTCGCGACCGTGCCGGGGTACCCCGCCAGCACCGAGGCATCCAGCCCACCGATATCGATCCCCAGCTCGAGCGCGTTTGTGGCCACCACGGTACGGAGGCGGCCATCGCGCAGGGACGCCTCGATCTCACGGCGCTCCTTCGGCAGGTAGCCGCTGCGGTACCCGCGCACGATGGGCGGCGCACCGGGGTTCATCGGACGGCCGCCGCGCATCTCGCGGAGGTATTGCGTCAGCACCTCCACGCGCGTGCGGGAGCCCGCGAACACGATCGACTGCACCCCCGCCTCCTGCAGCCGCCCCACCAGCGAGGTCGTCGCGTTCACAACCCCCTGCCGGATGCCGAGCTCGGCATTCACGACCGGCGGGTTGAACAGCGCCACCACCCGCTCACCCCTCGGCGCGCCGTTGTCGTCGACCACCTCGACGGGCCGCCCGATGAGGGCCTCCGCGAGCTCGCCCGGGTTCGCGATCGTGGCGGAGCAACAGATGAAGACGGGGTCCGAACCGTAGAAGCGGCAGATGCGCCGGAGCCGCCTCAACAGGTTCGCCACGTTGGAGCCGAACACCCCGCGGTACGTGTGCAGCTCATCGATGACGATGTACTTCAGGTTCTCGAACAGCCGCACCCACTTCGTATGGTTCGGCAGGATGCCCGTGTGCAGCATGTCCGGGTTCGTGATCACCACGTGGCCGGAGGTCCGCACCAGCCGCCGCGCCTTCGGGCTCGTGTCGCCGTCGTAGGTGAACGTCTTCACCGGTAGCCCGGCGTCCGTGACCAGCCCGTGCAGCTCGTCCAGCTGGTCAGCGGCCAGCGCCTTCGTCGGAAAGAGGTAGAGCGCCCTCGACGAGCTGTCCTCGAGGATCGACTGGAGCACCGGCGCCGTGTAGCAGAGCGTCTTCCCGCTCGCTGTTGGCGTGACGATGACCTGGTCGTTGCCTCGACTGCCCGACCCGCCGTGCAGCGCATGCGCGATCGCCTGCGCCTGGTGCGTGTACGGCCGCGCGATCCCCCGCCGTGCGAGGGCGTCCACGATCCGGGGATCCAGCGCCACCGGCCAGTCCGCGTACCGCGCCGGCTCCGCCGGAAACGCCCGCCACTCCGTGAAGCACGCCGCGAACCGCGAGTCCCCTCGCAGCGCCGTCACCGCATCCGCCAGCGCCATCCTCGACCCCCTCGCAGCACCCCGCCCGAGGAGAACATGCGTTCGTTCTCGACGAGTCACGATAGCGACAGAACGTGTGTTCTTGTCAAGGTGTGAGCCGCTATGCGCAATCGGCGTCGAGTTCCCGATGTAAGTGATGGCGTGAACCTTCGAGGCGTCCCCTCTGCTGGGGTGATCGCGGGGCTGCTGGCCAACGAGGTGCACATCCTCGCTGCCTAGCGACTACCTCGCGGTACCCTCATCTCATGCCCGCCGAACCCACGTTTGCCATCGAAGCGCTGCTCGAGGAGCTCGGGTTTGTGCGCGTCGCGTCGAAGCAGCTCGCACGGCGGGCGCTCGTGGAGGCGGGGCTCACCAACGACCGCAAGCAGAACATGGCGATCGCGAAACGCGAGGCGGCTATCGCGGCGATCGAGGATCGCGTGGCGCGGGTGTGCTCCGGCGAGGCGTGCCGGAACGCCCTCGACGCCTCGGGGCCGAACGGGCCTCGGCGGGTGGTGGAGGTCGCCTCCGAGGGGTGCGAGGTCTGCGGCGGCAGTGACACGGCGCGGGCGGCGCAGCAGATGGTGCAGGACCTGGCGGCGAGCGGGCGGAGTCGGCTGCTGGTGATCGGCGGCTCACCAAACGCCCGCACCACGCTGCGCAACCTCCTCCGCGGGACCGCCGTCGAGGTCGAGTTCGTCGAGGGCAACCGGCCGACGGGCGCGAAGCGCGCGAAGGACCTGGCGGACCGCGCGGACGTGGTCGCGATCTGGGCGAACACGCAGCTCGACCACAAGGTGAGCATGCCGTTCCAGAACGCGGCGCCGGAGAAGACCTTCACCTGCGCGCGCCGCTCGGTCGCCGCGCTGGCCGACGAGGTGTCGCGGCACGTCCGGAGCCGTGGTGCGCTCCGAGGTGGGGCCGCGGGCCGGCGGAGATAGCACTCGAAGGGGAGTCCGGAGCAGACCCTCACCCCCACCCACTCCCGCTGCGCGGGCGAGGGGGCCGGAATGGCTACTCCTCGGGCATGGGGGCGACGAGGCCGACCGGGACGCGGTCAGGGTCGTCGCGCCAGACGCGATAGGAGTACGCGGTCAGCGCGAGGATGCCGAGGCCCAGGCCGCCGAGGAGCGCGATCACGAACCACTCGACGCGGATGACGCTCATCGCCATGAACAGCACACCGCCGACCATGAACAACCGCCCGCCCAGGCGGTGCGTGGCGGTCCAGGACTTCGCGCTGGCGAGCGTCCACGGGGTGCGGATGCCGGCGAAGTAGTTCGGGCGGAACTTCGGCATGACGTTGCCAAGCAGGATGAACAGCAGGCCCACGCCGAGCGGGAACACCAGGTACACGTCGAACTCCGCGCCGAGGGCGACCGCGAGGACGCCGGCGTGGATAAGCGCGAAGAACGCGAGGGTGCCGATTCGCGTCAGCAGGTATGCCCCGCCGAACGAGGCGTAGTTCTGCTTGCCCGGGTCGAACCTCGGGATGACCGCGAGTAGCGCCCAGATGCCGAGGGCGAGCGCGGGCAGGAGGAACAAGCCCTCCGCCTTGCCGCCATAGCGGTCGATCTCGCCACTGGCGTTCCAGTGCATCGGGATCTGGTCGTCGGCGAACGGCCACGCGACGACCGAGGCAGCGAACATCGCAACGACGACGGCGAGGAGCGGTGCTTCCCGCCGCCAGGACCAGGCGACCGGGCCGCGCTCCGCCTGCTCCGCGCTGTGGTCCGCGCTGTGATCCGCACTGTGGTTCGTGCTCATCGTGCCCTCCCGTCACTGGACTGCCGTCGCTCGGCCTCGCTCTTGTCTCGGGCGGCGCGCCGCTCTCCGATCCCGAAGCCGTTGAGGATCGTCGCCATCGCCTCTTCGACGACCGAGAGGCTGGCGGAGTAGACGATGCTCGCCCCCTGCCGCTCCGAGACGATGAGGCCGGCCTGGCGCAGCGTGTTGAAGTGGCCGGACATCGTGCTCTTGGCGAGGTCGAAGCGCTCTGCGAGGTCGCCCGCCGACATCGGACCGGAGCGTGCGAGCAAGCGCACGACTTCGCGTCGTGTCGGGTCGCTCAGGGCGCGCATGACGTCGTCGAGGCCCACGGCTTCCTCGTGTTTCGGTTATTCGCTAACAACCGAATTATAGCAGGTGGGGGGGCGGAAGGGCCCTCACCCCAGCCCTCTCCCGGAACCGGGAGAGGGGGCCCGGAATCAGAGGGGTGAAGGGACAGCGGCGGATATAGGAGCACCACCATGGGCTCTCGGAGATCCGACTACTCGGGCGACGCGAGCCGATCGCTGGCCTGACCGAGCGGCAGCGACCTCTCCCAATCCGATCCGACCCCCCTCTCCCGGTTTCGGGAGAGGGGCCGGGGGTGAGGGCCTCTGCCCTACCCCTCGTCGATCCCCGGGATCGGCACCGCGAGGACGCGGGTGATCGCCGTCGGGGAGACTTCGGTGACGCGAAGCTCCCAGCCGTCGAGGGCGATCGCGTCGCCGACCGCGGACATGCGGCCGAGGCGGTCGAGGATGAGACCGGCGACGGTGCTGTAGGGGCCCTCGGGCGCCTCAATGCCGAGGTCAACGAGGTCGTGGAAGGGGAAGGAGCCGGCGAGTTCGAGGGAGCCGTCCGGGTGGCGGACGACGAGGGCGATGTCGCGGTCGTACTCGTCGTAGATCTCACCCACGATCTCCTCGACGAGGTCCTCGATCGTCACGATGCCCTCGACACCGCCGTGTTCGTCGACCACCAGGGCCATCTGCTGGTGGTCGCGCTGGAGCTGGCGGAGCGTGGCGAGGACCGGCGCGGACTCCGGGAACGCGGGGAGCCCGGCCGCGACCTCTTCGAGGATGCCGCCAGCCGGGGCGTCGGGTGCGACGAGCTGGCGGAGCTGCACGACGCCGATCATCCGGTCAGGCTCACCCCGGTAGACGGGGACGCGGGAGTGGCCGGAGGCGAGCACCAGCGGCACGGCGGCGTCGATCGTGAGGTCGGCGGGGAGCGTGAAGACAGCCTGGCGAGGCACCAACACCTGCCGCAGCGAGCGTTCGCTGACCTCCAGCGCGCCGGTGATGACCTGCTTCTCCTCCGCGGTCAGGGAGACCTGCGCTGCGACCATGTCGCGGATCTCGTCCTCGGTGACCTCCTCGCGCTGGCGGGAGGGGTCGCTGCCCGCGATGCGGACGACGAGGTCGGTCGAGGCTGAGAGCAGCCAGACGACCGGCCTCGACACGGCGGCGATGACGTCGAGCGGGCGCGCGACGGCGAGCGCCCAGCCCTCGGCGTGCTGCATCGCGATCCGCTTCGGGGCGAGCTCCCCGAAGACGAGCGTGAAGAACGTGAGGATGAGCGTCACGAGGACGACGGCGACGCCCTCCGCCCACCCACCGAGGAACTCGAGCGCGGGGACGAGCGGCTCGGCGAGGCTGACGGCCGCGGTGGCGGAGGCCATGAAGCCGGAGAGGGTGATTGCGATCTGGATGGTGGCGAGGAAGCGGTTCGGGTCGCCGGTCAGGCTCGCGACCGCGCGGCCTGCGCCACCCCGCGAACGGAGGCGCTCCACCTGCGCGGGACGCAGAGAGACGAGCGCCATCTCGCTTCCAGCGAAGACGGCGTTCACCACGACGAGGAACGCCACGAGGGCGAGTTGCGCGACGTCAGACATGGGCAGAGGGGTTCGCTCTGACGTCGCTCATGCGCCCGCCGTCAGGGGCGGGCGCGCACGTATGGCGAGGGCGTGTGGAGCTATCCATTGAGGCGAGCAGTCTAGAGGATCGACGTCGAGCGACGCGCGATCGGCCTGTACTACTCGTCGGCCTCGCCATCCTGGGCGGCGTCTGGCGCCGGGGCCGGGGCGGGGCTCGCCGCGGCGGGAGCGTAGATGACGTCACCGCGGACGAGACGCCGGCCGCGCACGTCGGCGGGGAGGAACTCCCGGCCGCACTGGTGGCAGACGAAGCCCATCGCGCGGCTGTCGTCCCCCATGTCCTGCGGGGCACGCCAGCGCGGCATCAGGTCGTGGCCGACGCAGCATTCGCTGATCGGTCGCTGGTATGCCACACCTTTGTAGGTCATCTTCGGGCGACCGAAGAGCTTGCTCAGCGCACCCATGGAGGCCTCCATCCGCGCCTGAGCGTAACGATCCGTCCGCCGACGTGGAAGAGCACTCCTCGCGCCGCTCCGCCGCCGTGCCGGACGAGCACGGACCGTGGCAATCCCACCAGACCTCGCTGCCAAGGCGTGTCCCGCAACGGTCTCGTTACTCGAAGGGATGTCGCTGGATCAGGTCGTTCGCACGGCTCCGGCTAGGTTCCGGTCGCATTGCAGGAGGTTCCGCATGAGCATCCTCAACAGGCTCTTTGGCGGCTCGAATGGCGAAGCTGCCACGCTGGACGGCCCCGCTCCCGAGTGCGCGCATGGCGCGCTGGTCCCCCGCTGGGACAGCGCGGAGGACATGGGCAAGGCCGACCGTGTCGCGCATTACTACTGCGAGGGTTGCGGGCAGCAGTTCAGCCCCGCGGAAGCGGAGGCGATCCGCCGGTAGGGAGCTCGACAGGACGCCGGCTGACCCGCCCCTCCGGGCAGTCGAGCAAGAGGCGGCGCCGGGCGCCGCCTCTTCGCGTCTTGCTACTCCCAGACCGCCGAGGCGTCACAACCGCCGCGCGACAAAGATCATCTCCGGGCTGTGTTCCTCGGACGGGCTGCCGTCCCAGTCGCCCGCCACCCGCACCACCTCGAACCCCGCGGCGGCGAGGGCGTCCTGTACCGCCTCTCGAGAGCGGAAGCGAAGCACAGCGGTGGAGGTGAGCGTCTCGCCGGACGGGAAGCGGTAACAGAGCACACAACGCACGAGGTCGCTCGCCGCTTCACGCCGGACCTCGCCAAGTTCCGACCAGACCTCGACGGCGCCTTCCGTCGGGTGTTCCAACCACCGGCGAGAGTGCTCCGGCACCCAGGTCCGCCAGCCCTCAACCCGCGGGTTCCGGCTCTCGAACGCGAGGTACCGACCCGGGCGAACGACCCTCGCGATCCCTGCGAGCGTCGAGTGCCATGTCGCGTCGTCCCAGATCACCTGGGCGACGTGCGCTGTCATCAGCGCAAGGTCGACCGGCGGGCCGTCGTAGGCGCTCGCGTCACCCTCGATCCACCGCACGAGGTGGCCGCCCGGGCGCTGCCGCGCCACCTCGATCATCCGCGCAGCGGGGTCGACGCCGGTGATGTGGCGTCCGCGCTCGACGAGGGCGACCGTGATCTCGCCGGTGCCGCAGCCCACGTCGAGGATGGTGGAGGCTCGGAGATCCTCCACGAGGGCGAGCCAGAACGGGATGTCGGGTCGGTCCACGCCCCAGGCGTCGTACAGCGGGACCAGGCGGGGGTCGGTGAACTCCTCGAAGGCCACGGGACGCTACCGGTCGTCCGGCTCCCCGAGGATGAAGCCACGCGAGAGGTCCAGCTCTTCGCCCTCCGCGAGCTTGTCCCGAAGGTCTGCGGGCAGTTCGAGCGGGTCGATCTGGTCGACGTCCACCACGTTGCCACGGCGGACCTCGTCGCGGAGCGCCTCGATGCGCTCTTCGCGACGCTCACGCCCCTCGCGGTTGAGCTCGAGCTCCTCGGCGACGCGCTCGCGGAGGATGCGCTCGGGCGCTTCGAAGTCACGCGGCATCCGGGCCTCATAGACACGCGAGAGGGCGGAGTACTCGTTCCCGCCGAGGAAGTGCAGCACGCGGTCGTCCTCGTGCTCCCCGTCGAGCCGCCAGCGCTTGCGGTCCTCGTCGTAGGACGCGGGGTCGACGCGCACCGCGACGACCTCGCCGAGGAACAGGACGTGGTCGCCGAACGGCAGCGTCTCCACCACCTGGCACTCGATCCAGCCGGCGCAGTTCATCAGCAGTGGCGACGTGATCCTCGTCGGGACGAACGTCTCCCACTGGGTCGCCTCGAACTTGTCGACGTTCTCCCCGCGCAGCGTGCCCAGGTACTGAACGTGGTGGAGGTACGGCCGCTTCGGGATGTTGAGGGCGAACTCCTGCGAGTGCGCGATCATCTCGGCGGTGTGCCGGCCCTCACCGACCGAGATCGCCACCAGCGGCGGGTCCGAGGACACCGGCATGAACCACGAGAGCGGCATAACGTTGGGCACGCCTCGGTAGGTGGTGGTCACCAGGACCACCGGGCCGCCGAGCAGCAGCCGCCCACCCTCGGAGGTCGGACGCGCCTCGGTGTCCTCCGGCGTGATGTTCTGGAACGGATCGTCT
>JALOAM010000097.1 GCA_023228765.1 Dehalococcoidia bacterium
GACGCCGCCGGGCTTCGCGTTCACCGCCGGATTGAGCTCCGCCGCCGAGGGCCCCACGGGGCCCTGGTAGATCCCGGCGGGCACGCGCACCTGGTCAGCGCTGACCGGGCCCGCGTCACCTGTCCCGGTAGCGACAGCCGTCGCTGTCAGTTGCGCTCCGGTCTGCTGTCCGGCCTCGGGCGTCGAGTCGTCATCGCTGCTGCCGCATCCGACGAGGGCGGCCCCCGCCAGTCCGGCGAGGCCGAGTCCACTGCCGCGCAGCATGGTGCGTCGCCCAACGCGCGCACCCCTCCAATAGGTCCGTTCCATCAGTTTCCCCCTGAGGAACGAGCCCACCCCGACCGGTGCCTGTCACCGGTGCGGGGATGCTAGGAGCGATGCGCCCTCAACACAAACGTTATGACACTGGCCATAAGCGGTTCTGGTCGAGAAGCATCGGGCGCTGCCGTTGCCCTCTCCCGTCACGAGGGAGAGGGCGAGAGCGGTCCTCCAGCAAGGATGTGCCTAGATGAGGAAGTAGCGCACCCAGAGGTAACCAGTGATCACGAAGACCGTGAGGATGGTCGCGGGGAAGCCGTAGCGGAAGAACTGCCAGAACGAGATCGGCTCGCCGTTCCTCGCGGCAAGGTTCGCGACGAGGACGTTGGCCGACGCGCCGATGATCGTCATGTTGCCGCCGAAGTCGGCGCCGAAGGTGAGCGCCCACCACAGCACGCGGTCGTCCGGGTCTCGCCCGAGCTCGGCGGTCAGATCGTCCACCACCGGGAGCATGGTGGCCGTGTACGGGATGTTGTCCACGATGCCGGAGGCGAACGCCGAGAGCCACAGCAGCAAGAACGTACCCGTGGCGCGGGAGCCTCCAGAAGCGTCGACGGCGAACTGGCCGACCTCGTCGAGGACGCCGGTGACCTCCAGGCTGCGGACGAGGATGAACAGCCCGATGAAGAAGAAGAGTGTGACCCACTCGACCTCCCGGAGCGCCTCGTAGGGGTCGACACGGGTGACGACGAGGAGGAGCGTCGCGCCCATCATCGCCACGGCCGCGGGCTCGTATCCCAGCGGGCCGTGGAAGACGAACCCGACCAGCGTGAGCGCCAGGACGCCGAGGCTGATCCGCAGGAGGGTGTGGTTCGTGATCAGCGACGACTCGTCGAGCTTCATCACCTCGGCGCGGACCTCCGGGTTGGCGACCATGGAGCCGCGCATCCGGAACCAGAGGTAGGCGATGTACGCGGCCAGCGCGAGGATCGCGCCCGGCGCGACGTGCCACGCGAACTCGGCGAACCCGATGCCGGCGTGCGACCCGATGAGCACGTTCGGAGGGTCGCCGATCAGCGTGGCGGCCCCGCCGAGGTTCGAGGCGATCGCTTCCGCGATGAGCATCGGCGGCGCGGGCACCCTCAGCGTCCGCGCCACCAGCACCGTGATCGGCGCGATCAGGACGACCGTGGTGACGTTGTCGAGCACCGAGGACACCACCGCGGTCACGAGGCACAGGAGGATCAGCACCATCAACGGGTGCCCACCGGCCACCTTCGTGGTGCGGACGGCGAGCCACTGGAAGACGCCCGTGCTCGCCATCGTGTTCGCGATCACCATCATCCCGGCGAGCAGGAAGATGACGTTGAGGTCGATCGCGTCGAATGCTTCATGGGAGTCCAGGACGCCGATGAAGATGACGAGCATGCCTCCCGCAAGGGCGGCGCTCGTCTTGTGCACCCGTTCAGATGCGATGGCGACATAGGTGGCGATGAACACGCCCGTCGCGAGGTACGCCTCGTTAATGCTGGTCTCCTCAACAAGCATCGGAGGCGTTCGTGCGTCCGACCCGGGAGGGACTCTAACCGCACGGCCGTTATGGGCGAGGGGGCTCCTCGCCGGCGGCACGCGTTGACGCGAGGATGAAGGCGAGTACGCCGAGGGATCCCGGAGTGCCCGCGCGATGAGCGACGCAGAGGCGTCGCTGTTCCCGCAATACCTCTGTCACGTCATGGCAAGGAGGCTCGCACGTAGCGGAAGCGGCATGTCCGAGGATCAGCCTTCTGAGTCGCCAACTTCAGATGCTCGTCGTGCTCGTCATGGGCGTGCTCGCGGGCAGTCTGCCCATCCTCCTGGAGGCGTGGACCTCTGGCGGCGACACGCGGCCGCCGATGTCCCTCGCCGCGCGCAGCGCGCCCCTGGATCGCACCGACACGTTCACCCTTGCCTCGGACGAGGAGAGCGGCGGACGCATCCCCCTCGTTGCCCCCGCACCCATCGAGGCCCCGACTCCGACCATCACCCTCGCGAGCGCGCCGGTCGCGTCCCTAGCGCCGCCCGCGACTCCGTCGTCGACGCCCACGATCGATGCCCCGGAACTCTCGCCGCCATCCGAGACCCCCTCGCCATCGCCGACCTCGACGCCCCCGTCCGAGGAGACCCCGGCCCCGACGCCGACTTCGACACCCACCTCGACGCCCTCGCCCAAGCCAACCGAAGAGCCACCACCGCGGTTCCCACCGGAGCCCACATGGACACCGACGCCGGAACCGGAGTCGACGCCAGAGCCAACACCGGAGCCCACACCGGAGCCAACGCCGCCACCTACCTCGACGGCCCCGGCAACACCTACCCCGACTGAGTCGCCCACTTCAACTCCGACGGCATCACCGACCGAGTCGACAACACCCACTGAGACGGCAACGCCCACCGAGACAGTGACCACGACACCCGAGCCGCCAACGACCACGGAGACACCATCGCCAACGACGACCGCACCCGAATCACCGCCGACGGCATCTCCGACCGCCCCCACGACCGAGCCCTCCGAAGGGGAGCAGTCGCTATTCGGCGCTTGGGACTTCTGGCCGTTCGACAACGGGGATGACGAGGACAACGGCCCGTCGTGGTGGATCTGGTGAGATCGAGGCGGGAGGGGCTCGGGCTCGCCTGCGCACTTTCTCAACGCCGTACACCTAACGACGTTCTACGATCGCGCACCGGGCGGGATGGAGGGCCACTCCACCACACCGGTGTACGTGAGCGTGGGCGAAAGGTGCCTCCATGCGGTTCAAACGAGGGGCTCGACTCAACACCTCGCAGGTGCGGGATCGTCGAGGTGCGCGCTCGGTGGGCGGACTCGGTGGGATGCCGGCTGCCCTCGGCGGTGGAGGCGGGATCGTCGGGGTCGTGGTCCTCCTCATCCTCGTGCTCAGCGGGGGGATGGACCTCGGCGGGCTCACGGGCAGCGGCGGCTCGGCCCTGTCGGGCGGCTCCGTCTCCGACTCGACGCTGTCCGAGGACTGCCAGACCGGCGAGGACGCGAACGAGCGGCAGGACTGCCGCATCGTCGCGGTCGTGAACAGCGTGCAGGAATACTGGGACGGCGAGTTCGAGCGGCGGAACGCCTCCTACCGGTTCGCGCCCACGGAGCTGTTCACCGGCCAGACGAACACGCAGTGCGGCGCGGCGTCCTCCGCAGTCGGGCCGTTCTACTGCCCGCCGGGCCAGAGCGTGTACCTGGACCTGACTTTCTTCCAGGAACTCCAGACGCAGTTCGGCGCCCAGGGTGGCCCCTTCGCCGAGGCGTACGTCGTGGCGCACGAGTACGGCCACCACGTCCAGAACCTGCTCGGACTCCTCGACGAGGTCGGCGGGGCGACGGGCCCGGGGAGCAATGCGGTCCGCACGGAGCTGCAGGCCGACTGCTTCGCCGGCATCTGGGCGCACCACGCGACGGACACCGAGCTCATCGAACGACTGACCGAGGCGGACATCGCGGCCGGCCTCGACGCTGCGGCCGCCGTCGGTGACGACCGCATCCAGGAACGCTTCCAGGGTGAAGTCCAGCCCGAGGCGTGGACCCACGGCTCGGCCGCGCAGCGACAGCAGTGGTTCCTCGTGGGCTACCAGGGCGGCGACATGGAGCGGTGCGACACGTTCCGCGCTGACATCAACTAGCCCGCACACAGCATCGGGCGAGGGCTACTCCCGGGGCGGATTACTCCCGGGACGAGGCCCATGTCCAGCCGTTGCTGTCGTCGTGCAGACCCTCGTGGCCACGCGGGAGACGGCAGCGGACGCGCGCGCACTCGTCGTTCACCGTCTCGGCGAGGCAGTCGGGGTGGAGTTCGGTCATGCGACCAGTATGGCCGGCGTGTCGAGGCACCTGACGCCGCGCTCGCACTACGCCGGAACGGACGCGGCCTCGCCCTCAGCCGGTGCCGGGAGGATCGAGGTCGGCTCCGGCGGCTCAGACTCGGAGTCGCCCTGTCGGTCGTGACGCCTCGGACGGCGCGCCAGGGCGAAGAAGATCGAGCCGCCGGCGGCGAAGCCCGCGAGGATGTCGAAGCCGGCGCGGTAGGACTCCGTGATGTCGTACATGAACCCGGCGATCAGCGGCCCCGCGATCGCGCCGAGGATCACGACCATGTTGGAGATCCCCATGATCGCCCCGAAGGAGGCGCGCCCGAAGTAGTCCGCGCGCAGCGCCGCCATCTGCGGCCCGCGCATCCCCCACGCGCTGCCGTGGATGATCACGAAGGCACCCACCATCCACGCGTTCGAGGCGTGCGCGAGGATCACCATCCCCACCGCGTGCATCCCCATGCAGCAGAACGCCATGAACCGCTTGCTGGAGTGGTCACCGATCCACCCTCCGGCGAGCGTCCCGAACATGAACACGAGCGTCACCGCCGAGTAGACCCCGGCGGCCGCGCCCAGCGAGTACCCGAGCGACTCGTTGAGGTGCGAGACCATGTGGACGTTCACGGCACCGACGACGAACAACGCCGCGCCGTGCCCGAACGAGAGCCACCAGAACGAGGGCTCTCGCAGCGCCTCACGGAGCGTGAAGTCGCGGGCGGGCGAGGAGCCGAGGATCCGCGGGGCGCCCTCGGGCAGCGGCGCGTCGCCGTCGGGCAGGAGTCCGAGGTCCGCCGGCCGGCTCACGAGCAGCCTCGTCATCGGGAACCCGACCACGAGCGTCAGGACGGCGGAGAGCATCGCGGTGTTCCGCCACCCCCACCCCTCGAGGGCGAGCACGACCAGCGGCACGACGACCCCGCCGAGGGCGCCTCCCACGCTCACCAGGCTCAGGGCGGTGGAGCGGCGGCGCTCGAACCAGTTCACGACGGCGGTGGTGAGGGTGAGGTACCCGACCAGGCTCGCCCCGACCGCCATTACCAGGAACGCGCCGTAGAACTGGAGCGGCGTATTGATGCGGCTGAAGAGCAGGAAGCCCAGCGCGAGGATCACGAGCCCGATGCGCACCACCGCCTTTGGGCCGATGCGGTCGACGAGCCAGCCCTGGAACGGGCCGACGATGCCGCCCTCGGCCTCGCGGAGGGCGGACGCGCCCGCGAGGACCGTGCGGCTCCACCCAAACTCGTTGCTGAGGACCACCACGTAGGCACCGTACGCCTGCCCGAGGAGCGAGCCCTGCAGCAGTTGCAGGGCCCCTCCCGCCAGCACGATCCACCAACCGTGGAACAGCCGACGACGCGGCAACGGAGCACCCTTCAGCGGGCGACGCTGGAATCGCGGAATCATACGCGCGTTGTCGGTAATGGTCGTCCTGAGGACGGTACGAGCGTACAGGTGGGTCGTTTTGCGGCATCTCGTCCGGTCCCGACGGAGACGGAGTGAGGACGGACGTTACTCGCCCGGAGATCTCGCCGAATGTCATCGCGTCCGTGATGTGCGTGAGGGCGCGCCCGCATACGATCCGGCGATGCTGAGCCGCCCCTTCCTCACCATCGCGATGTCGATGTTCACCGCGACGATGGGGCTCGGGATGGTGCTGCCGTTGCTCCCAGTCTACGCGACCACCTTTGGCGCGAGCGGGGCGACGATCGGGCTCACGGTCTCGGCGTTCGCGATCCCACAGTTGCTCGTCAGTCCGTTCATCGGACGGTGGGCGGACCGGTTCGGGCGCAAGCCGTTCTTGCTCCTGGGTGCGGCGGCGTACTTCTTCTCCGCGGTCGGGTGGTGGTCCGCCGACTCGCTGGAGATGCTGATCCTCTACCGCGCGATCTCCGGGATCGGCTCCGCGCTGATCTTCTCCAACGCGCAGGCGTACGTCGGCGACCTCGCCCCCGCGGGGTCCGAGGGCCGCTACATGGGGGCGTTCGGCGTCGCGGACTTCCTCGGGTTCGGGCTCGGACCGCTGTTCGCCGGGGTCATCCGCGACACGTGGGGCCTCGGGCAGGTGTTCCTCTCGATGGCGGTCCTGTACGCGGTGGTGTTCGTGCTGATCTGGGTGCTGCTGCCGGCGCGGCCCGCGAGGCTGCACCTCGGGACGACGCAGATCACCGCGCCGTGGGGCAAGATCTTCCGCCACCCCACCATGCAGGCGCTGATGCTGCTCCGCACCTGCTTCGCCCTCGCGACCGGCGTGTCGATGTCGTTCCTCGCGGTGCACCTCGAACAGTCGCTCGCGACGACGGCGACGATGGTGGGGCTCGTGTTCGCGATGCAGCAGATCGTGGGAGGGCTCTCGCAACCGTTCCTCGGACGGCTGGCGGACCGCTTCTCACGGCCGTGGCTGGTCTTCGCGGGCACCGCGACGATGGCCGCGGGCCTGTCCACGATCGCGTGGACCGAGTCATACCCGCTGATCCTCCTCGGTGTGACGGTCGGCCCCGGCCTCGGGGCAGCGCTCGCGAACGTGTCGGCACAGGCGTTGCAGGTGGACACCGGGCGCGACCTCGGCATGGCGACAGTCGCGAGCCTCGGCTCCGCCTCGTTCGCGGCCGGGTTCCTCCTCGGCGCGATCGGCGGCGGGCGCGTGGTGGACCTGACCAGCGTCCCGGTCGCGTTCCTGCTGGGCGCGGCGGTGATGGTGTTCGGCGGCACGGTGTTCCTCGTCCGCGTGCGCGGCATCCAGGCCCGTGCCGCGGCCACTGCGAGTGCGGCCGCAGCCGCCGTGCTCGACGTGCTCCCCGCCCCCACCGAGGACGGCGGCGAACCCCTGGAGGCTCCCGCCAGCTAGGGCCCTCCCCCGTGGCGCTACGATTCGCGCGCACGGAGGGAGGCGCTCAATGGCTGGCGACCGCGCAGACGTAGTGTTCACCGGCGGTGTGGTGCACACCGTGGACCCGACCAACCAGATCGCGGAGGCGGTCGCCGTCTCCGATGGGCGCATCCTCGCCGTCGGCTCCAACGCCGAGGTGTCCGCGACCGCTGGCCCCGGTACGCGGCGCGTGGACCTCAGCGGGCGCTCGCTGCTGCCCGGGTTCATCGACGCGCACCAGCACTTCACCGGCGTCGGCGGCGCGCAGTACGCGATCGACTGCAAGGCGGCCGGGATGGACTCGGTGGCCGCGATCGCCGAGGCCGTACGGCGGCGCGCCGAGGAGCAGCCCGCTGGGAGCTGGATCCGCGGCCGCGGCTACGACCACTCGAGGCTCGTCGAGCAGCGACACCCCAACCGCCACGACCTGGACGCGGTCGCGCCGGATCACCCCGTCGTCCTCACGCGCACCTGCGGCCACATCGTCGCGTTCAATACGAAGGCCGCCGAGGTCGCCGGCCTCTCGATGACGGCGGCCGACCCGAACGGCGGTCGCTACGACCGCGATGCAGACGGCGAGACGCTCCTGGGCGTCGCATACGAGCGGGCGAACGCACCGCTCCGGGACGCCTCGATGGCCACGGAGGAGGACACGCGGCAGTACCTGCTCGCGGCGAACCGCGCCGACCTCGCGAGCGGGCTGACGAGCGTGCACGATGCGGGAGGGCTCCTCGGCCCGGCGATGGAGATCGCGACGGACCTCGTGGCGCGGGGCGAGATCCAGGTGCGGCTGTACGCCTTCGCGACTGTGAACTCGTTCGAGCATCCACTCGTGGGGCTGCTCTCGGGCACCGGGCTCCGCACCGGCTTCGGCAGCGACCGCCTGCGCATCGGGGCGTTCAAGGTGATCACGGACGGGTCGAGCAGCGGCCCCACCGCCGCCACGAGGCAGCCCTACACCGTGGACCCGGACGATTCCGGGATCGCGTACTGGGCGCAGGACGAGCTCGACGACCTCATCGGCCGCGCGCACCGCGCCGGCTGGCAATGCACCGTCCACGCCGTGGGCGACCAGGCGATCGAGCAGACGCTCGACGCGATGGCGCGCGCCCAGGCGGAGCACCCCCGCGAGGGCCTCCGCCACCGCATCGACCACTGCGGCATCACGCCACCTGACCTGCAGGAGCGCGTCCGGCAGCAGGGGATCGTCCCCGCGATGCAACCTGCGTTCTTCTGGGAGTTCGGGGACGGCTACATCCGGAATTACGGACGGCACCGCGCCGACGTCATGTTCCCGGCCAAGTCCCTCATCGAGGCTGGTGTCCGCGTCGCGGGGTCCTCGGACGCTCCGGTCACGGACTACCGGCCGCTGTTCGGCATCGAGCAAGCGATGACGAGGGCGACCCGGGACGGGGACGTCTGCGGGCCAGAGGAGCGCGTCGACCTGGACACGGCGATCCGCATGCACACGATCAACGGCGCGTACGCCGAGTTCGCGGACGACCGGAAGGGCAGCATCGAGCCCGGGAAGTTCGCCGACCTCGTCGTGCTGTCCGAGGACATCCGCCGCGTCCCCGCCACCGAGCTGCGCGACCTCCCGGTCGCCCTCACGATGGTAGGCGGCGAGGTCGCATACGAGGTGTAACGCACCGCCTCGACGGTGCCGGTAGGATGGCGGGCCACGATCTCCTACCCCGGTACCGTCGAGGCAGGTGAGATGGCCCTCCAGGTCCCGTCCGAACCTCCACCCGAGGATGCAGCAACGCCGACGCCGGTCCTGCCGCCGCGCGTGAACGCTGCGCCCACCGCTGCCCCGACCGCGCACGTCCTGGAGTTGCTACGGGAGCGGACGTACCGTAACTACTGGCTCTCGAACTTCTGTTATTTCTTGGGGTTCGGAGCGCAGCGGTTCGCGTTCGTGCTGTTCGTGCTGGAGCTGACAGACCGCGCGGGCCTGGGCGGGCTCGTGGGGTTCGCGCTCGGCGTACCGGCGTTCTTCATCACCGTGCCGGCCGGGGTCTGGGCGGACCGCTTCGACCGGAAGCGGATGACGAGCACCTCGTTCGCCGCAGGCGCGGTGCTCCTCGCGCTGCTGTCGGCGGCGACGTTCGCGGGGCTCGTCGATGCCGCGGTGGCGCTGGGTGCCGCCCTCGCCGTGGGGTTCGTGACGGCGAGCGTGATGCCGCCGATGACGGCGATCGTGCCGATGATCGTCCCGGCGGACCGGCTGGTGAACGGCATCGTGCTCCGTACGATGGGGCAGAACCTCGCGCAGTTCGTCGGCGCCGTGACGGGCGGCGTCACCATCGCCGCCTTCGACTACGGCGGCGCCTTCGCCTTCCTCGCCGGGCTCTACCTGCTGTCCCTGCTGTTCATGCGCGGGGTGACGCTGCCGGAGGTCGCACCGCCAGCGCAGGCGCGCCCGCCGATGCGTACCGCCGCCGCCGAGGGCGGGCGGTTCGTGTTCGGGCGGTCGGAGCTTCGGGCGCTCGTGATCGCCTCGATCATGACGGGGCTGTTCCAGCTCGGACCGATCTTCGTGCTCGTCCCGGAGCTCGCGCGGACCAAGCTGGAG
Organism: Dehalococcoidia bacterium; assembly: GCA_023228765.1. Lineage (GTDB taxonomy): Bacteria > Chloroflexota > Dehalococcoidia > UBA2979 > UBA2979 > W-Chloroflexi-9. The sequence goes on from JALOAM010000097.1 coordinate 9,567, forward strand.
GTGGGCGCGGGCCTGAACTCGCTGCTGCTCGCGTTCACCTCGATCGGGATGCTGGCGATGTCGGCCTTCCTCGCGACGCGGAGCGGACTGTCGCGGAAGGGGTTCTGGTTCCTCGCGAACCTGCTCATCGCGGGCCCGGCGATCGTGCTGATGGGGCTGTCGGACTGGTACGCCCTCACGGCACTCGCGCTGTTGATCTGGGGCCTCAACGGCGGCGTGCACATCAACCTGAACCAGACGCTGATCCAGCTCAACACGCCGAACGAGATGATGGGCCGGGTGATGAGCATCTACATGCTCTCGATCGCCGGCCTCATCCCGCTGGGGTCACTGCTCTCCGGCGCGGTCGCCGAGGTCCTCGGCGCCGACGGTGCGCTCATCAGCGCCGGGATCATCTTCTCGGTCTACTCGGTAATCGCGTTCGCCACCGAGCGTTCGCTGCGAGAGCTGGACTAGACCGGGCCGCCCGCCTCCAGCGTGAGGAGCACCGCGCGCTCCTCGACGAAGTCGCCCACCGCGACCTGCACCGCGCCGACCGTCCCCGCCTCCGGCGCGAGGATCGGCGTGAGCATCTTCATCGCCTCCAGTGTGAGGAGCGGCTGGTCGCGCTCGACGCGGTCGCCTGCGGACACGGCGATCTCCTGCACGGTGCCCGGCCAGGGCGCGTTGACCTCCACGACTGCTCCTCGTCCTCGACGCTGGGGGCTGCGGGCGGGAGCCCGAGGGCGTCCCGCTGGTGGTGACTCTAGGCGGGCGTGTTGCGTCGAAGGAAGTCGAGGATCGTGGCCTGGCCGTCCGGCGTGTTGCTGGCCGCGCCGTGCTCCTCGCCGGCGAAGTAGGCGACCTCCACATTGGGCATGCCCTCGGCGAGTTCGCGCCACCCGACGTCCGGGTAGACGGTGTCGCCCGTGCCGTAGACGACGAGAACCGGCATCTTCAGGTCGCGGAACCAGCCCGTCGCATCGAAGTCGACGTGCGCCGCGTACGTGCGCAGCTCCGCGCCGTACTTGTAGATGCGCTCCTCCCGAGGCACGGTCGCGAGCTGTGCCTGGATGGCGGCACGACGCTCGTCACGCTGGCGCTGTTCTTCCTCGGACTCCGCCGGGCGCGTCGCCGCGAACAGGTTGAGGCCCACCGTTCCGCCCTCGCGGCGCGCCTCGTAGGCGGCGTCGACACCGCTCGTGTTGAGGACATCGATGCGCTCGCGGAGCCGGCCGAGGAGGTCGGGATCCTGCGAGAGCCACGGCGCTGTCTCCGCGACGACGAGGCCGGCGGCGGCGTCCGGGTGCTCGTGCCCGAAGGTCATCGCGATCGGGCCTCCGGCGGAGGTGCCCCACACGAACGCGCGCTCGTGGCCCAGGTGGCGGAGCAGCTCGCGGATGTCGCTGGCAAACAGCGACATCGAGTGCGGCACATCCGGGAACCCGGAACGGCCGGAGGAGCGACGGTCGGGCAGGATGACCTCGAAGTGCTCGGCGAACTTCGACACCCACGCGGGGACGTTCCCGCCCGCGCCGGTCCCGAGGCCCCCAAAGCCACCGTGCGCGAACACCAGCGGGAAGCCGCTGCCGTGGGTCTCGTAATAGATCTCCGTGCCGTTGACCTGCGCGGTGGGCATCGTGGATGGCCTTCCTCGTACCGACCCTCGTTCGGGCGCCGAACACGCTCGTAGTCGGATTATGCCCGGCTCGTCCAGCCCATACGCGGACTGACTCGGGGCGCCCTCGTGCGGCCTGTCACGAAACCGCCACGCTACGGGAAGAACCGCTCCCCCTCGTCCACGGCAGCTGTGATGACATCTCGTCATGCCAGAGGAGACCAGTATGGACGAGACCGAGCGCGATCGTTCGCGGTCCGAGCACCAGGAACGCCACGAGGACCTGCGCGAGGAGCTGGAGCGCCGTCGTGCGGATAGCCCGGCGGGGCAGGACGACGGCCTGCACGGCTTCCCTCGCTTCGCGCATGCCGTGTCCGTCCTCAGCGGGAAGCCGGTGGTGTTCGCCGCCGCGACCGCACTGGTCATCGTATGGGCGGTGTCCGGCCCGATCTTTGGCTTCTCCGAGACGTGGCAGCTGGTGATCAACACCGGCACGACGATCATCACCTTCCTCATGGTGTTCCTGATCCAGGCCACCCAGAACCGCGACAACCAGGCCCTCCATCTGAAGCTCGAC
>JALOAM010000098.1 GCA_023228765.1 Dehalococcoidia bacterium
CGCTGCCGTCCGTCCTCCCCGAAGTTCGAGGGCGAGAGCCACTGTTCGAAGGCGTCCCGGAGGGCGGGCCACTCGGCGTCGGTGATCGAGAGCCAGGTCGTGTCGCGGTTGCGGCCCTTCATCACCACGGCCTGCCGGAAGATCCCCTCGAACGTGAAGCCAAGGCGTTCCGCGGCGCTCCACGAGGGGTCGTTGAGGCTGTCGCACTTCCACTCATAGCGGCGGTAGCCGTACTCCTCGAAGGCGCGGCGCATCATGAGGTGCATCGCCTCGGTCGAGGCGGTCGTCCGCTGGAGGGCGGGCGAGTAGGCGAGGTGGCCGACCTCGATCACCCCGTTCGCGGGGTCGATGCGGAGGAACGAGGCCTGGCCGACCGCCTTGCCGGAGACCTCATCGATGATGGCGTAGAACTGCGGGTCGCGCTGTGACGAGATCTCGCCGAGCCACGCGCGGTATGCCTCGGGCGTCGCGAAGGGGCCATAGGCAAGGTAGGTCCACATCCCACCCTCGGTGTCGGCCGCGAAGGCCTCGAACAGGTCGTCGGCGTGGCGGGCGAGGTCGATCGGTTCGAGGCGACACGTGCGGCCCTGCATCGACTCACGCGCCGGGAACGCCCTCGGCGTCCAGTCAGGCACCGCTGCGCCGACGGGCTGCCCGAGGGCGTTCGTGCGCGGAGCCTCCGGGTGAGGGGCCGAGTGGTGCGAGCGCGATTCCATGGTGCCTCCCGGGGAACGGAAACGCGCATCCTACGCACCACTGCACCTCGTCGCCAACGTCAGCGGTTCTCCTCGCCTCGATCGGGGTTCGCCCTGATTCGATGCGGGCGCGCGCCCTCATAGCGTGGTGCGGAACCCCGGATCCCAGTCTGGAATCCAGCATGGGATCGCAGTCTGACGGTGAAGCATGACGCAGCGACCACTCACCATCCCCACCTGGGCCCCCGCCGCCGCGGCCATCGGCTTCGTCGTCTGGGCCGTGAGTATCTGGTGGATGGTCGCGACCCTCGACACCGCCGGTGACACCGGCGCGATCGAGGACGCACTCGACGCGGTCGCGGCGGAGCTGGAGTCAGCGGACGCGCAGATCGAAGGCCTCGGCGGGCAGGTTGCGGCGCTGGAGGAGGAGCGGAATGCCCTCGTCGCGCGGATCGACGGGCTCGAGTCCCGGTCGGCAGGCAGCCCCGTGGCATTCCAGCTGTCGGGCGCGGACGCCGAGGACGACACCACGGTGGGGGACGCGGAGGCAGAGGCGAGCCCGTTCTTCACGGACGGCGCGGACCGCTACAACTGCCGCGACTTCACCTCGATGGCGGAGGCGCAGGAGGCCTTCGAGGTGAACGGGCCGGACGACCCAAACCGCATCGACACGAACCGCAACGGACAGGCCTGCGAGGACTTCAAGTACGGCAGCGGCGCGGCCGCCGCCGTGGTCGCCGACGACGAAGGAACGCCCGAGGGATAAGCGCCGCTAGCGCACGTCCGCGAGGCCGGAGCGGATCGCACTCGCGATCCTCACGGCGTCCGAGACTTCCTGCACGTCGTGGACGCGGACGACGTGCGCGCCCCAGTAGGCCGCCAGCGTGTTGAACGCGATGGTCGCCTCCAGCAGGCCGTCCTGGTCCTGGCCGTACGCCTCCCCCATCAGTTCGGCGAGGAAGCCCTTCCGCGAGGCCGAGACGAGCACCGGGTAGCCCTCCGCGACCAGCGCGGGTAGTCCGCGCAGCAGCGCGACATTGTCCTCCGCGGAGCGCCCAAAGCCGAAGCCGGGGTCGAGCCAGACCTCCACGCCCTGCGTCTTGAGGGCTTCCGCGCGCCGCACGAGGTCCGCGCGGACCTCGGCCTCGATGTCGCCATACTGCTGGCTGACCTCCCAGTGGTGCTTGGGTTCGCCACGCATGTGCATGAGACAGCCGGGGATACCGAACTCGCGGGCGACCTCTGCCATGCCGGGGTCGGCGAAGCCGGTGACGTCGTTCAGCAGGTGCACGCCCGCTTCGGCGGCGGCGCGGGCGACCTCGGCGGTCCACGTGTCCACCGAGGTGACGAGGCCGTCCGCGACGAGCGCTTCGATGACGGGGACCACGCGCTCGATCTCCTCCGACGGGGCGAGGTCTCTCGCGCCGGTCGCGGTGGAGTGCGCGCCGACGTCGATGATCTCGGCGCCCGCGGCGGCCAGGGCGCGCCCCCGCTCGAGCGCATCGTTCACGCCGACGCGCGAGAAGGCGATGGGGGAGTCGTCGGAGACGTTGAGGATGCCCATGACGGCGGTGCGCGCGGTCGCGTCGATCTGGCGGTCGCGCAGCGTGAGGATCATCGACGGGGCCTCCTGCCTCTGGGCCATCCGAGTGTAGGAGCGTTGCCGGTGGCGGTCGCTGACGCCTACGCTCGCCTCTCGCCAGACTGCCGGAGCGCTGACAGGGCCCGCATGACCGACGAGACCGTACCCGTGCCCGCGCTCGCCCTCGACGGCGGCGAGCCCACTCGCACCGCGCCCTGGCCCCGACCGATCGAGGTCGTGCCCGCCGACGACCCCGATCCCGTCGCCGCGTTCGAGTCGGCGCTCGCGGGGCGCCTCGGACTCCCTGCCTCCGCCGTGATCATGTGCGCGACGCCCGCCGAGGCGCACCGCACCGTGTTCTCGATCCTCGAGCCCGGCGAGCGCAACGAGATCGTCGTGCCCGACCTGCTCGCGCAGGACGCCGCCGAGGCGGCGCGCAGCCTCGGGTGGACGGTCGTGCCCGGCGAGGTGGACGCGGACACGGCAGCGCTCTCCGTACGCGGTATCGCGCGCGCGATGGGCGAGCGGACCGCCCTCGCGGTGGTGCGCCACCCGTTCGGGCACCCCGCCGTCATGACCGAGATCGTGCGTCTCGCGGGCGACCGGAACGTCGCGGTCCTCGAGGACATCACGGACGCCCTCGGCGGCGCGTTCCGTGGCGCGGACGCGGGACGGATGAGCCAGGCCGCGGTGTTCCTCGGGCGTGACGGCGACCCGGTCACGCGCGGCGCCGCGGTCATCGTCCCGGACGCGGGCACGGCGGCACGTCTCCGCGCCTCGGTCAGCGCACCGTCGGAGGACGACGCGCGGGTCGCCCTCGCGGAGCTGCGAGGGCTGGACGCGGCGCTCGAGCAGCGGCGGCACCTGGCCTGGGAGCTGACGTTCCGCCTGCGCGGGATGCGTGGGGTGACCCCCCTGCCCCACGGGCGCTGGATCCGCCATGCGTACTCGCGTTATGTCGTGCGGCTACGAGGCCTCGTCTGGAAGCGATCGCTGGAGGACACCATCGCGGCACTCCGCGCCGAGGGCATCCCGTGCGAGGTCGCGTGTGACGCGCCGCTCCACCTCGACGCCTCGATCCTCGAGACGTTGTCGGGCGACGTGCGCGTGGGGGACGATGTGTGCCCGATCGCCACGCGCCTCCCCGGTGAGCTGATCGCGATCCCGCTCGCGGGCGACCTCACGTCAAAGGACATGGACGGCGTCGCGGACGCCCTTCGCAAGATCGAGTCCCACAGTCTGTAGGCACTCCGTTCAGGATGGAACCCATGACCGAACCTGAGTCCGCGATCGTCGGTGTCGACTTCACCCACACCACCCTCCGTCTCATCCTCGGGCGGCTGGACGGCGAGATCCTCCGGCAGGAGGAGCACACGCTGCCCGAGCTGGACGACGAGGCCGCGTGGGCGTGGGAGGTCGGCGGGCGCATCTCGGCGCTGTTCGCGGCGGACGGCAACAAGCGCTACGCGCTGGGCATCGGCGTCGCGTGCCCCGGCCTGGTGGACCCCGTCGCAGGGCGCCTCGAAGAGTCGCTCGTGAACGCGGAGTGGGAGGGGCTGAACGTGGTCCCGGCGCTGCGGCGCCATATCGACGCCCCGGTCGTGGCCCTCGGGCGGGTGGAGGCCGCGCTGCGCGGGGAAGCCGCCATCGGCAACGCCTCCGGGACGTTCGACGCGCTGTACGTCTCGCTGCTGGACGGCCCGGCCGCATCCGTCATGACCAGTGGCCGCATCATCGGTGGCGCGAGCCACCGCGCCGGAGGACTCCCGGGTTTCCCGGAGCTGGAGGTCACCCGTCCACTGATCGGCGAGGACCTGGAGCAGGCGACCGCCCTCCTCGCGGACCTCGCCGCCCTCGTGGACCCGAGCGTGGTGATCATCCACGGCCTGCCGGAGCATGCGGACCCGCTGCGCCCCGTGCTGCAGCGCGTCCTCCACGAGCTGCTGCCGGGCGTGGAGGTGGCTCCGGCCGCCCTGGGCGACAAGGCGGCGGTCTTTGGCGCGCTGCGCGCCGCGGCCATCGTGGCGTACGAGGGAGACCGCACCGATGACGAGTCCTGAGGGGCGCCGCGGCCGTCCTCAGCCGGTCCACATCGAGCTCCGCCGCGCGGACGCCGGGACACTGCTCGGCTCGCTCGCGTGGGTGATGGGCGCGCTGCAGATCATGCGCGACCGCGCGCACGCCGAGGGCGAACACGGCGGCACCGAGTACGACATGCTCTATCAGAAGCTCCAGCCGCGCCTCGAGCGGATCGTGGAGCAGGTGGCGAAGGGTCGCGAGGCGTCACAGACCCGACCGGAGTTCGAAGAAGAGGTCGAGACGGCCTACCAGGACATCCGGGACGCCTTCGAGCAATGGATCCAGCTGACCGCGATCGACACCCTGGGCGCCGCCGTCGCCGCCCACATGGACGAGGACGACGAGCTGTTCGCCGACGAGGAGTCTGAGGAGCCGCCGCTCCCCTAGCGGCTCACGCCCAGCCTCAGTACCCCCGGTAGCGCGATGCGAGCGGGAGGCGGCGGTCGCGGCCGAACGCCCTCGGCGTGATCTTCACGCCGGGCGGGGACTGGCGACGCTTGTACTCGTTGCGGTTGATCATGTCGATCACGCGGCGGACCAGATCCTCCGGGAACCCCCGCGCGACGATCGCCTCGACCGAGAGGTCCTCCTCCACGTACCCCACGACGATCGGGTCGAGGACCTCGTACGGGGGGAGGGAGTCCGTGTCGAGCTGGTCCGGGCGCAGCTCCGCGCTCGGCGGCTTGTCGATGGAGTTCTGGGGGATGACGGCGCCGAGCGTGTTCCGGTACCGCGAGAGGTCCCAGACCAGCGTCTTCGGCACGTCCTTGATCACCGCGTAGCCGCCGACCATGTCGCCGTAGAGGGTGGCGTAGCCGCAGGCGTACTCCGACTTGTTCCCCGTGGTGAGCACCATGGACCGGGGCCGGTGGTTGGAAAGCGCCATCACGATCATGCCGCGCGCCCGGGACTGCACGTTCTCCTCCGCCAGACCGAGCGCCTCGGGGCCGAACTCCCGCTCGAGGACGTTGAGCGCCCCGGCGTGGATGCCCTCGATCGGCAGGGAGATGAGCCGCACGCCGAGCCGCTGCGCGAGGTCGACGGCGTCGGCGACCGACCCCTCCGAGGAGTACCTCGACGGCATCGAGACGCCCGTGACGTTCTCGGACCCGAGGGCGTCCACGGCGATCGCGCCGACGAGGGCGGAGTCGATGCCTCCGGAGAGCGCCACGAAGACGTGGTCGAACCCGGTCTTGCGGACGTAGTCGCGCGTCCCCACCACGAGCGCGCGGTAGGTCTCCGCGATGTCCGAGGGCGCCTCGAGGTCCCTCGGCGGGAGCGGGGTGCGATCCTGCTTCTGCTCGTCCGCCCCGGTGACGTGCACCCGCCGCGTCCGAGGTAGCCCCGCCTCGCGCGACAGGCCGGTCTCGCGCATCCGGCGGAGGCGCGTGTCGTGCAGCTGGAGGCGCGTGACCTCCTCCACGATCACGTCGAAGACGACGAGGTCCTCCTCCATCGAGCGCCCACGCGCGACGACGTTGCCGAGGGCGTCGACCACGATCGAGTTGCCGTCGAAGACGAGCTCGTCCTGCCCACCGACCTGGTTCACGTAGGCGAGCGCGACCGTGTTGTCGGCCGCCCTCGTCGCGATCATGCGCTCCCGGAACCGGGTCTTGCCGGCGTGGAACGGTGAGCCGTTGATGTTGATGACCACCTCGGCGCCGGCGACGGCGGCGTCACGCACCGGCTCGGGGTACCACGCGTCCTCGCAGATGGTGATGCCCACCTCGACCCCGCCGATCGTGCAGACCAGGGTCTCGTCGCCAGGGAAGAAGTACCGCTCCTCGTCGAAGACGCCGTAGTTGGGCAGCTTCTGCTTGTGGTACCGGGCGAGGACGGCGCCGCCGTGGATGATGGCGGCTGAGTTGTAGAGCTGGTCCGTGAAGTCGAGGCACCCGACGACCATCGGCGGCAGCCCGACGGCCTCCTGCGCGAGGGTGAGCAGGTGCTCCTCCGCCTCCTGGATGAACGCGGGCCGCAGGAGCTGATCCTCCGGTGGGTAGCCGGTCACCACGAGCTCGGGGAACGCCACCACGTCCACGCCGTACTGGTCAGCGCGCCGAGCGGCCTCCAGCACCTTCTCCCGGTTGCCCTCGAAGTCGCCGATGGTGGTGTTCACCTGTGCCAGGGCGACGCGTAGCGTCTGCATGTGGAGCCTCGCGTCCGTGAGTGTGCGTCCGGTCGGTGCGTGCGCCGCCCACACCCGCGTGAGAGTATGTGTACGGAATACGCAAAGTCTGCTCGCGACGATGGTAAAGATCGCCTCGATCCGCCGTCAACGCGAGGATCCCTCCATCGTTGGACGCGGCGTCCTCCGGGAGGATCGCCCACGCTCCGCGAGCCTTGAGGGGTGCGCCAGCCGCGAGGACAGGGCAAACTCGTAGGAGACCTCCGTCCCGCGCCATGGGCGTGGAACGCCGGGAAGGCCAAGGCATGCTGACCATCCCCGTCCCCAGCGGCGCACCCGTCGCATTGCCCTCGCACGATGTCATCGCCGAGGGTGCGGACTGGTGGACCGCCTGGAACTTCGACGTCCAGTACCTGATCCCGGTCGCCGTCCTCGCCTTCCTCTACGCCCGTGGGCTGACGAGGTGGGAGAACCGTGGCCGGTACCACTCGCCCTGGCGGACGGTCTCCTACTACACGGGGATCGTCCTGCTGGTGCTGATCTACGAATCACCCCTGGACCGGCTGGGTGAGCACCACTTCAGCATGCACATGATCCAGCACAACATCTCGATGATGATCATCCCGCCCCTCATCTACCTCGGCGCCCCCGCGACGCCGGTGCTGCGGGGCCTCCCTCGAGGGTTCCGGAAGCAGGTGGTGTCGCCGGTCCTCCGCTCCCCCGTGATGCGGGCGTTCTGGGGCTTCCTGACGCACCCGGTGGTCGCCGTGGTGCTGTTCGCGGCGAGCCAGTGGATCTGGCACCTGGGCCCCGGCTACTACGACCTCGCCCTCCGCGATGACCTGGTCCACGACATCCAGCACATCTCCTTCTTCGCGGTCGCGATGATCTTTTGGTGGAACATCGTGGACCCGAAGCCGAGGCGGTCCCGCATCCGCTCGATGGGCCTGCGCATCGTCTACTTCTACGGCGCGATGGTGCCGAAGCACATCCTGGCGGCGTTCATCACCTTCGCGGACGCGCCCTTCTACCCCACGTACGAGCGCGTCCGCCTCTTCCTCCCCGGTACGCCCCTGCAGGACCAGCAGCTCGCCGGCCTGCTGATGTGGGTACCCTTCGGCGAAGCACTGAACCTGACCGTCGCCGGCATCATCTTCGCCATCTGGTGGCGCCAGTCCGACCAGCGCCAGCGCGAGGCCGAGGCGGCCCGCGAAGCGGCCCGCGAGGCCGAACGCGCCATGGCTGCCACGCCGGGGGCGTAGCCCCCGGACGCCTTCTAGACGACGTGAGACGTCGAGACAGGAGGACGGCTTGCCGGCCCCAGATATCGTGCCACCTCGACGTCCTCGGGCGGGGCCCTCACCCCCAGCCCCTCTCCCGAAACCGGGAGAGGGGGGCCGGAGGCGGACTGGGATCGGGGTCGGGGTCGGGATCGGGGCCGGAGTCGGGGTCGGAGTCGGAGCCCTGTCGCGGAACAAGGAGAAGGCCCGTCCTGAGGACGGGCCTTCTCTCGTGCGACGTACGGGGAGCGCTACGGCTCGACGTGCTTGATGAACTGGACGAGGGCGTCGATGTCGGCGTCCGTCAGGCCCTTGGTGGCCGTCCACGAGGGCATCGCGGTGCCGGTGCGGCCGTTCGCGATCGTGTCGTGGTAGAACTCGTCCGGCTGGTCCAGCACGGAGGGCAGCAGCGGCAGGCCGAGGCCCGTCACACCCTCGCGGTTGGGGCCGTGGCAGGCAACACAGTTGGCCTGGAAGAACTCCGCGACCGGGATCCCCTGGACCATGCCGGCCGCCGGGTCACCGGCGGGCTCGCCCTCACCCTCGGCCTCGCCTTCCTCGGAGTCACCGTGGCCAGCGACCACGGCGCCCTCCGGGATGCCACCGACGAGGTCGGTGCTGGCGTGGTCACCCCAGAACAGGCCGAGGAGCGCGACGAGGAGGATCGCCGCCAGGACGAACCCGAAGGCGAACATCCGGCGGAACAGCGGGTGGTCGAAGCGCAGGTGCATGAAGAGCGCCACGACGATGACGAACTTGACGGCGGAGAAGAACAGCAGCGCGGCGATCAGCGGTCCGTGCGGCAGCCCGGAGTAGGACAGCCACAGCTCGATGACCGTGAGGACGGTCAGGATCAGACCGATCATCACGTACTGACGGATGGTCGTCGGCGGATGTTCGTTGTGCTGCGCGGCGGCGGCTTCGTGTTCCATGGGTGCCCTCTTGTCTCCCGGCTGCCAGTGAAGACGTCGTTAGTGCGGCATCAGGTAGATGATCGTGAAGATCACGATCCAGACGATGTCGACGAAGTGCCAGTACAGGCCAGCGGTGTCCACCCACAGGTCACGGTCACGGCCCAGGCCGTGACGACGCATGGACCCGATGAGCAGAGAGGTCAGATAGAGGACGCCGATGCCGACGTGGAACCCGTGGAACCCGGTCAGCACGTAGAAGGACGCGCCGAACTGGTTGGTGCTCAGGGACAGGCCCTCGTGCACGAAGTGCATGAACTCGTAGACCTGGAACCCGAGGAATCCGAGGCCCAGGAGGACGGTGCAGAGCAACATCCCCTTCATCATCCCGATGCGGCCGTGCTGCGCGCCGTACACGGCGAGCACCATGGTCAGCGACGACATCAGCAGCACGAAGGTGCTGGCGGAGGTCAGCGGGATGTCCAGGACATCTTCCGGCCTCGGCGGCACCAGCGACTCACCCTTGAAGATCAGGTAAGTCGAGATCAGCGTGCCGAAGAAGAGACACTCGGACGCGAGGAAGACCCACATCAGGAGCTTCCTGTTGTCGACGCCCGTCGACGTGTGGTGCTGGACCTCGTGCGCTGCTGCCATGGACGCGTTCTCCTCGGTGACCGTCGGTGATGCGAGGCCTGCGCGGCCCCGTCGCCTGAAGTCCTAGTCCGTGGGCTCCAGTGCCCAACCCCACACGCTGTAGATCACCACCAGTGCGCCCGCGACAGCCACGCCGAGGTGGGCGAGCAGGCCGAGGCCGATGAGCAGCACGCCCCCAGCCAGGATCATCGGGTAGTACGACGGCGGCGGCATGTGGATGTGCAGGTGCTCGGGGCGCGCCGGCAGCTCAATACCGTGGTCGCGGTTGTACCAGAGCGGGTCGCGGTCATGGACCTCCGGCACCACGTCGAAGTTGTGCTCCGGCGGGGGCGAGCTGGTGGCCCATTCCAGCGTGGGTGCGTTCCACGGGTTGTCCCCCGCGGTCTGCGGCTGGCGCATGCTCTTGAAGAAGTTGATGACGAACAACAGGACGCCGAACGCCAGGATGTAGGACCCGATCGTGGCGACCATGTTCCAGGTATCCCAGCCCATGCCCTCCTCGTACGTGTAGATACGTCGAGGCATGCCGGAGATGCCCAGGAAGTGCATCGGGAAGAACGTGGCGTTCATGCCGACGAAGATCACCCAGAAGGAGAGCTTGCCCAGCGACTCGCCCAGGAAGCGGCCGGTCATCTTCGGGAACCAGAAGTAGATGCCCGAGAAGATGCCCATGATCGCGCCGCCGAACAGCACGTAGTGGATGTGCGCGACGACGAAGTACGTGTCCTGGTGCTGCGTGTCCACGGCCGGGCTGGCGTGCATGACGCCCGAGATGCCGCCGATGGTGAACAGGGCGATGAACCCGACCGCGAAGTACATCGCGGTGTTGAACCGGATGTTCCCGCCGTACATGGTGCCCAGCCAGTTGAAGATCTTGATGCCCGTCGGGATGCCGATGGCCATCGTGCTGGCAGAGAAGACGACCTGCGGCACCGTGCCCAGGCCGGTGGTGAACATGTGGTGGCTCCACACGCCGAAGCCGAGGACGCCGATGGCCGCGCCGGCGAAGACGATCGCGGCGTAGCCGAACAGCGGCTTGCGGGACATGACCGGGATGACCTCGGACACGATGCCCATCGACGGGAGGATCAGGACGTAGACCTCTGGGTGGCCGAAGATCCAGAAGATGTGCTGCCAGAGCAGCGGGTCGCCGCCCTCGGCCGGCAGGAAGAAGTTCGTGCCGAAGTTGCGGTCGAAGTAGAGCTGGATCATGCCGACGGTGACCACCGGCAGCGAGAGCACCAGCAGGAACGAGACGACCAGGGTCATCCACATGTAGACGGGCAGCCGCATCATGGTCATGCCCGGCGCCCGCATGTTGATGATGGTCACGATGAAGTTCAGCGACGCGATCAGCGACGACGTGCCGAGGATCAGCAGCGACACGGTGTAGAAGTCCATGTTGCGGCCGGGCGAGTACGTCTCCGTGGAGAGCGGTGCGTACCCGAACCACCCACCATCCGGCGCTCCACCGAAGAAGAACGACAGCGTGAGCAGCAGACCACCGGACAGGTACATCCAGTAGCCGAGCATGTTCAGTCGCGGGAACGCGACGTCCCGCGCGCCGATGTGCAGCGGGATGAAGTAGTTAAAGAACGAGGCGCCCAGCGGCATGATCGCCAGGAAGATCATGGTGAGGGCGTGCGTGGAGAAGAGCTGGTTGTACAGGTCAGCGTCGATCACGTTGCCCTGAGGTACGGCGAGCTGCGTCCGCACGAGGAGCGCCTCGATGCCGCCGATCAGGAAGAACGTGAATCCGGTGATCCCGTAGAGCGATGCGATCTTCTTATGGTCGACCGTCGTCATCCACGACCAGATCTTGGATGGCTGGGTGGCCTGGCCGACCGTTCCGACAGCTGTGGCCATCTAGAGACCTCCTGACAGGCGCCCCACCACCGAAGGTGTGGCCGTCATCGCTTCCTGTTCGACGCGTTGTCGAGTCCTACTGATCCCGAGTCTTACTTGAGGCTCTGGAGGTAGGTCACGACGGCCCGAATGTCCTCGTCACTGAGCCCAGTGTCCGGCATCAGCGACCCTGGCTTCACAGAGGCGGGATCAGCGATCCACTCCGCCATGTCCTCCGGCGTGTTGGCCAGCCAGCCACCCGCCAGCGAGGTGCGGTCACCCACGTGCGAGAGGTTCGGGCCCATGATGCCGGCCGTCAGACCATCGATGGTGTGACAGGCGAGGCACTGCGAGGCGGGGTTCGTGAAGACCTCCTGGCCACGCTTGGCGAGCTCGTCCTGCGGCTCCAGCGGACCAGCCTGCACACTGGAGAGCCAGGCGGCGTAGTCC
>JALOAM010000100.1 GCA_023228765.1 Dehalococcoidia bacterium
AACGAGTTCGCCATCGGCATGCCGGATGCCACCAAGCCCTTCCCGATGCCGCAGAACCCGTGGGACCTCGAGCGGAGCGGTTCGGGATCGAGTTCCGGCACGGGCATCGCCCTGGCGGCGGGCCTCATCTACGCCGGCCTGGGGACGGACACCGGCGGGTCCACGCGCGGTCCGTCGTCGTGGAACGGCGTCAGCGGGATGAAGCAGACCTTCGGCCGGGTGCCGAAGTGGGGCTGCGTGCCGCTCGGCTACAGCCTCGACTCGATCAACCCGATGGCCCGCAGCGCGTACGACTGTGCCGCCATGCTCGCGGTCATGGCCGGCGCCGACCGCCACGACCCATGCACCGTCGATGTCCCCGTGCCGGACTACACCGCCGCAATGACCGGTAGCGTCGAGGGCCTGCGGATCGGCGTGCCGAAGCCCTACTTCTTCGACTCGCCGGAGCTCGACCCGGAGACGCGCGACGCCGTCCTCGCAGCCGTCGAGGTGCTGCGCGGCGCCGGGGCGATTGTGACGGAGGTGGAGGTCCCCCACGCCCGCGAGGCGAAGGACGCGAACCAGTTGATCATGCTGAGCGAGGCCTTCGCCTACCACCGCGGCGACCTCATCGCTCGCTTCGACGAGTACGGGAGGTACACGTCGGAGGTCCTCACGCGCGGTCTGTTCTTCACCGGCGGGGACGTGGTGCAGGCGCAGCGCTTCCGGTCGTACTTCAAGAAGGCGATGGCTGCCGTTCTCGCGGACCTCGATGTCATCATCACGCCGACGTCCGTCGGCCCTGCCCCGAGGCGCGCGGACATGAACCCGAGCCAGATGCTGAGCTCCCCCAGCTTCACCGGGCCGTGGAACCTCTCCGGACTGCCGGCGATGGCGATTCCCTGCGGGTTCAGCACCGGTGGCCTGCCGCTCTCGATGCAGATCGTCGGCAAGCCGTTCGCGGAGGCCACGGTCTTCCAGGTCGGGGGCGCGTACCAGGAGCTGACGGACTGGCACCTCCACGTCCCGCCGATCGCGCAGGAGGTGGCCTCGGTCGCCTAGCTAGCGGACGCGCACCAAGCAGAAGGGCCGCCCGTCCGGGCGGCCCTTCTGTGTGCCCCGCGCGGGTTGGCCTAGTAGTCGAAGCTCTCGCCGGACAGCGCGGGCGTCGTCTCCGGCACACGGCGGTTGTCCGTCGCCGCCTCGAACCCGCTCGCCAGCCTGATGAGTGTCGGCTCGCTCCACGGCCGCCCGAGGATCTCGAGCCCGACGGGGAGGCCCTCCGGCGTGAAGCCCATGGGCACGATCAGTGCCGGCATGCCGGTGACCGGGCTAAGCAGGTTGGGCTGGTACGCCCGCTCCGGGTCGTTCTTCGGGCCGATCTTCAGCGGGCCGTGCAGCTTGTGCGGGTAGATGAGCGCGTCCAGCCCGAGGCGGTCCATCAGCGCAACGACCGCATCGCGGAGCTTCGCGCGGCCCTCGAAGCTCGCGCGGAACTTCGGGTCACGGTCGATGTCGACCGGGTGGGCGAACGTCGCCCGGTCGCCGGGCCGCTCCGGGACCCCGGGGTGGTCGAACAGGAGATCCTCGGGCGTCTTGAACGGGTACTCGGCCCCGTGTCGCGAGAGGTACTGCTTGATCGCGAGCACCCGCTCGTACTGTGCCGGGAACCCGGGCAGCGACAGGTCGTGGTGGCTCGCAAGGTCGATGCCGAGCGACACCGGGTTGAAGACGGACGCTCCGCCTTCGCGGAACACCTCGATGGACGCCTTGGCCAGATCCACGACCTCGGGGTCGATCGGTGTGAAGTCGAACGCCTCCTTCAACACGCCCACGCGGGACGCCCTCAGTCCCTGCGGGTCCACGAAGCTCGCGTACGGTGCCAGGGGCATCTTGCCCAGGCTGTTCGCCGTCCAGAGGTCGTCGCTGTCGAAGCCGGCCACGATGTCCAGCGTGACGGCGAGGTCGTAGACGCTGTGCGCCATCGGGCCGCCTCGCTCGCCGGTGATGTAGCTCCACATCTGCCCGGCCCGGCTGATCAGGCCGGACGTGGTCGAGAGTCCGAAGAGGTTGCTGTCGCTGGTGGGCGTGCGGATGGAGAAGCCGGTCTCGCTGCCGAACCCGACCGTCCCGAAGTGGGCCGCGACGCCGGCGCCCGTGCCGGAGCTCGACCAGCCCGGCGTCCGGTCGAGGGCGAACGGGTTGAGCGTCGACCCCAGCAGCGTGCTACTCGCGAGGATGTCCGGCCCGGCGTACCAGTCGCTCTGGTTCACCTTCGCCAGGATGATCGCGCCTGCGTCGCGCAGCCGTTCCGCGATCGTGGAGTCTCGCGTCGGCACCACGCCCTTCAACGGCGCGTAGCCGCCCGTGGTCGGCAGGTCCTTCGTGTCGAACACGTCCTTGAGCAGCACCGGGATGCCGTGCAGCGGAGAACGCGAGCCGCTTGCCTCGCGTTCAGCGTCGAGGGCGCACGCCGTCGCGAGCGCCTGCTCGTTGAGCGTGATCACCGCGTTGATCTTCGGCCCGGCCTGGTCGTACGCCTCGATGCGGTCGAGGTACATCTGCACCAACCGCTCCGAAGTCAGCGCCCCCGCGTCGAACGCGGCGTTGATGTCCGCGATGCTCGCCGTCGTCAGGCTGAAGCGGTGCGAACCCCTCGGAGGGCTCGCACCGTTCGAGGCGGGATCGAGTTGCGTCGTCGTCATGCGTCACCTTTCGGCGGCGCGGACACGCCGCCCTCTGCCACGAGAACCACGGGTTGATTCGCCAGACCGCAGCGTCACGCGACGGGATTCCCGGACGTGCCGCCTGCATGAATTCCTCGGGAATGACGTGCTGCACGCGCATTGCGGGCGGATGTGCGGTCGTTACCGCTGCCCTCTCGCGCATGTCACACGCGAAGCGGCCGGAGGTCGGGGGTATGAGGGCTATCGCGGGGCGGTGCCGGCGAGAGAGGACGGCACGGTGTGGGCCGTGGAGCAAGCTCCCATGCAGCCCGCCGGAAGGCGGGCTGCATGGGGGAGCGAGGGGGCGTGGGTCAGCAGTCGCGTACCTCGATGTCGACCTGGACGCTCCTCAGGCGGACCTTGCCCACATCGACCGAGGGGAGGTCGAGGCAGCGCAGGAGGTCCTGGGCCGGACCGTGGCACCGGTCGTCACAGTGGGACTTGTCCGAGTGCTTCGGGCAGTCGTCCTGCGGAAGCGGCTCGGCGCGCTCGGGGTCGAGCTCGTAGCTCATCCCGCCGATGCCGATGTCGTCCGCTGCCACGGTGACGACCACCTCGCGGTCCGGGGTCTGCCTGACCTCGGCCGCCGTTACCTCGCCGCCCGGGACCACGCGCAGGCGAACCTGCCGGCTGCCACCGGCGGGGAGGCCGAACGACACCCCGCCGGGAGTGGCCACCTCCACGCGCCAGCCGCGCGAGGCGAGCAGCTTCGGCAGCGTGATGTCCAGCTGGACACGCACGCGACGGTTGAACGGGTTGTGCACTGTGAAGGCGCGTCCGTCCAGCACGGCCATGATCCCGGCCACACCACCCGCTGCCGGGACAGGGTGGACGTTCCTCTGGCCGATGTTGTTGTCGTGCGGCACCAGCCGCCACTCCTCGATGGAGTCGCCCGGACCGAACACGTCGATGTTCGAGGGGTCCCCGCTCGCGGAGGCGACCATCAGCATGCACTCGTGGTCCGGCTGGGACGGCGTCCAGGTGAAGGGGCCGACGAGGACCTCGCCACCCGGCGGGATGTTTGGCACCGAGATCTGCGCGGTGGTCATCGCCTGCCAGTCGTCCGGCCAGGTCAGGCCGGCGCCGGGGTTGCAGTGGAAGCCACGGACGATCACGTTCGTCGCGGTCTGCGTGCCGCGGTTGCGGACGCGCGTGTACGCGAAGTTCGGCCGGTCGAGCCACGGCTCCTCGTGCACGGTGCCGTTGTCCGCGTACCGCCGGTTCCACACGCTCTGGTTGTTCCAGTGCACGGGCTGGTACTGGTACTCGCCGTGCCGCCCGTCGTCGATGTAGACGTCGACGGCGGGTGCGGCGCCCTCCTGCGTCACCGGGGTGGGAGCGCCCGGCGCCTGGAACAGGCCTTGCTTCTCGAACGCCCAGCGGATGACCTTGCCGTAGGCGCCCCCGGCGAGGCCCTCGCTGGTCCAGTCGCCGGCGTCGGCGTCCAGGAGCGCCTGGACCCAGCCGGTGGCGTTGCTGGGGTTAGTCATCGGCGTCAGCGTGCCGACGCCCCTCAGGATGAGGTAGGCCGCCACGCGGGCCGCGAACTGCCGCGTGCCGAGGCGGGTGGAATCGCCGCCCAGGCTGCGGTAGAGACGGAAGTGGCTCGTGCTGAGCACCTGCTCGCTGCTGTAGCCGCCCGTGTCGTTAGCGCCGCCCCATCCCCAGCCGCCACCGACCGGCCGGTCGTGCCGCCGAGAGATCACGCTGCCCACCCAGGGGAACGTGAGGAACCGGTCCGCCGCCTGCGAGTCGGGGTCCGAGAGGATCGCGGCGAAGCTGTCTCCGGCGGAGTGGGCGAAGCCGAAGTTGGCCGAGTTCACGTGGTCGTAGAGGATCCCGTGTCCGCCCAGCTCGTGGAGGACGACGCGGCGGTCGGTTGCGAGGCCGATCGGGTTCGTGGTGTCCGCCGTGGAGGCGAGCTCGTAGTCCACGTTCGCGATGCCGCCCATGCCGTTCCCGGAACACGAGGCGTTGATCTCGATGCCGTCCGCCGAGCCGAAGCGACCCCGATGGTCCACCGACAACGGGAAGCTGGTCCCGCCGAAGTACGAGCCCGTCGTGAAGCCGAGGTCATCGGCCAGCCGGAAGAAGCCGTCGTTGTGGTAGTAGGCGTTCACCGCGGCGAAGTCGTTGGTACGGCTGCCGTAGTTGAAGTCAGTCCCCGCCGGCTCCGTCGGCGGGGCGGCCGTGAAGACCTCGAAGTCCTGCACGCGGACGAACTGCCCGGTCAGCTCCTGCTCATTCCCCGCAGCGGGCGCGGTGAGGCCCGGAAGCGTGACAGTCGTGCGGAACCCGTTCAGCGTGGCGGCTGTCGCGTCGGGGAGTGCCGTGCCCCCGGCCGTGAGCGGGTCGCGCTGGAATACCTGGCCACTCACGTCCGCCGTGAAGGGGCGCAGGTAGAGCAGTGCCGAGGTCGCGAGGTCGATGATCGCGAGCCAGGTGACGTGCCCTCGAGGTGGCGTGGGCACGGAGAAGATGACCTCCCGCGCGAGGCGGAAGGCGCCGTCCGGGATGTCCGGCGCGTCGGGGACCTGGAACGGGAACGCCGGGCCTCCGGCCACCGCTCCGGGGCGAGTGTTGTCCGGCGACCGGTCATCGGTGAGCCGGCGGGCTGCCTCGTAGCGGAACAGGACGAGACGGTTGCTCACCACCTGCGGCGTCCGGTCGTCCTTGTCGACTCGGGCGGCCCGCTCCAGGATCACCGGCGCGGCCGGCAGGTTGAGGGCGCGCGCCACTACGCCGCGGGCACCCGTGATCCGGGCGTCGATCACGCGCTGTGTCGGCAGGTCGACCTCGATCTCCGGGTAGCAGGTGGTCTGGACGCCGGAGACGCGCATGGGGGTGCGACGCATCGTGACGGTCAGCCCGGTGCGCCACACCGGGATGCCGCGCCACGTCTGCTGGTACGCGACCGTCGTGCTGTCGAACTGCGACGACTCGGAGTCGAACCGCAGCTCGATGTCGTCGTCGGTCAGGTCGCTTGCCTCGATCGCGCCGGAGGGCTCCGCGCCGGTGAGCCACCCGGCCTGGATCTGGAGCTCGGAGGCGTGCTCCGCCAGGAACTCGTCGGCCGCCAGTCGCGGCAACTGCGCTGAGGTCGGTCGGTTACGCTCCGCCGGCCGCAACGCCCGTACCAGCCCCTCCGTGTCCAGCTCTCGGTAGAGCCGTCGGGCTGCCAAATACTCCTCGGTCATCGCTGGGTCCTTTCGCTCGAATGAGCCCGAGATGGGATCGGGGCCTGACTCCAGACAGCAGATGGAGTCGGTGGCGTCAGGTCCGGACCGATTCGACGACGAGGGGCCGCCCAGTCACGCAGCCGGTCAGTGCTGCGCTTCTCCCTTGCCGATCGGCGGCATTGTCAGCACGCGGCGCGGGGATCGCATGGGGCGATCGCCCCAATCTGCCCGGCGTTCGGGCACGGCTTCGCACTCGCGGCCGTCGAGGATGGCGTCAGGGGGCGAGGGCCGACGTCAGCTCGGCGTGCGGTCTGGGTTGGAGCGAAGGAGCAGCACCGCCAGCGGAACGACGCCTGCGACGAACCCCAGCAGGCTGAACACCCCGCCCATCCGGAGGACGCTCGGGTCGATATCGACCGGGCCGAGCAGGTTCCCCGCGAGGCGGAGCGCGACGCCGAGTTGCAGCAAGCCAAACGCTACCGGGACCGCCCCCGGGAGCGGCAGCGGGTGCCTCGATAAGAGCGGCAGCGCCTTGTGTGCGAAGCCGAGGATGAGCGTGGTGAGGAACCCGACCGTGACCACGTGCAGCGAGGCCGTTCGTGCCACGCTCCACGAGCCGTCCGGGGCCACGGCACCGACCGCGATCAGCACGGCGCCCACGAGCAGCCATGCGTAGGCCGTCCCCGCGTAGCGGTGCAGCCAGCGGTCGGCGAGGGGCTGTCCGGACCAGAGCGGCGGGAGGATCCGGAGCGCCAGCGTGAAGATGACGATCGCCGCCGCGATCAGCAGCGCGCCTGCCCTCGACAGGATGTGGCCATGCCCACCGGACGCACCCAGCGCCGCGAGCAGCGTGCCGAGGGCGACGAGGACCATGGCCGCGCGGTCCGCCCTCAGATCTCGTGGCGGCAGCCGTAGGAACGCCGCGACCGCGCGGGCGGAGAAGCCGAACGTGAACGGGAGGATGAACCCGAACAGGGCGATCTGCTGGAACGCCGTGTTCCACGCCGGGTCGACAAACGCCACGCGGTCCACCTCGACGCGCGCTGCGAGGTCGATGCTCAGTCCGAGGTAGGCGAGCGCCGCACCGGCCGCCCCGGCGAGGCCGAGCCAGAACCACCCAGCGACCATCCGCTGGCCCTCGGACCCCGCGCGGAGCACGACGAACAGCGTCCACGCGAAGACGAGCCACCCCGCCGCGATGGCGAGGCCGGCCGTCGTGAGCAAGACATCGCGGTACGGCAACCACGTCCCGGGCTGTGCGAGCGCGCGGAGCCCGAGGCCGGCGACGATGAGGACGACCGTCAGTCGTTGCGGCCACGGGAACGGGATGGCGGTGTTGCCGAAGAACCGGGGGACGGCATGGCTCGCCACGCCCACGATGAAGAGTCCCGCCCAGCCCAGGATCTGCACCGTGCCGTGTACCTGGATCAGCGCCACGTCCGAGTCGTGCAGCGGCCCGGAGCTCGCCCTGACCATGATGAGCAGGCCGAGCGGGAACGCTGTCAGACCAGCAACGATGGCCGCGAGGACCGGCACCCGAAAGAGGGCTGCCATCGCCCAGGGCGTTGCTGGATAGCGGGCTGACGCCGGCCGTCGAGGCTGTCCCGGCGGCGGTTGAGGTGAGGGGCCGCTCACGCGGGTCCGTCAGTCAGGTACGTGGAGCGTGCACAGTGGGTCATCGCCCACCACCGAGCCCGTGGCCGCCAGCGCCCTCGCGCGTGAGCCGCCGCAGAGTTCCGAGTACGCACACCGGCCGCCTCGTCCGGTCAGCGCTCCGGGGTCGCGGAGCGTCCGGAAGAGCGTCGAGTTCCGGTACACCTCGGCGAGGTCGTCCGTGCGGACATTCCCGGCGGGCACCTGCAGGAAGCCGGACGGACAGATCCCACCGAGGTGGTCGATGAACATGAAGCCCTTGCCGTCGTTGACGCCCTGCGTCCGCAGGCCCTCCGACGACTGTGCGATCTGGTAGCCGGCGCCGGTCAACCGGACGCTCCCGGTCCCACGCTCGCGGACGCGGCGGAGCATCGTGCGCCGGTACTGCGGAGCCGCGGTCGTGCGGACCGCGAAGGGGGCGTGTTCGCTGAAGGCTGCCAACCACTCCCAGCTCGCCTCTGCTTCCTCTGCGGTGATCATCTGGTCCGCCCGGGCGCGGCCCGTGGGGACCAGGTAGAAGACGCTCCAGACGCGCACCCGGTATTCGGCGAGCAACGTCGCGATCTCCTCCATCTGGTGGAGGTTGTGGCGCGCAATGGTCGTCCCCACCTGCGTCGGCATCCCGAGGTCGCGGAGGTGGGCGAGCGTCTGTACCGCCCGATCGTAGGTGCCGGGCACCCCGCGGAAGCCATCGTGCGTCGCTGCGTCGCCGCCGTCCAGGCTCACGTGCACCATGCTGACCCCGATGTCCCGCAGACGCTGGAGGCGGGTGCGGTCCGCCAGCGCCGTCGTGGTCGGCGAGACCGCGACCCGGAGCCCGCGCCCGATGGCGCGCGTGGCGATCTCGAACAGGTCGGGACGCATCAGCGGATCGCCCCCGGTGAGCACGAGCACGGGCGGCTTCAACTCGGCGATCCGGTCGACGACGGTGAACGCCTCGTCGGTGGTGAGTTCGTCCGGGTGACGGCGGGGTTGCGCCTCGGCGCGACAGTGCACACAGGCGAGCGCGCACGCCCGCGTCACCTCCCACGCGATCGTGAACGGTCGCTCGTTGAAGTCGACGTCGAAGACCTCGGGGCGTCCGGGTCGCGTCGTCGTCTCAGTTGGTCGCGTCAATGCCGACCTCCTCATCGCTGAGGTAGCAGAGCGGATCCATGCCCCACGGGTCGCCCGTGACGGCATCTGCCCGCGAGCGGAAGTTGCCGTTGCAGAGGTCGAGGTACTGACACCCCTGGCAGCGGGCCGGGAGTCGCTGGTGACGGTCGCGTAGCTCCGTCAGCAGCGGCGGAGGGGCGTCATCCCATATCTCCGTGAACGACTGCTCTCGCACGTTGCCGAGGGGGCGCCACCGCCAGAACTGGTCGGCGTACACCGTCCCGTCCGCATCGATGCTGGCGATCGCGTGCCCGGAGCCGTTGCCGCCGTTCCAGCGGAGCAGCTGGCGGACCTCCTCGACGCGCTCGGGTGCGTGGGCGCTGACGAACATCAGGAGGTACGCCGCGTCGCTGTGGTTGTCCGCCGTGAGCACCTCCGGGCTGCGCCCTGCCTTGCTCATCGCCAGCACTCGCCCGAACACGTAGTCCATGGCGGCGCGGGTCTCGGCGTGGGTCGGCGTGAAGTCCTGGATGCGCGCTCCCCGGCCCGTTGGCGCCAGGTGGTAGATGCACAGGCGCGGGACGTCCCGCTCCTCCATCAGGTCGAAGATCCACGGCAGGTCGTCCATGTTGGACCGTGTGAGGGTGACGCGGAGCCCCACCTTGAGCCCGGCCTGGCGGCAGGCCTCGATCCCGCGCATGGAGGCATCGAACGCGCCGCGGGAGCCGCGGAAGCGGTCGTGGACCTCCGGGCGTCCGTCCACGCTGATCCCGACGTAGGAGACCCCGATGTCGGCGAGGGCCTCGGCGGTCTCGTCCGTGATCAGCGTCCCGTTCGTCGAGATCACCACGCGCATGCCGCAGTGACGTGCGTGCCGGGCGAAGTCGAGCAGGGCGGGGTGCCGGAGGGGTTCGCCCCCGGACAGCAGCAGGACGGGCACATGGGCCTCGGCGAGGCCTTCGATCATCGCGAGACCCTCGGCCGTGGAGAGCTCGCCGGGGTACTCACGGTCGGCGGAGTCGGTGTAGCAGTGGGCGCAGTGCAGATTGCAGCGCCGCGTGGTATTCCAGACCACCACCGGTCGCTTGTCCTGCGAGTAGTGCAGGAGCTGCGACGGCAGCGTCGCGCTCTGGCGTCCGAACCGCAGCGGGTCGGCCTCGGTGATGGCTCCGGTCAGCAGGCTGGTCACGCCGAGCATAGGCACCTCCGCAGGCATTCAATTCACTGCGTGCGGAGGGGGCAATTCACCAGGTTCGCGTGGAACCTTCCAGATGCCGCATACCTGCGAGGCGACCCCCGCAGGAGCGCCAACTCTCCACCGATTCAGGCCGTTCGTCCTGTGAATCGCGGGACTGCAGCTCGCGGAATCGCGTGCGCCACGGCCTACGCGAGGAACGTGGCGAGGGCGTCCTCCTGTTGCTGTAGCGCCTCGATCAGCGCGTCCACTTCGCCGTCCAGCGCGCCGCGATCCTCGACGAACGGGGCGCGGAGGTCGGCCTGCCGCCGCAGGGTGGCCTCCCAGCGCGCGACCGTCAGCAGCGGTGCGTCCTGCCGGAGGTAGTCGACGTAGCGGGCGTAGTAGACCGGGTCGTCGAGGAGGAACCGGATGAGCGGCCAATCGTCCCCGACGCCTGCGCGGTCCAGCGTCGTGTTGGCGGGGCTCCCGGGCCCGTCGCCGCCATCGAAGAGTTGAGGCCCCGTCAACGCTCCATCCGGAAGCACGGGGGCGTCACCTCCTCCGGAGCCCCCGGGGGCTTCGCGGAAGCCTCCACCGAACCCGGACCCGAGGATCAGGTTGTGGTCCCACGAGATCCAGGTCAGCCGGTCAGTCTCCGGGTCGTGGTAGAGGTAGAAGTTGTGAGCCATCCCCCCGTACGTGTCCCAGTGCTCGAGGCCCGCGCCGAGGCCCAGCCACTCCAGGAACTCGTCCACGTCGAAGACGCGCTCGAACTCTGAGCGCCACGCTTCCGGGTCGGTCGTCCGGGTGGACGAATGCAGCACGTCATAGAGCCGCTCGACATCGCTCCAGTCGGCGACCTCCTCGTTGTTCTCCTTCTGGAAGCTCGAGGAGATCTGGTCACGGGTGCCCTCGGACAGGCGTGCGCCCTGGCCGTCGCCCTCGTAGATGTTGCCCTCGTCGCTTCCGAACGCTCGTGAGATCACGGTGTCGTCCGTGACCTCGATGACGGTGTAGAGCCCGAGGCTCGTCGGACCCTCGCCACGGTCGAGGACGACCTCGTAGGCCGCCGTACGCGATGCGACGAGGCCGGCCTCGTCGAGGACGGCGTACGCGAGCGTCTCTCGCAGGCCCTGTGTGTCGTCGCCGAAGTTGTTCGAGAGCGAGAGCTGCTTGAAGCCGTAGAACCGCTGGTTGTCGATCTCCGGGTAGTCGCCCTCGAACTCGTCGAAGTCGAACTTCAGCGGGAGTTTGTCAGTCCCACCACTCCACGCGGAACTCAGCGACGAGTTGCCCTTGAACCGCACACCGACGTTCGTCCAGGTGAGCCCGTCGAACTCGATGGTCGCGGGGACCCACATCGGATCTCGCCACCACCGGGGCCGCCGCCCGGCCTGACGAGGCCCGACGGTGGCGCTCCGCTGCCGCGCTCGCCGTGGAGGTTCGTCATGTCCTCGAGCATCGCCGTCCACTGTTCTGGCGTGACCCACACCGTGAGCTGGTTCACCCGA
>JALOAM010000101.1 GCA_023228765.1 Dehalococcoidia bacterium
CGACGAGGCGATCTGCATCAACCGCCGGGTGATCGCGGCCGGCCCTTCCGCCGAGGTCCTCACGGCCGAGGTGCTCACCGAGACGTTCCAGCGCCACCTGCTCACGGTCCCGGACGCCGCGTCCGCGATCGCGATCAGCGAGCAGGCCCGGGAGGGCGGCAACTGATGGACGCGCTCCTCGACTGGCTGGTAGGCCCCTACGAGTTCGCGTTCATGCGTCGTGCGCTCCTCGTGCTGATCGTGGTGAGCGTCGTCGGTGGGGTGGTGGGGACGTTCGTCGTCCACAAGGGCCTCGCGTTCGCGGGGGACGCCCTCGCGCACTCCACGCTGGCCGGGGTGGCCGTCGCCTTTGTCTCGGGGATGAACATCTCGCTCGGCGCCCTCGCGGCGGCGGTCATCACCGCGCTCGGCATCGGGTGGACGCGGGAGCGCGCCCGCGTCTCCTACGACACCGCAATCGGCATCCTCTTCGTGGCGATGTTCTCGATCGGCATCCTCGTGCTCTCCACCCGATCGAGCTACACGCCGGACCTGATGTCGTTCGTCTTTGGCGACATCCTCGGGGTGTCGAGGTCGGACCTGGTCGGCGCGCTGATCCTCGGCGTTGCGGTGGTGACGTTCGTCCTCGCGTTCTACCGGGAGCTGCTCTTCGTCGCCTACGACCCCGCCATGGCGCGGACGGTGGGCCTCCCCGCCCGCGTCTTCGAGTACGCGCTGGTCACGATGGTCGCGATCGCCGTCGTCGTCGCCCTCAAGGCGATCGGCATCGTGCTGGTCAACGCGATGCTCATCATCCCCGCGGCTACGGCGGCCCTGCTCGTCACGCGCCTCCAGCAGATCATGCTGCTCGCGATCGCGGTCGCCCTCGTGGCGTCCGTGGTGGGCCTCCACGTCTCGTTCCACGCCAGCGTCGCCGCGAGCCCGGCGATCGTCCTCACCGGCTGCGCCCTCTTCGTCGCCGCTGTCGCCCTCAACCGTTGGAGGGCGCGCGCCCCCCGCTCGATGGCTGAGGCTGGAGCGACGGCGTAGGCCGAGCGAGGCGCCCGCATGGTGCCCACCCGGTAGGATGCCTCGCATGACCGACGCGCCCGGCTCGAACGAGACCGCTGGCTCCTCCGGCGTCCCCGAGAAGGACTGGCTCGCGCTGCCGCGAGCGATGAAGTCGCCGATCTACGACTACATGGGGTTCGACATCACCGACGGCGGCGAGGGCTGGGCGGAGATCACGCTGACGATCCCGGACGTGCTGCTGAACGCGGACGGGGTCCTCCACGGTGGCGTGTGGACGGTGGTCTCGGACACGGCGATGGGGGCGGCGGCGCGGACGCTGATCGAGCCGCACGAGCGCGTGATCACGTCGCAGATGGACTTCCGCTGGCTGCGGGCGATCGAGGGCCGCACTCTGCGCGCCCTCGGACGGGTGATCCGCCGAGGGCGGACCGGTTGGCACTGCACGGTCGAGTGCTTCGATGCGCGCGGGGTGCTGGTCGGGATGGGATCGGGCACGTTCGTCGTGATCGATCGGGGACGCGCGGAGTCGCCGAGGTAAGAGCCCGCGCGACGGTCTCGGATCGGCGTTCCCGCCGCGCGGCAGGGTTCTGACAGTCCACATCGACCGCATTATGTTGCTATCCCTGCAAGCGTAACGATCCCTGCGGTACGCTGAGTTCAGTGTGAGGCTCGCATCGGGACGGCCGGCCGCCATGTCTGAACAGATCGCTCCACGAGGATCCTCGGGCGAGGGGACGAAACCCGTACGCCCGGACGTCGACCGCAAGGCGCGACTGAAGATCCCGGCGCACCGCCCCGACAAGCAGGATCCCGTCCGGCGCATCGAGAACTGGGACGAGGTCTATCACCTGTTCGATGCCTCGAACGCGATGATCGAGGCGGAGCGGTGCATCCAGTGCCCCGCCGCACCCTGCCAGAAGGCGTGCCCCGTCCATAACGACATCCCTGGCGCGTTCTGGCTGCTGGAGCAGGGCGACTTCAACGGCGCGGCCAACATCTTCCGTGAGACCAGTGAACTGCCCGAGATGTGTGGCCGCCTCTGTCCCCAGGAGCGGCTCTGCGAGGGCCACTGCGTCGTGGGGAAGAACGCGCTGCCGGTCGCCATCGGGAAGCTCGAGACGTTCACGACCGAGTGGCAGCACGCGCACGGTGGCGCGCAGCATCCGCCCCCGGCACCGCCGAGCGGGCGCACCGTCGCCGTGATCGGCAGCGGGCCGGCGGGCATCGGCGTGGCGGAACGCCTCGCGCGGCGCGGGCACGCGGTGACGATCTACGAGGCGTGGCCGGAGCCGGGCGGTGTGCTGCGGTACGGCATCCCGGACTTCAAGCTGAACAAGCCTTCGATCGAGCGGAAGTTCGCGGAGCTCGAGGCGCTGGGCGTGCAGGTGCGCTGCTCGACGCGCGTGGGCGAGGACCTCTCGTGGGAGGACCTCCGCGCGAGCGCGGACGCGGTGTTCGTCGGGATCGGCGCATCGCAGGGGGCTCGGCTGGGCATCCCGGGCGAGGACGGCGAGGGCGTGATCAGCGCCACGGAGTTCCTCGTGCGGTCCAACCTGCCGCCGGAGGAGCTGCCGGAGGAACACCGCGAGCCACTGGGCGCGCCGCAGCGCGTCGTGGTGATCGGCGGTGGTGACACCTCCATGGACTGTGTGCGCTCGGCGCGCCGGCTGGGTGCGGACGAAGTCACGCTGGTCTACCGCCGCACGGAGGCGGAGATGCAGGGACGCGTGGAGGAGCGCACCCACGCGGTCGAGGAAGGCGTGCGCTTCGAGTACCTCGCGAGCCCGCTGGAGGTGCTACGGGACGGGGCGTGCGTGACGGGCCTGCGCTGCATCCGCATGGAGCTGGGCGAGCCGGACGACACGGGCCGCCGCCGTCCTCAACCGGTGGAGGGCTCCGAGTTCGACCTGCCGGCGGACATCGTGGTGACCGCGATCGGGTACGACGTGGACTCTGAATGGGGCGAGGCCGCTCCCGAGATGACGCGGGACCGCTGGAACCGCCTGGTGGTCGACCCGGAGACGATGCAGACGAACCTCGCGGGCGTGTTCGCCGGGGGCGATGACGTCAACGGCGCGGACCTCGTGGTGACCGCGCTCGCCGACGCCCACCGCGCCGCCGAGGCGATCGACCACTACCTGAAGACGCTGCTCAGCGAGACGCCTCGGCCGGGGCCGCTGGTGGGGGACTCCTCCTTCCTCTGACGCTCCGTCTCAGGTTCATCGGCGGCTCAGGCCGGGCGCGCTGACGCGGAACCGATATGCCCGCGCCCGTTCTCGTTACCCCTCCGCGCTCCCGCCCGGTGAGTACGCCCCCTAGCGTCGATGGGGTGGGGTCACGTCAGGAAAGAAGCGACATGGCACTACCTGCGTCCGTCCCGATCCGCCGCGGCCTGCTGGCCGCCGCCGCCGCCGGGGCAGCGATGTTCCTCTTCGCGCTGATGCTCACCTCCGGTGCGCAGGCGCAGACCACTGTGACTCTGCCGGACGCGGTGGAGGCGGCCGTCATCACCGGAGCTGCTGAGGCTGCCGGCGTCGAGGAGGCCGATGTCGAGATCCTCCGCGTCGAGGCGGTGACCTGGAACAACGGATGTCTGGGCATCCCGACGACCGAGGCCTGCACCGAGGCGCTGGTGGACGGCTACGTGGCGTGGGCCCTGGCCGGTGGGAACGTGTACCGCTTCCACACGGACTCGACCTCCACGGCCATCCAGGGGCAGGGCACCATCACCACTGCCGCCGTCGCGACGGCGCCGCTGCCGAGTGGTGCGACCGCGCGCGACGTTGAGGATGGCGGCGACGCCGTCATCGAGGGCGACATCCCCGCCGAGGGCGTCGTGATGTTCCGCGTGAGCACCGGCACGACGACCGACGGCATTGCGACCGCGCTGGCGGCCGAGGGCTGCCAGGCCGAGGTGCTGGCGAAGACCGTTGGGGGCCAGTGGTACCTCTTCGGGTACGACTCGCCGGCGTTCGCGAACGCCGGGTTCTTCTCGGCAGACGGGTCGATCACCGGTGGTATCCAGGCCGGCACGATCCTGCTGACCGTCTGTGCCGAGGGCGGAGCCACCCCGACCCCGTCGCCGACCGCCACCCCGACGACGACGGCCACGGCTACGCCGACGACCACCGCCACGGCGACTCCGACCGCGACGCCGTAAGCAGCCACCGTCCGCAAGGCGACTCTGACATCGACGGCCCGGGAGACCTCCCGGGCCGTCGATGTGTCCCTTGGTACACTCGGTAGACGCGGAACCTCCGCACTCCTCTACCTACCTCTCTCCGAAACGGAAGGAACAACCGTGGCAATCGCTGTTGGCCAGGAAGCGCCGGACTTCACCCTCGTCAACGAGGACAACGAGAAGGTGACGCTGTCCGAACTGCGGGGGACGCCCGTGGTCCTGGTCTTCTACCCCTTCGCCTTCTCCGGGATCTGCACCGACGAGCTGTGCAGTGTCCGGGACGACTACTCCTCCTGGGAGGAGAAGGGCGCCAAGGTCTTCAGCATCAGCCGCGACAGCCGCTTCGTGCAGAAGGTGTTCAAGGAGAAGGAAGGCCTGACGCAGACCATGCTTGCCGACACGAAGGGCGAGACCGCGGAGAAGTACGGCGTGTGGAACGCCGCCGCCGCTGCCGCGGAGCGCGCCACCTTCGTGATCGACCGCGACGGCAAGATCGTCTACGCGATCCACAACGAGATCCCGAATGCCCGCGACCACTCCGAGGTCGAGCAGCACATCTCGTAGCCCTCGCGGCCCGAGGCGCCTCGTGCGCCCGGTGACGGACGCTTGACCTGTTCGCGACGCCCGGAGGCGTGCCGTGGCTGGCACGCCTCCGGGCGTCGCGCTACGTTAGAGGCGTCCTCTCGCGCCCTCGTGGCGCACTCGGGAGGACCGGGCGGGACGAGTCGGTAGGCAGGCCGATGGAAGAGAAGCTCACGCTCACGGCCGACGGGCGCTATTGCCCGGTACGCGCCACGCTGGCCCTGCTGGGCCAGAAGTGGGTGCCTCGGATCGTCTACGAACTGCAGGGTGGCAAGCGCCGCTTCAACGACCTCTCGGGGATCGTCGGGGGCTGCAACTCGCGTACCCTGCGCGACCGCCTCAAGGAGCTCGAGGACCTGGACATCGTCCGGCGCGAGATCGTCTCGGAGAACCCGCCCTGGGTGGAGTACGAACTCACCGACCGAGGCCGCTCGCTGGCCGAGGCCTTGAGCCCGCTTGCCTCGTGGGGCCGGGAGCACCTGCCGAGCACGGCGGTGGCGCCACTCATCTCGGGCGCTCCTGCCTCGCTGTCGGCCGGTGACTGCGGTTCTGCGGCCCAGCCCGTCCCCGGTGGTATTCCAGTCAGCGCTGGCGAATGACGCATTCCCTGCACTTCACAGACCTCGAGAAGGGGCAGGCCTTCGCGCGTCTGCCGCTGACCGTCACCAACGAGGATGTCGACGCCTACCTGGAGTCGACGGGCGAGTCCTCCGAGCCCTGGCGTGAGCTGGTGCCTCCGATCTACCTCGACGCGATCGCGATCGCGACGCTCCTGAGCACGGTGGCGATCCCGAAGGGGGTCATGCACACCGGGCAGGAGCACGAGTCCCACCGCGCGGCGCGCATCGGCGAGCCCCTCACCCTCGAGATGCGCGTGAGCGCGATGTCGGAGCGCCGAGGCGCGATCATGGCGGCGTTCGAGGCGGAGCTGACCGACGCCCAGGACGCCTCTGTCTCCTCGATGAAGATCTCCGTGATGGCGCTGCCGGACGGCGTGACCGCGTGAGCGTCCCCGCGTCGTTCGAGGTCAGTCGGCTCATCGACCAGCCTCGCGTGGACCGCTACGCCGTGGCGGCCCGCGACCCCAACCCGATCCACCGCGAGACGCCCGAGGCGTACGAGGGCCCGTTCGGCCAGCCCGTCGCCCACGGGATGATCGTCCTCGGCATGGTCTCGGAGGCCATGACGCAGGCCTTCGGGCCGGCCTGGGCGGAGACGGGGACCGTGAAGGTCCGCTGGCGCACGCCCGGCCTCACCCCGTTCACGGCCACCGCCCGCGCGGAGCTCAAGAAGGACGTGGACGGTATCGCCACCTACGACGTCACCTGCACGGACGACCGTGGTGAGACGCTGCTGACCGGCACGGCGACCGTCCGGCACGCTTGAGGCCTGTGATGGACGGTGCCGCAATGGACGCCTTCGACCCCCGTCACTATGACCAGATCTGCTTCGCCTGCGGCGACCGCAACCCCCACGGCCTGCACATGCGCTTTGAGCGCGACCCGGAGGGGCCCGAGGGCGCCATCGTCTGCCGCTACCAGCCGCGCGAGGCGGACCAGGGCTTCCCGGGCGTCCTCCATGGTGGCGTGCTCTCCACGCTGATGGACGAGGCGATGGCGTGGGCGATGTGGGCGAAGTCTCGCGCCCTGGGCGTGACCGCGAAGATGGAGACGCGCTACCGACAGCCCGTCCAGGCCGGCGCACCGCTGACCGTGCACGCCGTGGTCACCGAGGAACGCGGACGCCGCATGCAGGTGGAAGCCGCGATCGCCGACGCGGAGGGCGCCGTCCTCGTGGAGGCCTCCGCGCTCTTCCTGCGCCTCCCGCGCGCGGAGGAGGACCGCGTCGCGCAGGCACTCGGCTGGGCGGACATTCCCCGCTAGCGGTCGAGCTAGCCTTCCCTCGTCCGCGTGTCTCCTGCCGGCCCTGCGAGGGCCTCGACGGGTGGCTCCGTCGTGGGCTCCGAGGGCGTCTCGCGCACTGGTTCGCGTTCCAGCGTCTCGCGCGCGCCGAGGAAGACCAGCGATGCGACGCCGATGAGCGCCGCGTTCACACCGAGGGCGACCGCGTACGAGGACCCGTCCGCGACCGCGCCCAGCAGCGGTGGTCCCACCATGAACCCGATGTCGCCCGATGACCGGTAGAGGCCCATGCCGAGCCCTCGGAGGTGCGGGGGTGAGATGTCTGCGGCGTACGCGGCCGGCGCCGGCCCCGCCATGGCCGTGGCCACGCCGAGCGCGAGGTTGCCGACGACGAAGATCGTGATGTTCGGCGCCACGGCGACCACGATGAGGGAGAGCGCCACGGCGATCCCGCTCGGGATGATCGCCGCCTTGCGGCCCCACCGGTCCGCGACGATCGCGCTCGGTGCGATGAGCAGCGTGTTGATCGCCGCGACCGCGGTGAACAGCAGCCCCAGCTCGCCCTCGCTGAACCCGAGGTCATCGGAAGCCATCAGCGGGATCACGGTCTGGCGGGACGCGGTGCGCGTGAAGAAGATCGCGAGCGTGACGAACGCCACGGCGAGGAAGTCCTTCGACGTGACGAACACGACCCACGTGCGCCTCGGACGTTGCTCGCCGGGGAGCACCTCGGCGGGCGAGGGAGGTGGCGGCGCCAGGTGCCTCGTCTCGGGGAGACGGAGGTACGCGTACACCGTCGCCACGATGGCCATGGTGCCGACGAGGATGAACGGCGCGCGGAGCCCCCAGAGCTCCGCGACGATCCCGCCGATCGCCGGCCCGATCGCGACGCCGAGGAGCAGTGCGCCCTGGTTCGTCCCGATGAACCTCGCCCGCGTTGCCGGCGTCGAGATGTCCGTCAGGTAGATCTGGACGCCCGTCATGTACATCGCGGACCCGGCGCCCGCGATGAACCTCCACGCCAGCAGTTGCACGATGTCCCCGGCGAACCCGGACCCGTACATGCCGACGGCCGTGACGAGGGGGCCCGAGATCAGCAGCAGTCGCCGCCCGTACTTGTCCGAGAGGATCCCCAGCGGCACGTTGAGGATCAGTCGTGCGAGCGCGAAGAATGAGAGCGTGAGCCCAATCATCGCCGCGCCCACCCCGAGGTTCTTCGCGAACAGCGGGAGCACTGGCGAGATCACGCCCTGCCCGGCCATCACCAGCACTGTGGAGATGCTGATCATGAGGAGTTGTTCGTGCTCTCGAAGCGGTCCGAGGGCACGCGCGATGGGCCGGAAGATCAAGCGCCGCCTCCGTCACCTGCGGGCCGGTGTCGTGTGGTCGCGGTGAGCGTGGGCGGATTCTACGCCAGCGCGGCGTATGCGCTGCCTCAGTGGTTGTCGGAGGAACGGACGCGAACGCGGAGCAGACCCCCACCCCAACCTTCTCCCGCTTCGCGAACGAGGAGGTCAGAGAGCAGGGGCGGGGGACTGCCTCGCTCCTGCAGGACGCCTCTCCGAGAGCGCCATTCCCTCGCCACCTTCGAGGGTGGCGACTACCCTCGTCGCTTCACGTCACCGGAGGCGCTGGAGGGCACTACGACCGTGGCCGAGTACCGCTACCTGCACTACGACGTCTTCACCGACACCCGGTTCGAGGGCAATCCCCTCGCCGTGCTGCCGGACGCCCGAGGGCTCTTGACGGACCAGATGCAGGCGATCGCCCGGGAGATGGCGTTCTCCGAGACGACGTTCGTGCTGCCGTCGGAGGCCGGGGGGACGGACGTGCGGATGCGGATCTTCACGCCGGGGGCGGAGTTGCCGATGGCGGGCCATCCGACGATCGGCAGTACGTTCGCCCTCGCACGGGAGGGGGTGATCCGGGCCGGAACCGCGCGCTTCGTGTTCGGCCTCGGCGTGGGGCCGACGCCCGTGGACCTCACGTGGGAGGGCGATGCGCTCGCGTTCGCGTGGATGACGCAGCGTGCGCCGGAGTTCGGCGCGGCATTCGAGGACGCCGCGGTGCGGGCCGAGGTCGCACGCGCGGTGGGCCTCGATGCTGGCGACCTGATCGAGGGCGTGCCGGTGCAGGTGGTGTCGACCGGCGTCCCGTTCGTGTTCCTCCCGATCCGGACGCGCGAGGCCGTGGACCGCGCCGCGCCAGACCTCGAGGCGATGCGCCGAGTCGCGGCGGCGCACGGACTGGACCACTACTACCTGTTCACACCTGAGCGCGGCGAGCCGGAGGCGACGACGTACAGTCGCATGTTCGCCCCGGTGCTTGGCGTCCCCGAGGATCCCGCGACCGGCGGGGCGTCTGGGCCGCTCGGCGGCTACCTCGTGCGGTACGGGCTCGTCCCGCCGTCCGAGGCGGGTGCGATCCTCAACCTGCAGGGCGTGGCGATGGGGCGGCCGTCCCGGATCCATATCGATGTCTCGGGGACGCAGGAGCACGTCGGCCCGGTGCGCGTGGGTGGGCGGTCTGTCCTCGTCGTAACCGGGACGCTCGAGGTCTAACGGCAGCCGGAGCGGGGCGGCCTCAGTCCGCCCGTGGCTGCATCGCGTCCGCCAGCGGCACGTACTCATAGCCGAGGGCGGTCGCGACGGCGGGATGTGTCACCTGGCCGCGCCACACGTTCACCCCGTGCGCGAGGGCGGCGTTGCGGCGGACCGCTTCCTCGACGCCCAGGTTCGCCATCGCGAGGGCGTAGGGGAGAGTGAGTCCGGCGAGCACGCGCGAGGAGGTGCGCGGGACCGCGCCGGGCATGTTCGGCACGGCGTAGTGGACGACGCCTTCCTCGACGTACGTCGGCGTGACGTGGTCGGTGGCGTGCGTCGTCTCGATGCAGCCGCCCTGATCGACGGCGACGTCGACGATGACCGAGCCCTGCGGCATCGAGCGCACCATCTCTCGGGTGACCACGATGGGGGCGCGCTGGCCCTCGACAAGGACAGCGCCGATCACGAGGTCCGCCGTGCGGATGCGGTCCGCGATCGCCTTCGGGGACGAGAGGATCGTCTCGACGCGCCCGTGGTGCTCACGGTCGAGCTCGCGGAGCTGGTCCTCCGCGATCGAGGCGACCGTGACGCGCGCGCCGAGGCCCATCGCCTGCCGGACCGCGTTCGCACCGACGTTCCCGGACCCGATGACCAGGACGTGTCCCGGAGGCGCGCCGGGCACGCCGCCCAACAGCAGTCCTCGGCCGGGGCCGGGCTTCTTGAGGTAGTGCGAGCCGATCTCAACGGCCATCCGGCCGGCGACCTCCGACATCGGCGCGAGGAGCGGAAGGAAGCCGTCCGGGTGGCGGACCGTCTCGAACGCGATCGCGATGCAGCCGGCGTCGATGATCGCCTGGGCCACCTTCGGCGCGGCGGCGAGGTGGAGGTAGGTGAAGATCACCTGGCCGGGGCGCATCCGCTCCCACTCCGGCTCCAGGGGCTCCTTTACCTTCACGATGAGGTCCGCGCGCTGCCAGACCTCCACCGCAGCGGCCACCATCTCCGCGCCGGCGTCCCGGTAGTCCTCGTCCATGTAGTGGGAGCCCTCGCCGGCTCCGTTCTGGATGAGGACCTGGTGGTGGGAAGCGACGAGGGCCGCGACGGACTCCGGGGTGAGGCCGACCCGGTACTCCTCGGTCTTGATCTCCGTGACGCAGCCGACGATCACCGGCCAGCTCCTGTCCCGCGCACCGACGCCGGTGCGGACGATCGAGCGTAGAGGCCCAACGCGTAGCGCGCTGTCACGCGCGCTCCAGCACGTCCCCGACCTGCAGGACGTCCGCCGCGCTGGTCTTCGGCCCGCCGTCCTTCTGCACGCGGTCGATGTGCACTGAGCCGCCGATCGCGGCGACCTCGACGCTGCCGTCGGCCGTGGCGATGACCGTCCCCGGGGGCTGGTCCGGGTGCCCGGGACGCCAGTGCGAGCCGAACAGCCGCACCACGGAGCCGCGGAGGTTGGCCCAGGCGCCCGGCTGCGGGTCCGAGCCCCGGATCACGTTGTGCACCACCGTGCCGTGCTGCATCCAGTCGACCCGAGCGTGCTCCGCCGCAGCGGGCGGCTCGTACGTCGCGATGGACTCATCCTGCGGCTCGCGGGGCGCTTCGCCCTCGCGCACGAGGCGGACCGCCTCCACGAGCGCCTCGACGCCCATGGGGTACAGCCGGTCGAAGTAGAGCGAGCCGACGGAGTCGTCCGGCCCAATCTCGATCTCGCGCTGGAGGAGCACCGGCCCGGTGTCGATCCCCTCGTCGACCCAGAAGATCGTGAGCCCGGACCTCGATGCTCCCGACATAATCGCCCAGTTCATGGCCGTCCGGCCCCGATGGGCGGGGAGCAGGGACGGGTGGTACTGGATCGCGCCGTAGGTCGCTGCCTCCAGCACGCGCTTCCGCACGATGTCCGTGACGAAGGCGAAGACCAGCAGGTCCGGCTTCAGCTCGACGAACTGCTGGAACGGCTCGTCCTGCCGCAGCGAGGGCGTCTCGATGACGGGGATGCGCTTCTCGACCGCGACCTCGAACAGCGGGTCCGGGCGGCTGCCGGCGCGCGGCGTGGAGACCCCCACCATCTCCTCGCCAGCCTCGAGCAGGG
>JALOAM010000102.1 GCA_023228765.1 Dehalococcoidia bacterium
GCTCCGCCCGACGCGGAGCAGGAGGTCACGGCGCTCCTCGACCTCTTCTCGGAGGGCATCCTGCTGCTGGACGCTGAGAACACGGTGATCGCGGCGAATGCCGCTGCCGCGACGATCCTCGGACGGCCGCGCGAGACCATGACCGGCGTCTCGTTCATCCGCGCAGCACGCGACCACGTCTTCCTCGACATCCTGCGCGAGGCCGCGGCGCAGCCTCGGGAGGTCGAGGACGGCGAGCAGCGCGTGATCTTCGCGACGGCGACGCCGGTGGAGTCCGACGAGATCCGCACGGTACTCACGCTGCAGGACATGACTCCCCTCCGCCGAGCCGAGCGCGCCCGGCAGGACCTGATCGCGAACGTCTCGCACGAGCTCCGTACCCCCATCGCAGCCGCCCTCGCGCTGGCCGAGACGCTGGAGAGCGGCGTGGAGGAGCCGGAGCAGCACGCCCGCTTCTCTGCCCAGCTCACGTCCGAGATCGAGCGCCTCGGGCGGATCGTGGACCGCCTTCTGCGCCTCTCTCGCATCGAGTCGCGGATGGAGGAGTTCGCCTTCGGGCCCGTGGACGTCGCGGACCTGTTCGCGGAGGCGGAGCGTCGGATCGCCCCGGTCGCGGAGCGTCGCGAGGTGCGCCTCATCGCGGAGGTCGCGGACGGCACACCGCCCGCCCGCGCGGACCGCGAGCGCATCCTGGAGGTGCTCTCCAACCTGATCGACAACGCCATCCGCCACTCCCCACAGGGCGGGGAGGTGACGCTCGTCGCCCACCCGCACGAGGGCGGTCTGCCGCGGGACCGGGCGCACGGGGGCATCCGCATTGACGTGCGTGACCAGGGGCCGGGCGTGCTGCCGCAGGACCGCCTGCGCGTATTCGAGCGCTTCTACACCGCCGACCGCTCCCGGGGCGATGACCAGGGCACGGGCCTCGGCCTCGCGATCGCGCGGCACATCGTGTCGCGGCACGGTGGAGAGATCTGGGTCGCGGAGCAGAGCCCCGGCGCGACGCTCTCGTTCACCCTCCCGCGCGCCGAGGACGAGCCGGCCGGCGCCGTCTCCGCCTACTGAGGGTGTCCGCCGGAGGGTGGCGCATCCGCGCTCTCCCGGCGGCCCGTGACCATGAAGATCAGCGACTCGCACACATTGGTGGAGCGGTCCCCCACGCGCTCGAGGTTGTGGGCGACCCACAGCATGTACGTCTGCTCCTGCACCAGCGCCGGGTCCTCGATCATCGTGCGGAAGGCGTCCAGGTAGACGCGGCCCTGGAGGCGGTCCAGGTCGTCGTCCGCGTGAAGGACGTGCCGGGCGCGCTCGGCATCGTCGCGGCGCAGCGCCAGGAGGGCGTCGTCCAGCATCGCCAGCGCCTTGTCCGCCATCGAGGGCAGGAATCCGAGGCGTCGGGGCGCGGAGGTGGCGCCCATCAGGGCGTTGATCTCCGAGATCCCGCGGGCGTGGTCACCGATCCTCGAGAGGTCCGCCAGCATCTCCAGGAAGCCGACCAGTCGCCGGCAGTCCCCGGCGACTGGCTGCTGCTCCGCGACCGCCACGATCGTGCGCTCCTCGATGCTCCATCGCTGCCGCCCGACTACCTCGAGGTGCTCGATGAGCCCTCGGGAGCGGCGGAGGTCGCCCTGGCGGAGCGCGAGCATGCTCTCGTGCACGGCATCGCGGACATCGACGCCGAGGAGGAGGACGGCGTCCCGGAGCTGGTCGAGCTGGGCCTCGAAGGCGCTGCGCGTCATGCGCGAATCGTAGGAGCGTGGCGGCGCCCGTCATTTAAACAGGCATTAACGCCACAGCCAGACGATCGCTCACGGACAGAGGGAAACACCCGCTATCGGCCGGCCGCCGGTCGGTGGCACCACAGAAGGAGCCTGAATGGCACTTGAGCGGTTCGTAGGCAGGCGCATATTGCTCCTGGGGCTGATGGTCGGCCTGGTGAGCATGCTGCTCGTCGCATGTGGAGATGACGAAGACCCCGAGGACGGCGCGGACGGCACGACGACGGCTACCTCGGACGGTGAGGAGCTCTCCGGTTCGCTGAACATCGAGGGCTCGTCCACGGTGGCGCCGTACACGCGCCTCGCGATCGAGGAGTTCGAGGCGCTGCACGGCGACGTGACCGTCACCACGGGTGAGGTCGGTTCGGGTGGCGGCATCACCGCCTTCATCAACGGCGAGGTGCCGATCGCGGCGGCCTCCCGCGACATCACGGACGAGGAGATCAGCCAGGCCGAGGCGGCCGGCCTCGATCCGTTCGAGACCACGATCTTCCGCGACGCGCTCGCCATCGTGGTGCACCCTTCGAACACCGTGGAGCAGCTCACGTTCGAGCAGGTCGCGCGCATCTATGCCGGTGAGATCGCCAACTGGTCCGAGGTGGGCGGCCCCGACCGCGCGATCGTGCTCTACTCCCGGAACGAGGAGTCCGGCACCTTCGCCTACCTCGAGGAAGAAGTGATCCAGGGTGCGCTGGGCGATGACGCCGAGTACTCCCAGGACATCAACAAGCAGGCGAACGCGCCGGCCGGCCTGACTGCCGTCTCCGGTGACGAGGGCGGTATCTTCTACGCCGGCCTCGGCAACCTGGCGGACATCCCGGCGGACGCCGTCCGCGTGGTGCCCGTGGCCGCCGAGGAGGGCGCGGTCGCCGTGGAGCCGTCCGAGGAGACCGTGGCGTCGGGTGAGTACCCGATCGCGCGCGGCCTCTTCTACTACACGGACGGTGACCCGGCGCAGTCCAGCGACCCGCTGGTGAAGGCTTACATCGCCTTCGTCCTGAGCCCGGACGGCCAGGCGCTGGGCGAGGAACTGGGATTCCTTCCCGCCAACTAGGACGGGTAGGCGATAGCAGACGCCCCTCCGGGGGATGGAGAGGGGGCGGGCTTCGGCTCGCCCCGCTCCAGACCTCGGGCAGGACGCCCGCGTGAGGATGGGCTGGATGCAGAGAGCGCAAACTCGGCTGGACGGCGGAGACCTCACGTGGCCGTAGCCCCTACCACCGATCAGGCGCCACGCCGATCGCTCGCAGAGTCGGTCCGCCGGCGTCGCACTGGCGCTGTCTGGGAAGGCATTGTCGAGGCCGTCATCTACGCGACCGGCCTCCTCACGATCCTGTTGCTGATCGGGATCCTCCTGCTGCTGGGCCAGCAGGGCCTGCGGCTGTTCTTCGAGATGGACTACCCCGTCGGCCGGTTCTTCACGTTCGGCAACGCCATCACGGAGAACACCAGCGACCCGGAGAAGTTCCGCTTCGGCATCATGGCGCCGCTGATCGCGACGGGCTGGGTCACGCTGGTGACGCTGGTCATCGCGGTGCCGCTGGGCCTCGCCACGGCGGTCTACATCTCGGAGATCGCGCCGCCTCGCGTCCGTCTCTACATCAAGTCCGGCGCGGAACTGCTGGCCGGCGTGCCCACGGTGCTGTTCGGCTTCGTGGGCCTGTTCCTGCTTGTCCCCATCGTGCGCGAGACCTTCGGTTGGGGCGCCGGAGGCATGTCCGGCATGACGGCAGGCATCGTGGTGGCATTCATTGCCGTGCCGCTGATCATCTCGATCGCGGATGACGCGCTGCAGGCGGTCCCCGTGGACTTCAAGGAGAACGCGTACGCGCTGGGCTGTAACCAGCTCCAGGCGATCTGGTTCGTGATCATGCCCGCCGCCATCTCCGGCATCACCGCCGCGGTCATGCTCGGCATGGCGCGCGCCATCGGCGAGACGATGACGGTGCTGATCCTGGGCGGCGGGAACTCCTCCATCCCCGAGCTGCCCACCGAGTCCATGCGCACGATGACCGCGACGATCGCATCCGGGTTCGGGAACGCCTCCGCGTACTCGCTGCTGCGCCCCGCGTTGTTCATGACCGGCGCGGTGCTGTTCCTCATCACCATGTTCACCACGATCATCGCTGACCTGGTGCTCGACCGGCAGCGCAAGAGGTTTTCCCGATGAGCGCCGCCTCCTCCTGGGTCCGCACCCCGCCCGAGGGCCGGCGCAAGGACCTGTACCAGCGCATCGTCTTCGCCCTCACCCTGGTCGCGACGCTGATCGTGCTCGCGCCCATCGTGATCGTCTCGGCCTATGTCCTGCGCGAGGGCGCATCCGCGATCACCTGGGAGTTCCTCACCGACCCGCCGAGGCGAGACGGGGCCGAGGGCGGCATCTGGCCGGTGATCGTCCTCACCGCCTACTCGCTGCTGCTGGTGGTGCTGATGGCGGTGCCGCTCGGCGTCGGGGCGGCGGTCTTCCTCTCGGAGTACGCGCGGCCCGGGCGCCTGCTGCGGCTCATCAACCTCACGATCATCAACCTCGCCGGGGTGCCCTCGATCGTCTACGGGCTGTTTGGCGCGGCGTTCTTCCTGGACATCCTTGGCGGGCAGAAGTCGCTGTGGGTGGTCTCCGCCACGCTGGCGCTGCAGGCGCTGGCGATCATCATCACCAGCGCGCGCGAGTCGCTCCTTGCCGTGTCGCGAGGTGTGCGGGAGGGCTCGCTGGCCCTCGGCGTGTCGCGGCTGCGGACCACGTTCTTCATCACGCTGCCGCAGGCCCTGCCGGGCATCATCACAGGGGTGCTGCTGGCGATCAGCCGGGCCGCCGGCGAGACGGCGCCGGTCATCGTCGTGGGCGCGATCATGGCGAAGAACGTGAGCCTCTCGCCCGCCGCCGTGATCAACGAGCGAGCGCAGGTCCTGTCGTTCGAACTCTACGGACGCATCATCGAGGGCATCGGTTACCCGGAGGACCGCAAGTGGGGCATTGCCCTCGTGCTCCTCGCCGTCGTCCTCCTCTTCAACCTCTCGGCGCTGTTCCTCCGCTGGAGGATCTCGCGCCTCGGCTCCGTCAGGAGAAACTAGTGACCAACGACATCCGTACCGAAGTCCGGATCGATGCGGGAGCAGAGCGGGAGACGCCGGTGACCGACACCCCGACCGAGGAGCAACTGGAGCGCCTGGAGCACCGCATGGCCGGCGGCGGCGTGGACGTGAAGTCCACGGTGGCCGCGGCCGCCGCCGGCTCCCCCCGTCGAGGCGACACGAACGCGATCGCCCTCAGCCTGGAGGACGCGGGCGTCTGGTATGGCCAGCACCAGGCGGTGCAGGGCGTGACGTTTGACATCTACCAGCGCGCCACGACCGCCCTCATCGGCCCGTCCGGCTGCGGCAAGAGCACGCTGCTGCGCTGCTTCAACCGGATGAACGACCTCATCCCGGGCGCGCGCGTCACCGGCAAGATCACGATCGACGGCGTCGACATCATGGGGAAGGACGTGGACGCGGTGCAGCTGCGCCGCCACGTGGGCATGGTCTTCCAGAAGCCGAACCCGTTCCCGATGTCGATCAAGGAGAACATCGCGTTCGGACCGAAGCGCCTGGGCCTGGCCAAGTCCAAGTCCCAGATGGAGGAGGTCATCGAGCGGTCGTTGCGTGACGCGGCGCTGTGGGACGAGGTGAAGGACAAGCTGGACGAGCCGGGGACCTCGCTCTCCGGTGGCCAGCAGCAGCGTCTCTGCATCGCGCGCGTGCTGGCGGTGAAGCCGGACATCATCCTGATGGACGAGCCCTGTTCCGCCCTCGACCCGATCGCGACGCTCAAGATCGAAGACCTGATGCGCACGCTGGCGAAGGACTACACCATCGTCGTCGTGACCCACAACATGCAGCAGGCGGCGCGCGTCTCCGACTGGACCGCGTTCCTCCTCGCGGGCGAGGAGCGCACCGGGCGGCTGATCGAATACAGCCCCACGGAGCAGCTCTTCACCAACCCGCGCGACAAGCGCACCGAGGACTACATCACCGGTCGTTTTGGGTAGGCGGAATCTCGTCCGGGGCTGAACACCCGTGCCACCCTTGGTGTCAAGGGCGGTGGCTATTACAATCGGAAGTCATTCTGACGGCCGGGGGGTCTGAACAGAGGCTCGCATGCCCCGACAGGTCTATCTGAAGCAGTTGTCTCAACTCCAGGACACCGTCCTGGAGATGGGGTCGATGGTGGACCGCGCCGTGGACCGCTCCATGGC
Source organism: Dehalococcoidia bacterium (assembly GCA_023228765.1). Taxonomy (GTDB): domain Bacteria; phylum Chloroflexota; class Dehalococcoidia; order UBA2979; family UBA2979; genus W-Chloroflexi-9. The sequence goes on from JALOAM010000102.1 coordinate 6,014, forward strand.
CGCGCTGCTCGACCGCGACGCGAGCCTCGCGCAGACCGTCGTCGAGAACGACCACGCGATCAACGCCCTGAACTTCAGCTGCCAGAACGAGGTGATCGCGCTGATCACCCAGCAGGCGCCCGTGGCGCGTGACCTGCGCCTGGTGGTCTCCGTCTCCGCGATCATGACTGACCTGGAGCGGATGGGCGACCACGCCGAGGGCATCGCACGGATCGTGATCATGATGCAGGACGAGCCGCTGGTGAAGCCGCTCATCGACATCCCGATCATGGCCGGCCACGCTCGCGAGATGCTCCGCGACGCCATCCAGGCGTTCGTCGAGCAGGACGTGGACGCCGCCTACCGCGTCGGCGCACGTGACGACGAGGTGGACGGCCTGTACGACCGGATCTACCGCGACCTGATCCAGGTCATGATCGGCGACCCCTCCACCATCGAGCCCTCCACGCACCTCCTGTGGGTCGCCCACAACCTGGAGCGCATCGCCGACCGCGCGACGAACATCGCGGAGCGCACGGTGTACTCCGCCACCGGCAACCTCCCACAGATGGACGTCTCCTCCTACTAGCTCCGACGGTCCGGGGCCTCCCGCCCCCGCACGAGGTGTGCGTTTCCGCGTATCCTGAACGCACGCTCCCGTGGGGTCGGGAAACACCACCAATGTCCAACTACTCTCGTCGCAGGTTCCTCGGCGTCGCCGTCGGCGGTAGCGTCGCCGTGGGCGCGGGCGCGCTCCTCGGCGCGTGTTCTGATGACCCAGCGCCCGCGGTCGACGCGCGCGAAGAGAGCGCCGACTCGACGCCCACCGCGACGTCCGAGGCAGGCGCCAGCCTCGCGACCGCCACCCTCACTGCGACGCCCTCTCCCACCCCTGAGGTCCGTCCGCGCGGCCGCGAGGACCTCGTGCTGATGGCAGGCACGGAGTGGGAGGCGGAGGGCACCATCCACCACTCCGGCGTCGACGGGCCGCGCTTCATGATCCTCGGCGGGGTGCACGGGAACGAGCCGGGCGGATGGATGGGCGCCGAGGCCGCCGCCGGGTGGGAGGTGGCCCGCGGCTCCCTGATCGTGCTGCCACGCCTCAACTGGCGCTCCGCCGCCGCCTTCGAGCGGACGCTCGTGGGCTTCGGTGACCTCAACCGCCTCTACCCCGGCCACCCGGACGGGCTGCCGATGGCGCGCATGGCCGCCGAGGTCGTCGCCCTCGCCGAGTACTGGCGCCCGCAGTGGGTGTGGGACATGCACGAATCCTGGGGCTTCTTCAACGAGCGCGGCAGCAACGGCGGCACCGCCTTCATCGGCCAGACCGTCACCACGGCTGACGCCGCAGCCGCCCCCGTGATCGAGGACCTCGTCGCCCGCGTGAATGCGAAGATCACCCCGCGCGAGGCGTTCGTCACCCGCTCCCGCCCCGGCGGTCGCTTCGGCCCGGGCAGTGGCGACCCCACCCCGAGCCGAACCCCCACCCCCGAGGAAGAAGCGATGCGGACACTCCCTGACGGGACGCGTGGCTCCTCCTCGCTCAGCCTCGGACGGTTCGTCCCGGGCGTCAGTCCGGTGCTCGTGGAGATGGGCCAGATGGACCAGCCCGAGTCGCGGAGGGCCGAGCTGCATCAGATCCTCGTGCGGGAGCTGCTGGGGGACCTCGGGATGGTGTAGAACGCGGAGGGCCCTCACCCCCGGCCCCTCTCCCGGAACCGGGAGAGGGGAGGCAGAGTCAGATCGGATCGGATCTCCGACTCTCCAGATTCGCCTTCCGGACTCCGCCCCTCCGGACTCCGGCCCCCTCTCCCGGTTCCGGGAGAGGGTTGGGGTGAGGGCCTTCTCCGCCTCCGACGCACCTAGCAGAGGAGCCGGGCTCTCGTGGTAACGTCCGCCTCTGCCCAGACTGCGCGAGGAGGACCGATGAAGTTCGCGGCGTGGCTCAATCTTTCACCGCCCTGGGAGGCGGTCCTCGACCAGGCGAAGCACGTCGAGGCCACCGGCTGGGATGGCATCTACCTCGCCGACCACTTCATGCCAAACGCCGCCGACAACAGCGGGCCGACGCAGGAGTGCTGGACTTCCCTCGCCGCGCTGGCGGCGTCCACCTCTCGGGTGCGCCTCGGCTCGCTGGTCTCGGGGAACACGTACCGGCACCCCGCGGTCCTCGCGAAGATGGCGGCGCAGGTGGACATCATCTCCGGCGGCCGGCTCGTCCTCGGTCTCGGCGCGGGGTGGCAGGAGAACGAGCACACGGCGTACGGCATCGACTACAAGACGCTTGGAGGGCGCATGCGCGGCCTCGAGGAGAGCGCGCAGATCCTGAAGTCGCTCTTCCAGAACGAGCGCACGGACTTCCAGGGCCGCGCGTACACGATCACGGACGCGCCTCTGGCGCCGAAGCCGGTGCAGGCGGGCGGACCGCCGTTGCTCATCGGCGGCGGGGGCGAGCAGCGCACGCTCCGCATCGCGGCCCTCTACGCCAACGAGTGGAACGTGTGGGGTTCGCCCGAGACCCTCGCCCGGAAGGGCGAGGTGCTCGCCCGCCACTGCGAGGAAGTCGGCCGCGATCCGAAGGAGATCCGCCACAGCTGCCAGGCGATGGTGACCATCTCGGACGACCCGAAGGTTGTCGAGGCCGCGCGGGGGCCGGGGCGCCCCGTCCTCGCGGGGAACGCCGCCGAGATCGTGGACACGCTGGGCCGCTACGCCGAGGCGGGCGTGGACGAGTTCATCGTTCCGAACTTCAACTTCGGCCGAGGCACGAAGGACACGTACGACCGCCTGATGTCGGACGTCATCCCGCAGCTCCGGTAGCCACACCACCGTCCGAGGACTCCCCGAGGCAGCCACCGATGACCGCACCCTCCGACCGCTACACGCACGGCCACCACGCTTCCGTCGTCGGGCAGCACGCCCGCCGCACCGCGGAGCGTGAGGCCGCGTACCTCCTGCCGAGGTTGGCGCCGGGCATGCGCCTGCTCGACGTGGGCTGCGGCCCCGGCACGATCACGACCGGCCTCGCGCGCGCCGTCGCTCCGGGCGAGGTCGTGGGCATCGAGGTCGTCGCGGACGTCCTCGAGCAGGCGCGCGAGCACGCGGCCTCCGAGGGCGTCACCAACCTGCGGTTCGAGGAGGCGAGCGTCTACGAACTCTCCTACGAGGACGCCTCGTTCGATGTCGCGCACGCCCACCAGGTGCTGCAGCACCTCACCCGCCCCGAGGACGCCGCCCGCGAGGTGCTGCGCGTCCTGAAGCCGGGCGGTCTCTTCGCCGTCCGTGACGCCGACTACGCGACGATGGTCGCGTGGCCACGCCTGCCAGAGCTGGACCGCTGGCTGGAGGTCTACCACCAGGTGGCGAGCCGCAACGGCGCCGACTCCGACGCCGGTCGCCGCCTCGGCGCTTGGCTCCGGAGTGCCGGCTTCGTCGACCTCGCGACCACCGGGACGGCCGTCGTCTTCGCGGAGCCGGAGGACGTGCGGAACTGGGGCACCTCCTGGGCGGACCGCACCCTGCACTCCGCCTTCGGCCGTCAGGCCGAGGAGTACGGCTTCGCCTCGGCGGCGGAGCTGGAGGAGATCGCGGCGGGCTGGCGCCGCTGGGCGGAGGACCCGGACGCCTTCTTCGTCTACACGAACATCGAGGTCATCGGGACGAAGCCCGCGTAGCCCGATCCCCGACCCGCCGAGGAGGACTCCGATGCCCGACGCGCAGATCCTGCTGGTCGCGGGTGATATCGGCGTGGAGGCCGCCGCGCGCTGCCACCAGTGGGCGCAGGCGATCGCGGACGACCTCGGCCTCGCCGTCGAGTACGGCCGAGGCGAGCCCCGCGCCATCCTCGAAGCGTCTCGCGCCGCCGACGTCCGCGTGAGCGCGAACCACGTCGAGCCGACGCCGCCGGGCCCGATGTCGACCGCCGAGTTCGTCTACCGCCCGGACGGCCGTCCCGACTGGAGCGCGATGTGGCAGGACTTCTGCGAACTCGCCCTGTTCGGCGGCCCGCCCCACCGAGGCGAAGACTCGGCGCTCCTCCACCTCCACGAAGACGACGATGGGCAGGGTGATACACCCTCGACACCGCCGCCTCCGTCCGGCGACGCGGTCGAGGAGATCCGTCGCGGTATCCTCGAGACCACCGGCCTGCGCTCCCAGCGGTCGCCTGTCCCCGGCTGGCTCGCCGTGGAGTGCGACTCCCCGAAGATGGCCGCGTGGCTGTCCGCCTGCATCCTCCTCGAGAACGTCGAAGCCCGCTGCGAGGACGAGTGGCTCATCGTCCCCGCGAGCCCCTCCTTCGCCCTGCAGGACGAGGTCAAGAGCGTCATCACCGTCGTCGCGAAAGTCCACCACTATTGGGACGAACACGTCCGCTGACCTCGCTTGAGGGCTCCCCACGCCCGCGAGCGACGGGATCGCGGACTGCTGGCCTCTATCCGAGATGGGGCGGAGGCTACTCCGGCTGAAGTCGGGAGCGTTCCGTTGGCCGTCGTGCTGCACATCCCACCCTCGTACCAGCCTCGGTCCTCCCACTGCGCGGGGCGGCGGTGAGGCTCGCGGGGCGGCGGATCTACTACGGCTGGGTGATCGTGGCCGGGCTGCTGTGCTCGTCGGCGGTGATCACGGCGATGGGTGGGGTGAACTCCGGTCAGTTCATCAAACCGATGACCGAGGAACTCGGGATCGGTCAGACGTGGTTCGGGTGGGCGCAGACGGCGCGGCTGCTCACGTTCGCGGGGTCGTCCTGGGTGATCGGCCGGGTCATCGACTCGCGCGGGGCGCGGCTGCCGATGGTCGGTGCGGGGCTCGTGATGGGGCTCGTGCTCGTCGGGCTGTCGCAGGCGAGCGAGGGCTGGCACGTCGTCGCGCTGTTCGGGATCGCCGGGCTGACGGGGCTGCAGGGCGCGGGCGGCAACCTCTACAACAGCGTCCCGCTCTCGCGCTGGTTCGTGCGGAAGCGAGGACGGGCGATGTCTATCGCCTTCCTCGGCACGCCGATTGGCATCTTCATCTTCGCCCCGATGACGCAGTGGCTGATCGACACGCGAGGCTGGCGCGAGGCATGGCTCGCCCTGGCGGTCATCGGGCCGCTGGTGATCTCCGTGGTGGCGCTCGGGGTCATCCGCCGTGCGCCGGAGGACCTCGGCCTGCTTCCCGATGGCGACGAGGCGCTCTCGCCTGGAGACGGGAGCCCGTCGCGTTCCCTG
>JALOAM010000103.1 GCA_023228765.1 Dehalococcoidia bacterium
TCCGGCATCGGCCCGACGGTGCGTGACTCGCCCAGGCTGCCCGCCACCATCGCGCCGCCCTGCGGGCAGATCTGGCCGTGCTGGGTGGCGTCGAGGGTGCCGTCCCACGCCGCCTTCGGCACCGGCGGCAGGAACCGCCGCCCCGCCGTGCTCTCGGCGTACGGCACGCCGACGAAGACCGAGACGCCTCGGTCGTTCACGCGCCCGCGTACCGCGCCGAGCGGCGTCCGGACGATCGCGTCGGTTTCGGTGGTCACTGTGTCCCCTTGCTCCCGAGGACGCCTCGGGAGCGTGCGATGGTGCTCTGAGTGGCGGAGTGCTGGGTGGGCGGGTGATACGCCTCGGAGGGGCGGGGGGTCAAGGTGTCCCTCCCCCCGCCGCTACTGGCTGGCGATCGGGCCGGTGTCGACCACCTCGAACGCGCCGCCAGGCACATCCTTGAGCTGGTTGAGGTCCTCGTCGTCCCAGCGTGAGTCGGTCGCGCCGCTCACGTACCAGTTCGACCCGTTGTCGGCGACGATGAGGCCGTAGTCCCGCATCGCCTCCAGTAGCACGCGAGCGTCCCCGGTGAAGCCGGAGATGTCGTAGTCCGCGCGGAGACGGAGCCGGAGGCCCATCGGTGGGGCGTCGGTGTCCGTGATGCTGCTCGCGTAGTGCGTGGCGGGGTGGATGTACGCGCGCTGCGTGCGCGAGAACGTCACCCGCAGCGCGTGCTCCACCGCGCCGCTCTGCACCTCGTCGTACCGCGCGAGGCCCGCGAAGATCGGGAGCCCGGCCGCGTCCGCGGAGGTCCACCCGTCCGGCCGGAGGGCGTTCGAGCCGAGATCGAACACGGCACCCGAGCCCGCGTGCCAGCCGGCCCCCTGCCGCTCCGCCGCGAACAACTCGTAGAGGACGCAGTCGTCGTCCTGCACGACCAGGACGTGGGCGTCGGAGCCCACCTCGACGGGGGCGTCCGAGGGGATCGGGTACGGGCCGGGGTCGCTCTCGTCGGCGTAGTCGAAGGAGACGGGGACGCGGGGCTGACCAGGTGGCACGACCACCCACGGGATGCCGTAGTCCGGGTTCTCGCCGAAGTCAGCGTGCAGGAACTGGTTGCCCCCGAGCCCATCGAGGTACGCCATGTACCCCTCGGAGTTCGGATGCACCGGCAGCGTGTCCACGCGCTGGGCCCATGGGTTGTCGTCCGGGAACAGCGTGCACGAAGTGCCCTCGATCGCTCGGTCGCCGGAGGATGGCGAGGGTGTGGCCGTCACCGTCCGGCACACGACGAGCACCGGTCCCTCTGGCATCACGCCGCCGGGGTAGCGCGAGAGGAACGACTCGTTCGCGAAGTCAGGGGAGGACGGCGCGTAGCCGCGGAAGCCTCCGCCGACCGTGATCCACACCGACGCTGCGCTGCACCCCTGGGTCTCGGCTGCCGCGACCAGCTCCGAGGGCGTCCCGCCACCCCAGAGCACCAGCGAGACGCCCTCGGCGACGAGGTTGCCCTCGATCGCGCCGGGGGGTGTCTGCGCCTCGGCGGTGCGAGGCAGGGCGAGCAGCGCGGCGCAGAGCGCGAGCACGGCGAGCGGGCGGGATGCGCGGGCACGCACGGGCGACCTCCGGAGGTCCGGCCGTCCCCGGCGAGGATGCTACAGGTGGGCCGCTGGTTGCGCCGCTCACGCGAAGACGTCGGCCCAGTCCTCTTTCATGCTGACCACGGTCCAGCCGAGGTCAGCGCCCACCTCCGTGATCGGCCGGTCCTCTGAGAAGGAGGCGGCCTTGCTGACGTAGGCGTACTCGCGGTCGGCGTCGTCGTGGTTGACGAGGATCGCGAGGCTGGGACCGTCGCTGCCCGCGGCCCACTCCAGCATCTCCCGGTCGCCACCGGAGTTCCCCGCGGCAAGGATCGGACGCCGTCCGAGCTGGCTCTGGATGGTGACCACCTTGGCGGGGCCCTCGTCCACGTCGCCGTCCACGCGAGCGGTCCGAGTGAGGAGCGGCGCGCCGTCCTCCTGGCGCCGGAAGTCGTAGGCGATGCGCGTCCCGGCGACGAGCTCCGAAGGGATGCCGTACAGGTCGTCGCTCACGCTTCGGACGAACTCGACGCCCCCACCCGAGACGAGGGCGACCGTGAACGCGAGGGCACGCAACTCCTCGATCAGCTCGAGCATCGGGCGGTAGCGGAGCTGGTCCATCGGCCGCTCGAACTCGGGATGTCGCGCGGACGCCATGAACTGGCGGACCGTGCTCCGGTACTCCTCGGCGGTGTGTCCCTTGAACAGCCCCGCGAGGGCGAGTGCGACGCGCTTCAGACCCAGCTCATCGAGCGCGGTCTGGTCGCGCGCGATGAGGGCCGCGAACTCCGGCGTGTCCGCGAGACCCGGCGTGGTCTCGATGGCTCCCCGCAGGGCATCGAGGAAGAACTCGAACTGGATATAGCGCGGGCGCTCGCACCAGAGAGTGCCGTCGTTGTCGAAGCAGGCGAAGCGCTCCGGCACGGGTACCTCGTGCGCCGCGTCGAGGAACTCGAGGATGGCGTCGCGCCGTGGCCCCGGCCGCTAGGACGGTAGTCGTTCCTCCATGGGTCCAGCACCTCCACCCGCAGCTATCGCGCCGGGCCATCCAACAGATGGGCGGCAGAGTGCGCGACGCTACGGGTGAGGGGACTCATCCCTGGCTCAGGCGTGCGGGGTGCGGGGTGCGCTCGGATCAGACCCTCACCCCAACCCTCTCCCGCCGAGCCGGGAGAGGGGGTCGGAGGCCGAGCCGGGGGAGGGGTCGGAGGCGGCGCCGGGGGAGGGGTCGGAGGCGGCGCCGGGGGAGGGGTCGGAGGCGGCGCCGGGAGAGGCGGCGGAACGGAGTCAGTCAGTTGGCTTGAGCTGTGCCTGGAACTCGCGCCACTCACCGGCGGACATGCCGACGTCCTTCGCGGTGACCTGCTCGCCCGCGAGCATGCGGCGGATGGCCTCCATGCCCTGCTTCGAGATCTGCTGCCCGCCCAGCCGGTAGTTCACGAACGCGCGATGGGTCATCGGCGTCCACCGCTCGAGGACCTCGGTCAGCACGTCTGCATACGCGCGGATCTCGTACTGGGCGTGCGCGTCCGCGCGCAGGCGGAGGAAGTGCGTCAGGTTGTGGAGGTCGGTCTTCCAGTACCACTGGGTGTAGAAGTTCAGCGAGAGGTTCATCCGCGCCAGCTCGCGCGCGACCTGGGAGCGGCCCTCGTCGCGCGGGTTGCCCTCGGCGTCCTCGTTCAGGAGCTCCTCGTAGTGTGCGTAGGAGCGGAGCGCGTCGTTCCGGAGGATCTCCTGGACGCGCATCGCCTCCTCGCGGTCGAGCACCTCACCCCGGCCCTGCCGGTTCGTGGAGGATTGCACGGCGATGTGCTCCGGCGCCGGGATGTAGAACTCGTTGTCGAGGATCGAGTAGCGCGCGGAGTACTCGTTCACGTTTGCGGTGCGGTGCCGGATCCACTGGCGCGCGACGAAGATCGGCAGCTTCACGTGCAGCTTGATCTCGCACATCTCGAACGGCGAGGTGTGCCAGTTCCGCATGAGGTAGTTGATCAGCCCCTGGTCGTCGCGCTGACGCTTCGTGCCCTTGCCGTAGGACACCCGCGCCGCCTGGACCACTGCCGCGTCGTCGCCCATGTAGTCCACGACGCGCACGAACCCGTGGTCCAGCACCGGCAGCGGCTCGTAGAGGATCTCCTCGATCGCCTCCACCGTCGGGCGACGCGTCGAGGACTGCGCGGCGCGCGCCTCGTCGATCTCCGCGCGCTGCTCGGGCGTGATGCCTCGGTGGGCGCCGGTCGCGGGGGTCTTGGTGCGGTCGGGGGATTCCATGGTGGTCACGCTACTGCTCCCAGGGGTGTGGGACGCGGAGCTGCTGGCGGAGCGCGGACCGGAGCGGTCTGGGGAGACCGCCGCCCCTCGTCGGGCGGGCTTCGTCGAAGGATAGGGCTGTGTAGAAGCAGCGTCGAAGGCGGAGTGGCGCTGGCGTGTCGCTAGCGGGAGGTGCGGAGGCCCTGGCGGGCGGCGCGGGCGCGCGCCTGCTCATTCGGGTCCCACAGGCCGCACTCGGTCTCGACATCCTCGAGGAACGGGCCCACGCAGTCCTGGCCCTCGCGCACGATGTGTGCGCAGAGCATCGCGTAGGGGTCGAGGCGCGAGGAGTCGATCGTCCGCTTCAGCCACTGGCAGTCGACGGCGAGGTGGGGAAGTTCGGCCATTCCTCGCAGCATACGGAAGGTGAGCGCTGGAAGCGACCCGCGTCGCAGCCGATTCCGGCGCTACGATCGCCCTCGTGACCCAGTCTTCGCCATCCCAGCCCCCGCACCCCTCGCCGCACCCCTCGTCGGAGCGGCCGCCGTGGCCGCGCTTCACCGGTCTGCCCGAGGTGCGCCCAGCCCGTCCGCCGGTCCTCGGCGAGCCGTGGCCGCGATGGGGCTGGCTCCCCCGCGAGCAGCGGACGTGGACGTTCGCCCCCAGCCCGACGCTGACGAACGACTCCCCCTCCGACTCCCCGCCCCCGCTTTCGGACGAGGGGCCGGAGGTGAGGGCCCCCGCCGCTGACCTCGAGCCCGAACTCGTCGAGGTGCGCCGGTCGACCTCGACGGCGGTGGTGCCCGTGCGGCGCGGGGACACCTCGCTGGCCGACATGACGCTGGGCGAAGTCGCGCAGGCGATCAAGCGCGCGGTGCCGGTCGCCGCCGTCGCGGGAGTCGCCACGGCCGCCGTGATGTCGCTGTTCAGGCGACGTTGAGCTAGTCCATCGCCCCGCGATCCCCAATTCTGGTGCGGGCGCACCGGGCTGTATTGAGCCCGTCATGCCGTACACATTTCGTCAATAGAAGCGCAACGTCTGCTCAACGAACGGCGCGGAAGATGCCCTCGTTCCGATCGAAGAGACGCGCCGGATGGCTCGCCGTTCGAGGAAAGAGAGGCGGCACACATGATCCTTGCGAACGCTTGCCCCCGTTGCCGAGGCGCACTCTCCCGCGTCGCGGACATTGACGAGGTCTACTTCTCCTGCGTCCACTGCGGCTACGCGTCGTACGGCGACTCGGCGCCCCTCGCGCCGGTCACCCCACCAGCCGAGCGGTGGCGCGTCCGCGAGCCCGCGGACCGCGCGACGGTCCGCCGCCGCCAGATCGCCCGCGAGCGAGCCCGAGCCGCCCGCCGCGTCGAGGCCGCGTAGCTCCCGCTGAGAAGCGTGGTTGGCCCAACGGATCGAAGGATCGGCCCCCCCTCGCGGGGGAGGGTGGCGGTGGGGGGACTGCTCCCCTCCTGCAGGACGGCGTCGAGGCCCGACGCCGGCGCTGACAGCGCAGATGTCGAGGGCTAGGCGTAGCGCCGGAACACCGCGCAGGCGTTCTGCCCGCCCATGCCGAACGAGTTCGACATCGCCACGTTCACGGTCGTCTCGACAGCGGTGTTTGGCGTGATGTCCAGGTCGCACTCCGGGTCCGGCGTCACGTAGTTGATCGTGGGCGGCACAAACGAGTGATGCAGCGCGAGGATCGAGGCGACCGCCTCGACGCCGCCGGCGCCCGCGATCAGGTGGCCGGTCATCGACTTGGTCGAGGAGATGCGGAGCTTGCCGGCGGCCTCGCCGAAGGCGAGCTTCACGGCCTGGGTCTCCGTGCGGTCGTTGTAGGGCGTGCTGGTGCCGTGGGCGTTGAGGTAGTCGATGTCCTCCGGCACCACGCCGGCGTCCGCCATCGCACGCTTCATGACCAGCGCCTGGCCCTCGGGGTCGGGGGCGGCGTCGTCGGTGGAGTCGAAGGACCAGCCGACGCCGGCGACCTCGCAGTAGATGCGCGCACCGCGCGCCTTCGCGTGCTCCTCGGTCTCCAGCATCACCACCCCGGCGCCCTCGCCCATGACGAAGCCGTCACGGTCGGCGTCGAACGGCCGCGAGGCGTGCTCGGGGTCCTCGTTGTTCTTCGAGAGCGCGCCGAGGCGGCCCATCGAGGAGAGCGAGAGCGGCGTGACCATGGCGTCCGAGCCGCCCGCGAGGAGGGCCTTCGCCTGCCCGAGCCGCAGGAGGTTCAGCGCGTGGCCGAGCGCGTCCGTGCCGGAGGCGCAGGCGGTGTTGATCGTGGTGTTCGGGCCTCGGACGCCGATCTGGCGGCCCAGGCGGCCCGAGCCCATGTGTTGGCCCATGCGCGTGACGATGAAGGGGTCCACGTTGCGGGAGCCGCGGTTGAGGTAGACCTCCCACTCCGGGCCCATGTTGAACGCGTCGCCGGCCGTCGCCATGACCACGCCCACGTCGTCACGGTTCTCGTCCGTGATCTCCAGGCCGCTGTCCTCTAGCGCCTGCAGGCCGGCCGCCAGCGCGAACTGCGAGAAGCGCCCCGTCCGGCGCGCGACCTTCCGGTCGAGGTACTGCTCGATGTCGAAGTCCCTCACCTCGCCCGCGATCTGGACGAGGAGATCGGTCGGGTCGAACCCCTGCACGCGGTGGATCCCGTTGCGGCCGGTGCGGAGCCCTTCGAGGAACTCGGCGGTGGTATTCCCGATCGGAGTGACGGCGCCCAGGCCCGTGACGACGACGCGGTTCAGTTCTCGAGGCATGGCGCGCTCCGGAAAGATCGAGGTCCCTGGTCAGGTGGTACCTCGATCGTACCGGGAGAACGGCGCTACCGGGCAGGGCGATCCTGCGTGAAGCGCTGCGTCGGCGTCAGAACATCGGATCGCCGGGGAGTTTGGCGGCCTGCTTCACCCAGCCCGTGAACTGCTTCTCGTCGAAGTCGTCCTCGTGGATGTCCAGGTAGCGGACGTTGGGGTGCTTCGAGTCCTTGGGCGGCAGGGGATCCAGCGACGATCCGTTGAGGAAGGTGACCTGCACGTACCTGGTGAAGCAGTGGAAGCTCAGGAACCAGCCGTCCCCCTCGACGCCGTAGAACGGCGAGTTCCAGCGCACGGCCTTCTGTACCTTCGGTACGACCTTCTCGACGATCGCGTCGATCCGCCGGCCGATGTCGCTCTTCCACTCGGGCATCGCGGCGATGTAGGCCTGCACGGGCGCGTCGCCGTCACCCTTCGGGATCTGGGGGTTGCCGCCTGACAGCAGCTTCACCTCGCCGCTCGACGAACGCTTCGAGGTGGAAGCACCCTTCGAGGCAGCCGGTTTCTTCGCTGCTGGCTTCTGTACCGCTGGCTTCTTGGCAGGAGGCTTGTCAGCCATGACGTCTCCTCACTTCGTCGATGCCGACCCCGCGTAACGGACCGGACCTCCGGACATGCACCGTAGCAGCGCATGAGGCCTCGACACGTGGGGCCTCGACGTGCGTGGGAGAATCGGCCTCCGGCGCGAGGGAGGGCACCATGGCGCGACTACCACTGGAGGGCATCCGCATCCTCGATCTGTCGATCTGGCAGCAGGGGACGTACGCGACCACGATGCTGGCGGACATGGGCGCCGACGTGATCAAGATCGAGTCGGAGTCCAACCCCGACCCTGGGCGTGCACCGCGCGAGGACGGCGGGCGGAACTGGTACTTCCACTCGCTGAACCGAGGCAAGCGCTCGATCGTCCTCGACCTGAAGTCGGAGGCTGGACAGGCCGCGTTCTGGCGCCTCGTCGAGACCGCGGACGTGGTGCACAACAACCTGCGCTACGGCGTCATGGAACGCCTCGGCGTCACGTTCGAGCGCATCCAGTCCGTGAACCCGCGCTGCATCCTCTCGAACGCTTCCGGCTGGGGGCACCTCGGGCCGGACGCCTATCGAGGCGCCATGGACACGCTTGCGCAGGCGCGGGGCGGGTACATGGCCGTCACCGGCGAGGGCCACGATGGCCCGCCGACGATGGCCGGGTTCCCGCAGGCGGACCAGACCGGCGCGTTCATCTCCGGCTACTCCATCCTCCTGGCGCTCTACCACCGCGACCGCACCGGCGAAGCGCAAGAGGTGAATACGTCGCTCTACGGGACGCAGCTCGCGCTCCAGTCGTTCGGGATCACCTCGGCGATGTGGACGCACGACTTCCGAGGGCGTCTGACGCACGAGCAGCGCCGCCCGACGTGGAACCACTTCATGGCCGGCGACGGCAGGTGGTTCATGATCGGCGCGCTGCCGCCGGACAAGTGGTGGCGCGAGTTCTGCGAGGTGATGGGCACCCCCGAACTCTGCGAGGGCGACTTCGCCACCCACGCCCTTCGAACGAAGCGCAACGCCGAGGTCATCGCCCGCATGGACGAGGTCTTTCTCACCCGCTCCCGCGACGAGTGGGTGGCCGGCTTCCGCGCGAGGAACCTCCTGGTCGAACCCGTCGCGGACTACCTCGAAGTCGCGGAGGACCCGCAGGCGTGGGCGAACGACTACCTCGTGCAGGTGCCGGACGAGACGGGGAAGGAGTGGCCGATGGTCGGCTCCCCCGTCCACCTCTCGAAGTCCCCGGCGCAGATCCGGAAGCAGGCCCCCGAGTTCGGCCAGCACACCGAGGAGGTCCTCGGCGAGCTCGGGTACTCGGCGGAGGACCTCGAACGCCTGCGCGCCGAGGGCGCGTTCGGCCCGCCGAGGCGGTAGGGGTGTGGGTTGCAGATCGGAACGGCCCGCTCGTGAGAGCGGGCCGTTGTTGTTGTCCTCGGACGGTCGTCTGGCAGGCTGTCCCCCACCCCCACCGTCCCGCATAGAGGGGGAGGCGATCAGAGCCCTCCGGCCCCCTCTCCCGGCTCGGCGGGAGAGGGTTGGGGTGAGGGTCTCTTCCGCCCCGCGCCGCCTTAGATCGCGGCGATGCTCTGGAGGAACTCGCGGACGTTGAGGGCGAGCGAGGCGGGCTGGTCTGTCGGGACCTGGTGCCCGGCGTCCTCGATCAGCGAGACGCGCGAGCCGGCGACGCGGCGGTGGAGGCGCTGGATGGCCTCCGGGGTCAGCATGTCCGTGTCCTGGCCGCGGATGATCATCGTGGGGCACTGGACGCGGTCGGCGCAGTCCCACAGGTCGGACAGGCGGCGCTGGCCGGGGTCCGGCTCCGGCGGGCGGATCTGCGGGTCGCGGAACGCCTCGTCGAAGTCCCAGGCGAGACGGCCGTCCTCGCCGATGCGCAGCACCGAGTGCACCCGACGCTCCAGTTGCTCGGTGGACGCGTACGGCTGGAACTGGCGGAAGGCGTCCACCGCGGCGTCCACGGACTCGAACGACTCACCGGTCAGCAGCAGGCGACGCAGGCCCTCGATGCCGCTGCGAAGCACCTCGGGTGCTGCTTCGACCACGACGAGGGCGGTGACCACTTCCGGGTGCTCTGCCGCGTAGCAGATCGCAAGAGCGCCCCCGAGCGAGTGCCCGACGAGCGTCAGTGAGCGCAGCCCCACCGCGTCCACGAACGCCTCGAGGTCTTCGAGCTGGGTGGAGCGGGTGTAGTCCATGTCCTCGGCGCGGTCCGACTGGCCGTAGCCACGCTGGTCGAGGGCGATCACGCGGAACTCTCGCGCGAGGTCCGTGGCGACGTCAGACCACATCTCGGAGGTGGCGGCGTAGCCGTGGAGCATCAGCAGCGCGTGGCGGCTGCGGGTGTCGCCCCACTCGCGGTAGTGCAGCTTGAGGTCGTTGACCTCCACGAACTCGTCGCGGGGCTTGGAGGGATTCGCCATGCTCGTTCCTTCGTGCTCTCGTCATGCCTCGATGAGGCCGGTCACGCCCGACGCGGGCCGGGCGAAGGGAGCGCCTTCGTCGCCGCATGGGCCTGAGGAGGGGTGAGAAGCGAACGTAACAGGGCGGTTCAGTAGACGCGCGGTTTTCAGGACATAAAACGCAGAATATGGGTAAAGCTGTTGCGGGAGCATCGGGAGGTAGGAGGCAGAAGGCCCTCACCCCAGCCCTCTCCCGAAACCGGGAGAGGGGGCCGGAATCCGGATTCTGCCTCTGACTCCCCTCTCCCGGTTTCGGGAGAGGGGCCGGGGGTGAGGGCCCTCTGCCTACAGCGACGCAGCCATCGCGTTCGCGACGGGGAGGCCGTCGGCGAGGTCGATGAAGTTCTTGCCGCGGTCGTGGGAGGCCCAGAGCTTGCTCCCGGCCATGACGAAGACCACGTCTTCCCAGTCCCAGGGGCGGGCGACACAGGGGATGCGAGGCCACTCGTCGTCGCCCTCGAGCTCCACGCGGGCCCAGGAGACGCCGCCGTTGGGGGAGCGGAACACCGCGCCGGTCTCGCCGGCGGCGGTGCGGGCGAGCGCGACGACGAGGGCGTCCGGGGCGCCGGGCATGATCGCGATGGAGCCGCCCCACGAGCGGTCGAGGCCGCCCATCGACTGGAGCCAGGAGAAGCCCTCGTCCTCGGAGCGGAAGACGCCGGCGTCAGTGGTCGCGTAGACGCGATCGGCGTGCTCGGGGTGGACGCGCAGGGTGTGGATCTTCGGGTTGAGGCCCTCACCCCGACGTGTCCAGGACTTGCCGTTGTCCCGCGTGTGCCAGGCGCTCCCGCCGCCGAGGCCGACGAGGAGGCCTTCCTCCACCTGTGCGACCGACTGCACGAGGACGCGCGACTCGCCCGCGTTGGGGACGAACTGCGTGCCGTGCTTGATCACGTTCATGACGCCCTCGATCTCCTCCCAGGTGTCACCCCGGTCGGTGGAGCGGTAGAGCGGGCCGAGGGTGGAACCGATGAAGAGGTCGCCGTTGGGCAGGACGGCGACGGAGCGGGCGTTCCCGCTCCACTTGTGCTCCCAGCGCTTGCCACCGTGGACCCACGCGCCCTCCTCGGGCGACCCGGCGATCGCGAGGCCGTCCCGGTAGTCGACGGAGGTGAAGGTGTGTCCCGTCACCGCCTGGTCGGGGTCGCCGCCGGGGACCACGGTGGTGAGGCCCTTGTCGTGCGCGATGATGATGCCCAGCGGCTCGTAGGTGCGGCGACGGATGACCATGGGCTAGGCGTCTTCCCCTCTGGCTGCGCGGATCGCCCGGACGAGCGCGGGAAGCGCGACGCCGGACGGGGCGCGGACCACCACCGTCGCCAGGGGCGTCAGCGGTGTCTCTTCCGGATTGACCTCGATCAGCGGGACCCCTCGGCGGACCGCCTCAATGGGGTACTGCGCGGCGGGGTAGACCACCGCGGAGGTACCGATCGTCATGAAGCAGTCCGCCCGGTCCGTCTCCTCGCCGCAGCGCAGCAGGGCGCTGGGCGGGATCGGCTCGCCGAACATGACCGTGTCGCTCTTCACCATGCCGTCACAACCGGGTGAGGCGCAACGGGGCGGC
>JALOAM010000104.1 GCA_023228765.1 Dehalococcoidia bacterium
CGCGATGCACGTCTACCCACGTGTCGGCTACAAGGTCACGAAGATGGGCGTCATCGGGCTCACGGAGCAGCTCGCGGGTATCCACGCGAAGGACCTGATCCGGGTCAACACCATCCTCCCCGGCCTCATGAACACCCCCATGGCGATCGAGGCTCGCGTCGACGCCGGCCAACCCCGCGACGAGGTCCTCGCTGAGCGGAACGCGCGCATCCCCCTCGGCGGCCAGATGGGGTCAGCCTGGGACGTCGCGTACGCTTCGCTGTTCCTGCACTCGGACGAGGCGCGGTTCATCACCGGCGTCTCGTTGCGCGTGGACGGCGGGATGCAGGTGGGGCATTAGCCCCGTCGAGTAGCCCGGCGGGAGGGCCGGCAGACCCTATGCGCCGGCTTCCTCGTGGAGCTGCTCGAGGAACTCGATGAGGGTGAGGCCGGAGTCGCGCCAGGCGGCGGCGGCCTCGATGCCGATGTAGCGGTGGTGCCAGGGCTCGTAGATGTAGCCGGTCGTGGCCTCCATGCCCTCCGGGTAGGAGAGCGCGAAGCCGTACTCCCAGGCGTGTTCGGCGAGCCAGATGCCGGAGGGCGAGTCCGCGAAGGACTCGAGGAGCTCCCAGCCGTTGTACGGGTCGGCGAAGTCCATCGTGGTGCCGAGCTGGTGCTCGCTGTGGCCGGGCACCGCGCTCTCGCGGCGCGCCTGTTCTTCGCCGACGGTGTCCACCCAGTACTGGAACGTCGTGATCTGCTCGTCGTAGGAGCGGTACGCCGAGCGGATGCGCAGGTCCACGCCGTCGTCCTCCCACGCGTCGTTCATCATCGGCTCGAGCGCTTCGAGGACGCCGGCGCGGAGGCTTCCGGACTGGCCGCCCATGAGCCAGTTCCCCGGGATCGGCTGCAGGTTGGGCGGCACGTAGCCGTCCGGCAGCGCGTACTCCTTGCTCGCGAGCTGGTGGAGGTCCGGGTCGTACAGGTCCGCGAGGCTCGAGGTCGGCTCGACCGTCGCCGTCTCGGTGGGCGCCGAGGTCGGCGTGTCGGTGGGGGTCTCGACGACGGGGAGGGGGTCCTCGTTGGTTCCGCAGCGCACCAGCAGCGGGACGGCGGCGAGCTGCGCGGAGAGCACGAGGAAGCCGCGGCGATTCAGCCTCACGATCGGTCCTGTCCACACCCGCCGAACCAGAACGTACCGCAGATGCGGGCAGTGAACCTCCCGAGGTGGGCATCACAAGTGGTATGAAGAGCTCATCCGGGGTGCGGAACGAGGGGGACATCATGCCGAGCGAACCGCAGTACGAGACGATCATCGTGGAGAAGGAGCGGGGACGCGCGCGCATCACCCTCAACCGGCCCGAGAAGCTGAACGCCCTGTCGAGGCAGCTCCAGCGCGAGCTGCGTGAGGCGCTCTGGGAGGCGGACCGCGACAACCGCGTCCACTGCGTGATCCTCCGCGGGGCCGGACGCTCCTTCTGCGCCGGCTATGACCTCACCCCGGAGCGGCGGCTGGAGGGCGAGACGGGTGAGGTCGACGACTACGCGCAGGTCTACCGCCAGAGCCAGACGTTCGACGACGACGTGTGGCGGATGGAGCAGGCCCAGCGGGACCGCATGACGATCTTCGACATGCACAAGCCGGTGATCGGGCAGATCCACGGCTACACCGTGGCGGGTGGGACGGACCTCGTGTTCCTCTGCGACCTCGTGGTTGCGGCCTCGGACGCGCGGATCGGGTTCCCGCCGGTGCGCGCGCAGGGAGGCCCGCCGCAGCACATGTGGACGTACCACGTGGGTCCGCAGTGGGCGAAGTACATGCTCCTCACGGGCGAATTCATCACCGGTGAGGAGGCCGAGCGCATCGGCCTCGTGTGGAAGGCCGTCGACCCGGATCGCCTCAGCGAGACCGTCGAGGAACTCGCGGACCGGATGGCGATGATCCACCCCGACTTCCTCGCCGCGAACAAGCGCTCGGTGAACATGGCCCTCGAGATGATGGGCGCGCGCACCATGCAGCGCTACGCCGCCGAGCAGGACGCGCGGATGCACACCTCCCCGGCGATGGAGGACTGGCGATCGAGGAACCGCGAGCAGGGGCTGAAGGAGGCGCTGGCCTGGCGCGACGGTCGCTTCGCGAACCCGGACGTGCGGCGCCAGTGGCAGCAGGAGGCCTGGAGCGAGGGGCCGCGTCCCGCCGAGGCGTGAGGCGCTCATCGATCAGGACGGCGGCGTCGGGACGCAGGGGTGCTCAGGCTGGCGTCGGAGGATCGTTCCTCTGCGCCCGTCTGGCATCACCCGCGACAGGCAGTAATCGGAGCGCGCGCTTCGCTCACGGCTCCGTAACGGACGCGACAACATCGAACCGCCAGCCTGCACCGTCCCTCCGACGGACATCTCCAGCCGCCCGTCGAGACGGCGTCCTCTCGTCGATGACGTACCATCGGTGAAACGCGTATCTGACAGGAAGCAGGTTCAGTGCCCTCTATCCGCCGCACCACCGCCACCATCGCTGCCGCCGCTGTGATCGCCGCAGCAGGATCGTTCGTGGTTGCGGGGCCCGTTGCTGCAGCGTCCCCGCCTGCGGAGCGTCCGGGACTGAAGGAGTTGTTCACTCCAACGTGGGACTCGCGGGATCCGCTCTTCATCCGCTTCCCGAACATCGTGACGCCGCTCACGCCAGACGGCGCCTACGTCTGCCTGGTGCCGACGCCCTGCATCCTGACTGACGACGCCGACGATGCCGTTGACGAGGTGATCGAGGGGACTCGTGGAGGCTCCGTAGGGGCGGGGTATTACGGGGGCGGTGGCTCGTTCTTCATGGGCGGTTCCTCCTCCGGCGGCAAGACGCCGATTGTCACGGTCGGCGAACCGGAGCAGGTGGACGAGTAGCCGGCCTGCCCAGGTCCGCCGTGTGGCGCGCTACACCTCGGAGTAGCCCGAGCCCTTCCGGTCGATGCCGAGGCCCTCGCCGCCGTCGATCCAGCCGAACTCCTTGAGGATCGCCTGGCTGTAGGTGACGCGTCCCGTGACCTTGTCCAGCGGCTCGGTGGCGAGCAGCAGGGCGGCGTTCGTCATCATCGACATCGGCTCGCGGTCGGGGTCATCGAGGCTCTTCGAGAGGCCGAAGTAGACCGTGCCCTCGGTGGCGACACCGACGCCGGGGGAGTAGCAGGCGACCGTGATGCCGTGCTCGTAGACTTCCTGAGCGAGGCCCTGCGTCATGCGTTCCAGCGCCGCCTTCGACGCGCCGTACATCGTGCCGCCGCGCAGGCCGGAGGTCTGCGGCTCGTAGGGGCCCCGGCCGGGGCCGATCGCGCCGACGGAGGAGATGTTCACGATCGCGCCGCTCTGGCGCTCGATCATGTCGGGGAGCACGGCCTTGGAGAGCATGAACGGCCCATGCACGTTCACGGCGAACGCGCGCATCCAGCGGCTCGCGGGGTAGTCCACGATCGGGATGTAGAAGTTCAGGGCGGCGTTGTTGACGAGCACGTCGACCGGCCCATAGGCCGCCTTCGCCTCCTCCACCATCCGGTTGCAGTCGTCCTCCAGCGACACGTCCCCGACGACCGCCGTCGCCTCGCCGCCCGCATCGCGGATCTGCTGCACGGTCCGGTCGAGGGAGCCCGCCAGCATCTTGTGGTCGCCCTCGTGCAGGGTCCGAGCGCTCACCACCACCTTCGCGCCCTCGCGGGCGAAATGCTCCGCGATCCCCTGCCCGATGCCACGGCTCGCGCCCGTGATCAGCGCGACCTTGCCGTCCAGCTTGCCCATCGCGTCCCTCCTTCTTCCGCTGGTCTTGTAGCAGACCGGCACGCAAGAGGTGTCACAGGGAGCCATGACGGGTGCAGGCTGCCTCCGTGGCGCGCGCGAGGAAGAAGCAGGGCGCTACCTGGCGCGCGCCGTGCGAGGAGCAGGCGTGACCCCTCGGCGGTCCGGGGTGCCGTGGTGCGGGCCGACGTAGGTAGCGGCGACGCGCGTGCGAGGCAGCACCTCCCGCAGGTCGCTGACGAACTCGTGGAGCCAGTCGCGGCTGGTGTGGCGGTCGACGACCTCGCGGAGGCTCGCGGCGCGGCGGCGGCGCTCGGCGAGCGGCATGAAGTACGCCTCCCGCATCGCGGCGCTCATCGCGTCGACGTCGTCCGCGGGGTAGATGAGGGCGTCCGTCAGCTCCTCGGCGGCGCCACACATGTCGGACATGACGAGGACGCCGGGGTGATCGGCCGAGTGCACCGCCGCGAACTCCTTCGCGACGAGGTTCATGCCGTCCGCGACTGAGCTCACGACGCAGACATCGGCCTGTTCGAGGGCTGGAGCGACGGCCTCCGCCGGGTACGCCTCGAAGTCGATCTCGAGCGGTGGGTCGTCGAAGCGTGCGTTCAGCCGCTCTGCGGCCGCCTCGATCGCCTCGCGCTCCGCCTGATACTCCGGCACGCCGGTGCGCGAGGGGGCAGCCCACTGCACGAACCGGGCGCCCTCCTGCATTTCGGGCGCCGAGATCAGCGCGCGTTCGAACGCCTCGAGGCGCTGCGGGATGCCCTTCGTGTAGTCCAGGCGCTCCACGCCGAAGTAGACCATCTCGGCGTCCGGCCACTCGACGGGG
The DNA here is from genome assembly GCA_023228765.1 of Dehalococcoidia bacterium. Classification (GTDB taxonomy): domain Bacteria; phylum Chloroflexota; class Dehalococcoidia; order UBA2979; family UBA2979; genus W-Chloroflexi-9. The sequence continues at coordinate 4,586 of JALOAM010000104.1, forward strand.
ACGGCGGAGCCTGCGGACGCCTTCGTGAACTCCCGGAAATGCTCTGCGTCGATGGAGATCGGATAGGCCGCGACCCTCGCCGCGGTGTCCTCGGAGATAAGGATGTCGCCGAGGTTGACGCGGTCGCGGTCCGTCTGGACGCCGATCAGGTCGTACGCGCTGAACAGGTCCGCCAGCACGACACCCTGCGGGAGCTGAGACCACGCCTCGACGGAGGGGATCGGGGTGTGCTGGAAGTACCCCGTCCGCCCGTGCCAGCCGAGCTGCCGGAGTTCCGCCCCCAGCGGGATCAGGTGGTAGTCGTGCACCCACACCAGGTCATCCGGCCGCAGCAACGGCCGGAGGGCACGCGCGAAGCGCTGGTTGACCGCTCGGTAGACCTCGTAGCTCGCGGCAGCCTCGGGCGCCATGTGCTGGACGAGGCCGTGGAGGAGGGGCCACAGCACACGGTTGCCATACTCCTCGTAGTAGCCGTGGACCTCACGCTCGGTCAGGTCGACCGTGACGTACTCGACCCCCCGGGCGGACACCCGGTGTGGCGTGGACCACAGGACCGAGGCCGGCGCGGAGGCGGTCTGCCCGCTCCATCCGAACCACATCGTCGATCCCATGGCCTCCAGCGAGGGGAGCAATGCGGAGACCAGCCCCCCGAGGCTCACCCCGTCCGCGCTGGGGAGCGGGACGCGGTTGGAGACGACGATGAGGCGGTTGTGCATGGTGAGCCGCGTTCCTCGCGGGAGAACGAGGCGGGCAAGCCTCGGTCCGGTTGCGCGCGCCCTGTGCTGGAAGGCCGGTGAAACGGACGTGTCGATCGGGCGCATACCGAGCCTAAGGGGGCCGACATAACGCGAGAGTTGCGGCACGGCCTCAGAAGGGGACGGCTTGGTGAAGTACCGGCCCGTCGGCGTGACAGCAGCGATATGTGCCGGAATGCCCTCAGTCGCGATCCACCTGGAGGGCATCCACGAGGGCAGTGAGCCACGCCGCGGTGCCCTCCACGTCCGGCAGGGCGTATCGCGCTGCCGTTGCCTGGCTCGCGCGCTCCCCGACGATGATCGCGTACCCCGGCGGCTCGAGGTCCTCGATCGCGACGAACGCATCCTCGTCCGTCACATCGTCGCCGAGGTAGGCGACGGCCCCACCACCGGATCCGCGGTGTTCGCTGGCGAGCGCGGCGACGAGGCGCCCCTTGTGCCACTCCGCGTCGGGCCGGAGTTCCACCACCATCTTGCCGCGCCCCACTCGGAGTTCCGGGTAGGCCCGCGCGACGGTCGCCGCGAGGCCAATCACCTCGGCGTGGTGCTCCTCCGCGACCTCGCGGTAGTGGACGGCGAGGGCGAACCGCTTCCGCTCCATCCGCGCTCCCGTGATCGCGCGCACGCCCTGTTCGAGGGCGTCCCCTGCGCTGGCTAGCGCCGGGAGGAGGTCCTCGCCGCCGGCGTGGACGACCCGCGTTCCGTCCGCCCGTCGTACCTCGAACCCGTGGCTGCCCGCGACAGTGATCCCGTCGAGGTCCACGAGCCGCCGGACGTCCTCCAGGTCGCGTCCGCTGACCACGGCGACCTCCGCGTACTCGGACAGGCGGCGCACAATGCCTCGGACGGCCGGGTCGAGGACCGCGAGCTCCGGCCGCGCGACGATCGGGGTCAGCGTGCCGTCGTAGTCGAGGAACACCGCCGGCCGCCCGCCAGCGGCGAGCGCCGGGATCGCCTCGAATGCGGATGGCAGGAGGGCGTCCGGAGACATGCTCCGAGTATGCCCGACGAGGTCGAGCAGGGCGTAGGATGCCCTCCGGCTCGGAGCCTGGAGGGCATCGTGCTACGCGTTGAAGAGGTTCCCGAGATCGCTCGACGGGCCGGTGAGCGCGAACGCGCGGATGCCGAGCGCTACCCCACCGAGACCATCCGCGAGCTCCACGAATGCGGCCTGATCGCCGCCGGCTTCTCGCCGGCCAACGGGGGGAGCGGGTGGACCTGCCTCGACGCGGTGAGGGCCGTCGAGACGCTCGCCGCCGAGTCGCCCTCGGCGGCGCTCATCGTGGCGATGCCGGTCGGGTTCGCGGGCATCACGGAGGCGGTGGGCTACCTGGCGCCCGAGGCATACCGCGCCGAGTGGCCGGAGCAGCTCGCCAGCATCGCCGAGGACTTCCATGCGGGCACCCACTACGCCGCCGCCAACTCCGAGGCCGGCGCGGGCGGCTCGTTCGACGCGACCAAGACCATCGCGACCAGGACCGCGGACGGCTGGCGCCTCTCCGGCGCGAAGATCCTCGCCAGTGGCGGGGCGAACGCGGACGTCTTCTTCTCGATCGCGAAGGTGACGCAGGATGACCTCCCGGGCGCCGGGGTGGTGGAGGGGTTCCTCGTCTCCACGCGCGCACCCGGGGTCACCATCGCGACGGACTGGGACGGCTTCGGGATGCGGAGCACGGAGAGCCACAGCGTCCGCTACCAGGACGTGAACGCGGTGCGGATGTGGGGCTTTCCCAACTTCTTCGTGGTCGCTCAGCCGCTCTCCTACTGGTTCTGCCTCTTCGCGGCGATCCCCCTCGGCTGTGCCGCCGGGCTGCTGGCGGTGATGAGCACGCCCGCCCCGGCGTCGCCCGCGGTACGCCTGAGGCTTGCCGAGGCGCGCATGAAGTACGAGGCGCTAAGCGCGTACCTCCACGAGACCGCCGCCGCGTGGCGTCCCGCCGCCGGGCCGGAGTACGCGGGCCGCGTGCTCCGCACCAAGACCTACGTCTCGCAGGAGGCCACGAAGCTCTGCGCGGAGCTGTTCGCCCTCGGCGGTGGCCGCCATTACCGGCGCAACGACATCGCGGCCCGCCTGCTCGCGGACTCGTTCGCCGGGACCGCCCTGCGGCCGCCGCTCGCGCTGGCCCTCGATGGCCTGCTCGCGCAGTTCGAGGACTGACGCCGCCTCAGGGTTGTCCGTCGCACGCGGCCTCGAGGGCGGCCCGTTCGCCATCGACCGCGCGGGCGGCCGCGGCGCGGCTCCAGTTCCACGAGCGGAGGTCGTCACCCGAGCCATCGCCCCAGTGGTCGAGGAGTGAGCGCGCGACGATGCACGCATCGCTCGGCGACAGCCGGTCGAGGTCCCTCGCGAGGATCGGCGCCGCATCCGCTCCAAGCCCCGCGGCGTGGTAGGCATCAAACGGGTGCTCGACCGATGCGCGCTCGATGTTGCGGCTGGCGATCAGCGCGTCGGGTGCGATCGCCACGAGGATCGCGAGGACGCCAGCGGCGGCGCCGACCGAGCCCGCGACGAACCAGTCGTTCCGGCCGAGGAGCAGCGTCCGGAAGAACAGCGCGAACACCGCGGCGAGCCACAGCAGGACGGCGACCACGTAGAGGCGCGCCTCGGTGAGGCCATACGCCTCCTCGTACACGCGCATCCGCTGGACGGCGGACAGCATGACGACGAAGAGCAGCGACACCAGCAGCGCGGCGAGCACTCGGTAGATCGTGTTTGCCCGTGCACCGCGCCGTCGTGCCCAGTCGGCCAGGAGGAGGACCGGCAGCAGGAGGACGGCCGCCGCGACGAGCTCGAAGAACCCGCGGCGGGCGTACTCGGCGTAGGTCAGACCGACGGTGTCCTGGACGAGGTCGTGGCCGCCGAAGAGGTAGCGCAACTGCACCGCGACGAACGCCGCGAACAGCACCGCGAGCGCGCCGAGGACGACCCCCACCTCGCTCGCCTTGAGCCGGCGAGCCTCGGGGAGCCGTGGCTCGGGGACCTCGAATAGCCGTCCCTCGAACGTGGCCCAGGTGACGCCGCCGGCGAACCACGCACCCGCGAGCAGCCAGAACAGGTGCTGGACGACTGGCCCGAGGTCGATGCGGATGAGGTCCGCCAGGTGGTCCTCGAACACCGCATCCGCCGAGGCGAACAGCAGCCCGAAGATCAGCAGCAGGGGAGCGCCGATCACGACGATGCGGGCGGTCGTCCCCGCGCCCTCCTTCGAGCGCCGCAGCACGTGGTTGTGCAACTCGAGACTCGCCTGCACGCGGTATACGCCGGCAGCGATCGCGATGCCGGCGGCGAACAGCCCACCGAGGAGCACCGCGACCCCCGCGCGCCTCCACGGCAGGCCGGAGCGCACGGCGACTCCCAGCACGAGGAAGGCGCCCGAGGCGAGGAAGAGGAGCGCCTGCAGGGCTGGCGATCCTCGCCATGCGAGGGCTGCCGAGGCCGCGAACGACAGCGCCAAGCACGCGACCTCGACGGTGGACGCGCGCTCCTCGCGGTGGCGGCTGATGTAGAGGACGGCGGCGACGAGCGCCCCGATCCAGAGCGGCGCGTTCAGCCCGAGGGCGGCGTCGTAGAACAGCACGTCCGCGAACACGCCGAGGGCGACCGCGACGAGGACGGTCTCCGCGGCGGCGCGCGCCCTCGGGCTGTCGCTGACGACGAGGGCAGCGGCGGTCATCGGGCACCCACCAGTGCGGGTACACGCCCGAACCGTCGGTCACGCCGCCGGAACTCGGCGACCGCGTCCGCGAGGGCAGCGCCGTCGAAGTCGGGCCAGAGGGTGGGCGTGAAGTAGAGCTCGGCGTAGGAGCACTCCCACAGCAGGAAGTCGCTCAGCCGCTGCTCGCCGCCCGTGCGGATCACGAGGTCGACATCGGGGCCGAGGTCGCTGCGCATCCCTGCCGCGAACAGCGCGAGCGCGGCGGGATCCTCGCCGGTGGGTGATGCCTCGTGGAGGCCGCCCTGATGCGCCGCCCGGAGCGCTGCCTGGGCGATCGCGTGACGCGCCGAGTAGTCGACGGCGATGCGGAAGTGCCAGCCGTCGCAGTCGCGGGTGAGGCGCTCGGCATCCTCGATCGCCGCGAGGACGTGACGCGGTAGCCGGTCGCGTCGCCCGATGACGCTGATGCGCACGTTCCGCTGGAGGCAGTCCGCCGCCTGCGCTCGGAGCCGGGTGCGGAGCATCCGGAGGATGCCCATGACCTCCCGCTTCGGGCGGTGCCAGTTGTCGGACGAGAGCGCATACACGGTGAGCGTGCGGATGCCGAGGTCGGGGGCCGCCTCCACGATGTGACGGAGGGCGTCCGCACCCGCCTGGTGCCCGGCTGGCCGCGGCAGGCCTCGGGCGGTGGCCCAGCGACCGTTGCCGTCCATCAGGATCGCCACGTGGAACCCGGGTCGTTCGCCGTCAGGGCGGGCGGTGCTCGGAGGACTTTGCATCACAGAGTTGCTCCTCAAAAAAAATCGGCAGGCAGCGTCCGCTACCGGCCGCGCGCGACTCGGATCAACGCTTCCATGTGCTCCACGTACCGCTGCAGGGCCTCACGGCCGGCGGGAGTGAGTTCGTACTCGGTGCGAGGGACGCGGTCCTCGAACCGCTTGTGGGCGGTGATGTAGCCGGCGTCCTCCAGCTTGCGCGCGTGCGCGCTGAGGTTGCCGTCCGTCGCGCCGAGGAGCGACTTCAGCTCGACGAAGCTCAGGCGCTCATTCGCCGCGAGGGCGCTCACCAGCCCGAGGCGAGTCCGCTCGTGGATGACGGAGTCGAGCTGCGGAGACCGCGCGATCGCGCGTTCCGCCGAGGACGCACGGCGCGGGGACCCCTCGTCCGGTGGGGTGGGCTGTCGAGCGGCATCGGTCTCAGCCACCGTAGCGCCTCGCGATCACGGCGCCGAAGACGATGTGCAGCCCGCCGAACCCGGTGCCGAGCAGCCACCACGCCCAGCCCGAGGGCGCGAGGAACGCGAGGGTGCCGACGGCCATGAAGCTGAACCCGAGCGCCGGCAGGATCCGGACGGAGAACGCCCCCGCTGCCGCGATAGCCGCGCCGTAGATGACCAGCCACATCCCCGGCAGGAGATCGAACAGCTCCTCCCGTTGAAGCACGAAGGTGAGGACCCCGCCCGCCGCGAGTGGCGGCATCAGCCCCAGCGCGAACTTCCTCGCCGGTGCCGCCAGCAGCCGCTGCCACCGTCCTCGCGCCTTGTGCAGCGTCGCCAGGACGCCGATCGCGACCGCGACGACTGCCTCGGCCTCCCACACCAGCACCGCCGCGCGGTCCGAGCTCTGAGCCGCGGCCACCAGCGTCGCGGCGACCGCCGTCACGCCGATCAGGAGCATCCCGACGCCGGACACCTCGGTGAACCTCGAGGAGCTCTCCATCGCCGAGCGGATGAAGCGCAGGTTGTCCTCGGCGCGGTCGGCGAGCCGAGGCGGTTCGGGGTCGTGGTCGATGGCGTGGAGCATGACGGGAGGATAGCGGATCACCGACGGAGGTAAAGTGCTCTGTGGTGTAGAGTTTGTGCGTTCACCGGCGCCTGGTGACCAGGGCGACGCTCGTGAGGCCGTGCGATGATCGCCGGATGCCGCAGGTGAACCCCGGCCTCGCGAAAGGCTACGCGCTCGACTTTGCCGCGCCGCTGCGCTTTGTCGCGGAGGCGCTTGCCGAGCGGGCACGGCCCCTCGACGAACTCATCGAGGCCTACGAACACGACCCGGCGGACCTCGACCGGGTGTGGGATCACGAGCTGCGGCAGCGAGGACAACGGCGGAGTGCCAAGCCCGAGGTGCAGGAGGAGCGTCGCG